>DHJO01000176.1:7357-9663 GCA_002404375.1 Gemmatimonadales bacterium UBA4718 | reverse complement strand
GGTCCGTAGACATTCATCGGCTCGGTCCGACCCTGAAGCGCGAGCGTCCGCAGCAAGCCGGTGAGGCCGAGCATGTGGTCCGCGTGCATGTGGGTGAAGAAAATGTCGGACAGGGCAAAGGTGATTCCGTAGCGCATCATCTGCCGCTGAGTGCCTTCGCCGCAATCGAACATCAGCGTCTCGCCTTCGCGGATTACCGCGAGCGACGAGACGTTGCGCTCGACCGTTGGCCGTGACGCGGATGTTCCGAGAAAGCGAAGGGAGAGCGACATGTCGGCGGGGAATATATCTTAGGCTACTGGTGAAACCTCGGGCATCCACATAACTGAAGCAGGGAGCTGTCGGGCAACTACGCTGGTAGCTTGGAGGTGCTTGGCTGGGGGTTGTTACCATACGCCGAGCCACTCGTCCTATCCCCGTATGCCCACCATGTATCCTGTGGTTGGGCATAGAGTTACAGGCCTGAGACTTCGTTTGGGTCTTGACTTCAGGCGCGGATCCGCTACCTTAACATAAGAGCGGCCCCGCGTTGTTCCGCGGGGCTTTTGCTTTGATCCGGTGCGACGGATCAGCTCGGCCTGGTTCGAGGACAGTCCGTCGCGTCAATCGCGGGGCTGTAGCTCAGCTGGGAGAGCGCTGCAATCGCACTGCAGAGGTCAGGGGTTCGATCCCCCTCAGCTCCATTGCTTTTAGACAATTGATTAGCTGCCCGCCGCCGCTCGGTAGGACGTAGAGTTCCAATGACGGCGCGCGTGGCACGATTGGGCGGGAAACCGCCAAATAAATTCGCCGCAGACTCATAGAGTTTGCGGCGTTTCTGTTTTCCGGAGCCGAGCTATGTGATTGGACTCGGAGGCGGGGCTGACTTACGGCGAGACGTGAGGACCAGAAGTGCCACTCCCATGAGAAGCGCCCCCGTTCCCAGGATGACTTCGGTGGTTCTACTGTTCATCGGAGCCACCGCCCCGGTCAGGCTCAGAATGCCGACCAGAACTGCTGCTAGAGCAACGACGCGCAGCACGAACCGGGAGATCTTGTCACGATTCATCGGACTTCTCCTTAAGTATGTGAGACCAACGAGACACTCGACGCGGCCGGAAAAAGCTAGAACGCTCCTGGCGTGGTTAGCTCCCCGCTCCCTGCTTCAGTTTTGTGGGTGTCAGCTAGCCTCAGAGCACTCGACGCCGAGAGCCTACACCCACCAGGGATCGAAGCAATCGTAGTTGTGCTGCCGGGCGATCTTGCCGTCACGGAATTCCAGCCATAGTGACAGATGCGCGCGCATCTCAGAATCAGCGGGGAGAGTGTCGACTGGCACGGCGAGATAACCGCTCCAGTGAATTTCCAGCGCAACGTTGTCGCCGTCGACGATCGAGTTGAGGACGTCGAACTTCTGCGCCCTCAGCGTCTTCTTTCCCTTCTTCGCGTCAGCCAGAATCCCGTTCAGCTCGCGGTGGACTCCGATTGGCTGAAGTCGATTGGGGAATTCTTCCTGGACGACGTCCTTGGTGAAGAATTCCGCGAGGGCGCCTCCTTCCGCGCCATTTTCAATGGCTTCGAGGTACCGGAGCGCGATTGCGAGATTGTCGGTCGTGGTGATCGTCATGACATCATCTCGGAATTCAGGGTGTCGTGTGCCGGGCGGTTGGGCCGGCCAGGAGCCGACTAAGGGATTTCCCTCACTCGCGAATGTACAACCGCCGCAGGGCTTTCGCTCAGAAATTTATCGGGGTGGTGCGGCTGAGGCGACACCCCTCGAGCCAATTCTACTGTAGTATAGCGGCCACATCCTGCCGCAGCGCGCGAAACGCATCCGCGTTGAATCGGTTGGCCTCTCGCTCGGATGGGCCGAGGAAATCGCCAACGGCGGTTCCGCTCAGACGATTGAGGAATCGCAGAATCCCGCTTTCCTGGACGACGAGCGTGCCGCGTCGATTGAGCAGCGTCTGCGAGCCGGGGGTGTCGCTGATCGAGAATCGCACCGGAATTCCCTCACCCTGAAACGGACGGTGAAGCGGCGCCTTGAGCAGGAAGCCGACTGTCGGCGGCAGCGTCCAGTTCGGTTCCTTCGCAAATCGCATCGACCAGCCGCGTTCGTGCGAAGTGTTGATGAACTCGAAGTCGCCCATCATCTCCGTCCACCCGACGGTGAAGACGAGGATCTTCATCGACATGTCCACCTGAATGGTGAGCGCTTCCGGCATTTGTCTAACCGCGCCCTCGAGCGGCGCGAAGTGGCCGCCCTTGCTCCGCACCTTGAAGTGCATGTAGCGATTCGCGGCCCAGGCGTCGAACCAGCGAGCGCC
>DHJO01000176.1:0-7347 GCA_002404375.1 Gemmatimonadales bacterium UBA4718 | reverse complement strand
GTAGTGGGGCATCGTCGCCTTGAGAATCTCGGGCGTGAGACGAATGGCGAGCTCGTACGTCGTGGCGCCGTCGGCGTCGGTCGCTGTGTTGAGTGTGTCGAGCGTGTACAACCGCCCGAGCATCGCAGCGGTACGCGGAAAGCTCGTCGTGTAATCAGCGCGGATCGCCGCGGGAGATCTCCCTTCGCCAGCGGCGAGTGCCGCCGCGATCACGTCGGAGATGTCTTTCGCCTGGATCCGTCCGAGCGCCACGTCGACGTTGGTGAACCACTCGTACTCGTTGTCGGTGAGCTTCCTGAGGCGGACGATCTCGCGCGACTCAGTGAGCGCATCGGGCGGAGTCGTCGAGAGCTTGGCGCTGACGATATAGTGATCGTATGAGAAGTGTCCTTCGTCGCCGAACAGTCGCGCGCTGTCGGCGCCGATCGCCAGCCATATCGTGGTGTCGTTGTAGATCCCCGACGGCGTCAGCGCATAGTGACCGAACTGCGCTCGGGCGTAGTTGATCCTCGGCGGTCTCTGGATGTTGGTGAAGCGCGAGCCGACGGAATAGAAGAATTCTTCTGCGTTCTGGCGAGCGCCGGGAAGATTGGGCCCGAAGGCGGGTGCGACTTGACGACACGCTGTGAAGGCTGTGACGGAGCCCAGCGTAATTGAGAGAACGATCAGCGGGTATTTCACACGCGAAAGTTCAATGCGCCGATGCGACGAGGGAAGGGAGCGGCCCCAAAAAGGCGGAGCCGAATTCAGCGTTCGCCGGGGACCTTGGGGTCGTAAGAACTTATCTCTGGCGCCCTCTATGTAAACGATTACATATTTGTTACGTTGGACTGAAGATCGGCCAGTAACCCTTGGGGGAGAATGGTCACGATCAAGGACGTTGCGCGTGAAGCAAACATGTCCGTCGCCACCGTATCCAGAGTTCTAAACGGCAGCGGACCCGTGAGTGAAGAGACGGGGCGACTCATTCGTGAACTCGCCGGCAGGATGCGTTACGTGCCACACAGTGGCGCGCGCAGCCTCATTACGAGCAAGACCGAAACTCTCGGTGTCCTCCTTCCCGATTTGTATGGCGAATTCTTCTCCGAGATCATTCGAGGCATGGACAGCACCGCGCAGCGTCACGGATTCCATCTGCTGATCTCGCGGACTTACGCCGACAAACACGAGATCGAGACCGCGATGCGGGCGATGCGCGGGCGCGTCGACGGAGTGGTCGTGCTGTCGCCCGATCTCGACGCGGATTCGCTGCTCAACCTGCCGAGCACCATACCAGTGGTTCTGCTTTGCTCAGTGGCCAAGGGGAACGAGATGGACTCGCTCACCATCCAGAACTGTCGCGGCGCGCGGGACATGGTGACGCATCTCGTGAAGCTCGGACACCGGCGGATCGCGATCATCAAGGGCTCCCCCCGCAACTACGACGCGACCGAGCGGCTACGCGGTTATCGCATGGCGCTCCGCGATGCTGGAATCACACCCGAAGCATCGCTCGAGCGAGAGGGTGACTTCTCAGACGCCGCAGGGTACGCCGCGGCAATCGAGCTGCTGGCGATGCAGAAGCGTCCGACGGCTATCTTCGCGGCGAACGACGCAATGGCGATCGGAGCACTGAGCGCGTTGCGTGAGTCAGGTGTGCGAGTGCCCGAGGAGATCGCCGTCGGTGGTTTTGACGACATCCCACTCGCACGCTACATGGATCCGCCGCTTTCGTCGGTACATGTGCCCATCGCCGAATTGGGCGCGAGAGCCGTGGAGATGCTGCTCCACGGAGTCACACACAAGAACGATCATCCCCGCCGGCGCGAGAGAGTGTCGACGGAGCTGGTCATCAGGCGCTCGACCGGCGGCGAGTCGGCGGAGCGCCCGCCACCAAGAACACTCAAAAGGGAGACTGTTTCTACTTGAAGCCAAGCAAGTCCGCAACGAATTCAGCAGTACAACGACAACAGGAGATGTAAATGAATAGAAGCAAGATCAATCTTCATCGATTCTGTCGTGGGGTGGCCGTAGCGCTGGCACTCGTGTGCATGGCGGGCGGTAACCTCTTCGCGCAGAACACGACCGGTACTATTCGCGGGACGGTTACTGGCCAGGGGGGCGCGCCGGTCGGCAGCGCGCAGATCATCGCGCGCAATCAGAATAGCGGTGGCGTTCGCACGACCCAGTCGAATGATGCCGGAGCGTATACGCTCGTGGGTCTCGTTCCGGGCACCTACGACGTGAGCGTTCGGCGAATCGGCAACGCCCCGCAGAACCGGACAGTCGTCGTACAGATCGGCGCGACGCAGAGCCAGGATTTCGCGCTGGCGACGCAGGCCGCTCAGCTTGAAACGCAGGTGATTACGGCCGCCACGGGCGTGGAGACACATACTTCCGAGATCGCGACCAACGTAACGCAGGCGCAAATCTCGAAGCTTCCGAGCCCCAGTCGAAACTTTCTCGACCTGGCCGCGCTCGCACCGGGCGTGACGGTGACAGAAGATCGCGTCAATGGACAGTTCAAGACAGTTTCGGCGGGTGGCCAGGCTCCGACGGCCGTCAATCTTTTCATCGACGGCACCAGCTTCAAGAATGAGCTGACTCAGGGCGGAATCTCTGGTCAGGATGCGAGCCGCGGCAACCCATTCCCCCGCAATGCGGTGCAGGAATACCGCGTGATATCGCAGAACTTCAAGGCGGAATACCAGAATGCGTCGAGTGCGGTAATCACTGCGACGACAAAGTCCGGCGGAAACGTCTGGAGCGGCAACGCGCTATTTGCCTATCAGAACAAGGGCATGGTGCAGCTCGACAGCTTCCAGCGCGCCAGCGGCACGCCGAAGCCCGATTATCGGCGGACACTCAGTGCTTTCAGCTTTGGCGGTCCGATCATCAAAGACAAGGTCCACTTCTTCGGTTCGTACGAGGGAAATTATCAGAACCGGGCGAACGCGGTGAACATCTCGGCGCTACCGGCAGCTGGGACGTTCCCCGCGCTGGATACGGTGAATCTCCGCCAGTACAACGGCAGCTTCATCTCCCCGTTCCGCGAAAACCTCTTCTTCGGCAAGCTCTCTGGCGACATCAACGACAGGTCGTCAGCTGAGCTGAGCTTCAGTAACCGCCATGAGACGGACGTCAGAGACTTCGGCATCGTCAACGGCCAAAACGCCGCGTATGCGGCGGCAACGAACAATCACAACTACAACACGGTCGTGCAGTTGAAGCACAACTATTTCACCGGACCGTGGCTCAACGAATCGAAGATCGATTTCTCGCAGTTCCACCGCGGATTCAGCCCGAACGCGAGTGGCGGAATCCGGCGAGTGTACACCGTGACCAACGCTGACTACGTGATTGGCGCCGCCTCGTCGATCCAGGAGTACATCCAGAAGCGCCTCGGATTCCGCGACGACCTCACCTTCACGGGCTTCCAGCTGGCTGGGGAGCACGTGTTCAAGGGCGGATTCAGCTTCAACCACGACACATACGACATCGACAAGCGCAACGACGAAGTTCCACAGTTCAGCTACGCCCAGACAGCAAACACCGGCAACGGTAACCAGGCGTACAACTACGCGACTCCGTACTCGCTCAGATTCGGCTCGGGCGACCCGTTCTTTAACTCGAAGAACAACCAGACCGGCGTCTATCTCCAGGATGACTACGCCCCGGTGAAGAGGCTGTTGCTGAACATTGGCGTGCGCTGGGATTACGAAAGCAACATGCTCAACACCGGCTACATCACGCCGAACAGCGGGCCCATCCACTACGTCGACACGGTGCGGACGTACCTAAGCAGTCTGTTCGTTCCGCCGGGTGGGCCGCCGTTGCCGCTCGCGCAAGATTTCAACCGGTACGTCGCGACCGGAAACAACCGCAAACCGTTCAAAGGAGCGTTTCAGCCGCGGGTGGGTTTCTCTTATGGAATCGACGAGGCCAACCGCACGACAGTATTTGGCGGGTGGGGACTGTACTACGACAGGATCCCGTTTGACTTTGCCGTCGACGAAAAGCTGAAGATCTCGAACCCGACCTACACGATTAATTTCGCGCCGCAGGGTGTGGCTCCGGTTGCCGGGCAGGTTGCCTTCCAGCCGTCCTAT
The DNA here is from genome assembly GCA_002404375.1 of Gemmatimonadales bacterium UBA4718. Classification (GTDB taxonomy): domain Bacteria; phylum Gemmatimonadota; class Gemmatimonadetes; order Gemmatimonadales; family Gemmatimonadaceae; genus UBA4720. The sequence goes on along the minus strand of DHJO01000176.1, from coordinate 3,259 downwards.
CTCACAACGGACACCGCAGTGCTGGATAAGCTCGTTGCGGCGGCCGGCCTTCACGAAGTCTGGATGATGGACAACCAGTACAAGGTTCCCAAGTCGACGCAGTGGAGCCTTGGAGTTCGACAGCTCATCGGCGAGGTCTCCGCTGCCGTCACATATGCGAACCAGCATATGACTGACGGATTCATATGGAACGTCGCCATCGGTGGACTCAACTCCGACGGAACGTGCTGCAACTTTCCAGTCAACTGGGGTGCGCACGGAATTCAATCGGTGCTTTACTCGACGAACGGCGTCGAGACCTGGTACAACGCGCTGTCGTTCCAGCTCGATAAGGCGTACAGCCGGCCATCGTTGGACGCGTTGGGATGGGGAGCGGGCTTTACCTACACCTATGCGACGCGCTGGCTCGCGGGCGAGGACGCGTTTGGTGACCCTCTTGCGTTCCCGCAGGACTTCACGATCAAGAAGCACGCGGCGAATGACGAGAAGCATCGCATAGTCGCGAACTGGATCACAGACCTTCCATACCTGTTCGGATTCCAGTGGTCTGGCCTCCTGACGCTTGGTGGCAAGCAGAACATCGATGTCGGTTGCCAGCGCTTCTGCCCCAACTTCCAAAGGGGAGGATTCACCGTACCCGGAACGTTCCCGTACCAGAACGTGGATATGCGTCTGCGTAAGGACTTCCCGAACTTCGGCAGAACTCCTACCGCCATCGGCCTCACTTTGGACGTCTTCAACACTTTCAACCACGCGAATCTGGGATGCTACAACACCGGAAACCCGACCGACGTCAACTTCGGAAAGGCCGGCTGCGTGGTGACCGATGCGCGGAGATACCAGCTCGGTGCGGAAGTAGACTTCTAACCCATCTCGACGCGCCGCACATTGGCTGTCGAGTGGCTTTCATGACGAGACCGGCGTTGGTTGCGGAGAATCGCAGCCAGCGCCGGTTTCATTTAGTTAGTCCTCATCACGGGGTTGCGGACGGGTGTCCGCAACAGCAACCTCAATTCAGGCTCAGCGGTACGAAGTCTGCCCGAAGTCATAGTTGAAATCACCGCAAAGGAATTCAATGCTCGGTCTCCGGCTCACGCTCAGGCGGTATTCAGCGGCGTTGCTCGTTCTCGCGTCCGCGTGCACCAGCGCCACGTCGATCACTGGAGTCAGCGGGCCGATTCCGCCCTCTTCGCTCACCCCACGCCAGACCGCGTTTCTCGACACCCTCGAGCGCCGTACCTTCAACTGGTTCTGGGACCAGACCGATCCGAACACCGGCCTCACTCCCGATCGCTGGCCCACGCAAAGTTTTTCCAGCATCGCCGCCATTGGGTTCGCGCTCACCGCGTATCCGGTGGGCATCGAGCGAGGCTACGTTTCGCGAGCCGATGCGGCGCAGCGCTCTCTCAACACGCTGCGCTTCATGTACAACGCGCCACAGGGTCCGCAGCCCACCAACGTCACCGGCTACAAAGGGTTCTTCTACCATTTCCTCGACATGCAGACGGGCTATCGCTTCCAGCAAGTCGAGCTCTCTACCATAGATACGTCGCTACTGCTCGGCGGCGTTCTTTTCTGCCAGTCGTACTTCACTGGCGGGGATCCAACCGAGAGCGCGATCCGCGCCTACGCCGATTCCATTTATCTGCGCATCGACTGGCAGTGGGCGGTGAACAACTCGCCGCTAGTCAGCATGGGTTGGCACCCCGAATCCGGTTTCATCAATTCGGACTGGAAGGGGTACGACGAGGGGATGATGGTTTACATCCTCGCACTCGGCTCGCCGACGCACCCGATCGACCCAGCTGGCTGGACGGCGTGGACCCAAACCTACGTGTGGATGGATTTCTATGGACAGCCGCTCGTCAATTTTCCGTCGCTGTTCGGGCACCAGTATTCACACGTCTGGATTGACTTCCGTGGAATACAGGATGCCTACATGCGCGGCAAGGGGATCGACTACTTTGAGAACTCCAGGCGAGCGACCATCTCGCAACGGTCTTACGCCATCGACAATCCGGCGCAGTGGCGGGATTACGGAGCGAACGCCTGGGGATTTACGGCGGACGATGGCCCGTACGACACGACCGTCGTCATCGACGGAAGGACGAGACAGTTCCACACATACACCGCGCGCGGTGTGGCCGCCGACTATGTGATGGACGACGGTACGCTCGCTGCTACCGCTCCTGGCGGATCAGTTCCCTTCGCTCCGGAGATAGCGGTGCCCGCGCTCGTCGCGATTCGAGAGAAGTACGGAGACAATCTCTTTACCAACTACGGATTCGTCGATTCGTACAATCCAACGTTTCAGCTACCAATCACGCCGCACCAGGGGCACGTTGTCGCGGGGCTGGGCTGGTTCGACACCGATTATCTGGGAATCGATCAGGGGCCGATCATCGCGATGGTCGAGAATTATCGCAGCGATCTCATATGGAAGACGATGCGGAAGAATCCGTACATCGTTGCAGGTTTGAAGAAAGCCGGCTTCACTGGCGGCTGGCTGGGGATGTGACCGTCAGTGAAGCCTGAAAACGATCAGCCGATCAGGTCGTTAGACGGGGTCGGTGGCAACGCGACGATAAGAGTAAATGATGTGAGAATCAGTCGAGCTCGGATTGATTACAACGCTCACGCCGAGTGGGAAAATCGTGCCTGTCCGAACGATTGGGGGGCAGGTCGTGATGGCTATGCAGTATATAAGTTGGTCCATCTCTAGCTGGGTGCCATGCAGCCGGTACTCATAGGTAGTCGTGTCAGTCACATCGCCTCGAAGCATCTCATTGCGGTGCTCGATCACAACCGCCTTTCCTGTTTTGTCGAGGATCAAAATGGACGAGATAACGGTTGCCGACGGACCAGGGGTTGCGGCGATGTACGTCGGTAACGCGCGACCATCGATTGTCTGCAACGTGAAAAATGCGGATATCGTTTCGGGGCCAGTCGTGCTGTGACAAGCGATGCCTGCAATGACTACCAGGAGAAAAGCTTTCCGACGAGACAGTTGCATGAGAACCTCCGGGGTTGGATGAGAGTGAAGACGCAAAGAATCACGCAGCATATGCAAAGCCAGCGCTCTCCGCGTCTGTGCGCAAACTTTCTGTTTGCGACTTTGCTCCTCGCGTGCTCCTCTGCTTCCGCGGGCAACAAGACAACTCTTCGAATTTGGGCTATGGGCAGAGAAGGGGAAGTCCTCTCCCAGCTCATTCCCGTATTCGAGAGGCAACACCCCGACATCCACGTCGAAGTCCAGCAG
>DHJO01000085.1:292-4009 GCA_002404375.1 Gemmatimonadales bacterium UBA4718 | reverse complement strand
GTTTTCGCCCACTGGGTCGTCTACAATATTTCCCCGATCGCGAGGAAGCTGCCTTTGAATGCGGCGAGGCCCCTGTTACCGGATAAAGCACAGCACGGCACCAACGATTTTGGGAAGCAGACCTACGGCGGCCCGTGTCCATCCGTCGGCAGACATCGCTACTTCTTCAAATTGTACGCGCTCGACACCCAGCTTCAGGGCTTGAAGAACCCTACCAAGGCGCAGCTCGAGAAAGCGATGGAGGGCCATCTCATCGGCGACGTAGAGCTTGTCGGAACCTACGAGAGGCTGAAGAAATAATCATGCCCGGGATTCGTGGGTCAGCACAACATTAATGCATGCCCACGAGAAGAGATTGAAGGCCAGGACCACCAGCGCAGCGGTCTGGTTCCGGTAGAACATGAATACCTCGGTAAACAGGATCGAGAGCAATACGCCCCGGTGAAATAAGCGAAGTGCCGCCGAATCGATTCGCTCGAGCGAGCACCGCCAGATATCCTGCGATGACGTCACGGCGAATCCAGTGGAGCAATCCATCGGTGCGCGGCTGAACGCTCGCGCGCTCGATGAGCGCCGCCAATCCCAACGTCAGGTCGTCCTTCTCGGCGATCGCGCCAAGATATCGAAGCGCTCTCGTGCGTTCCTCTGGCTGGAGATCATTGATGACCGCCTCTTCCAGGTCGTGGACGGCGTTGACGAGATATTCCTCCCGGCTCACCGCGCTCCGCATCTGAAGATCGCGAAAGGCGAGATAGATGAGGACGAACGTGATGTAGATGAGCGCGATCGACGGCTGGAAGAAATAATCGTTGTCGCGGGTGATGAATTTGCCGATCTCGTCGATGAAGAATCCGAATCCAATACCTCCTATGAGTGCCGCCCAAAGGCGAGCTCGGTTGCCGAGGAAGGAAAGGCAGAGGAGGAGCGCGACGGCCATCAACAGGCCGCCGTAGAGCATGTGGGCGATGTGAGGACGAGGTCTAAGATGGGGAGTTGACCTCAGTCGCGACATGGCATACGCTCGGCCAACTGCCTGCTTGACCCTGATCCCCGGTTGAAGGCAAGATAGGCGTCACACTCATGCGAATAGCGATCATCGGCGCCGGCGGGGTCGGCGGATACTACGGCGCACTTTTGGCGCGAGGCGGGCACGACGTCACCCTGTTGGCGCGGGGTGAGCATCTCGATGCCATCCGACAAAACGGAATCATGATAAAGGATCACGACACGACGTTCTCGGTTCCGGTCAACGCGACGGATCGTGCCGACGATCTACGCGGAGCGGATTGGGCGATGCTGGCGGTGAAGAGTTACTCGGTGCCCGAGCTAACAGACGTGCTCGCGATGCTGGCAAAGGACGGGGTCGCGATCGTTCCGATTCTCAACGGAGTGACCACCGCCCAGAATCTCGAGGCCGCCGGAGTTCCGCGCGCGCAGATATTGGGCGCGACGACCATCATGAACGCGCACAAGACGGCGCCCGGCGTAATCGAGCGCCTCAGTCGAAAGGAGCGTTTCGTCGTTGGAGAGCTGGACGGAACGATGTCCAGGCGCGCCGAGGCGATTGCGGCGGCAATGCAGTCGGCGGGTGGGGAGTCGCTCGCGACCCGGGAGATCGTGCTCGAGCTCTGGCAGAAATTCAACATGTTGTGCGCGTGCGCCGCCGCGTGCGGAATGGCTCGCAGCGATCTCGGCACCATTCGCGATACCGAGCTCGGTCGGCTGTTGATCGAGCGCGCAGTGCGTGAGATCGCGGCCGTGGCGCGCGCGAAGCACGTTCCAATTCCGTCGACCCAGGAGGAGGACGCCTTGGCGCGAATCGCTGCGCTGCCCGCGAGCCTCAAACCAAGTTTTGTCCTGGATGTCGAGCGCGGGGGGCCGACCGAGCTGGACGTGTTGAGCGGGGCGGTCTCCAGATTCGGTAGAGAAATGGGTGTCCCGACGCCAGTGCACGATACCGCCGCAGCGGTTCTAGCGCGGGTTTGAAGCAGCCCGACTCCCTGCCAACCACCCATCAAGAGCCGCCGCCCTAAATGACTGCCTCGGAATTCCGGAAGCTCGACGAGTCCAAGATCATCGAGACACTCACGGCGGTGAGGGATCGGATCGAGAAACAGTTTCCGGGTTCCGGCCTCGGGAGAGTGGCCGACGAATTGATCGCGGTCGGAGGCGAGGTGGCCGAGTGCGCGGAGTATCTGAGCGCGACGAACTGGCCGATTCGCATCCTAGCCGGATTGCTGATCGCAGGGATGATCCTGGTGCTGTACCTGGCCGGTCCGCGCGTGGAGCTGCCCGAGGGAGCGCACAAGTTCTCGGACGTGCAGTCGATCGCGGCGGTCTTCAACATCGCCGCCGTATCCGGTGTCGCGGTGTTGTTTCTGCTTCGTCTCGAGACGAATCTGAAGCGGAGGCGCGCGCACGGAGTGTTGCACGAGCTGCGAAGTCTCGCGCACGTCATCGACATGCACCAGTTGGCAAAGGATCCAGCGGGAAGGCGGTTGCCGGAGCCGGAGATCACCGAAAGCGCGAAGGGAGCGATGAGCCCGCCTTCTCTTGGGAGGTATCTCGATTACTGCACCGATTTACTTTCGCTGACGGGGAAGTTGTCGGCGTTGTTGGTGCAGCGGTTCAAGGACGAAGTAGTGCTGGCGGAAGTGAACGAGATCGAGGCGCTTGCGAGTGCGCTTTCGCAGCGGATCTGGCAGAAGATTCAGTTGCTGGAGCGGGCTCTGTAGGAGAGCAGAGGTACTAGCTTAACGTAAGCTCCCGCACGGCTCAACGCTCTTTGGGGCGAGGGTGTCAAACGATCAATCCCCAAGGAGCCACACATGAAATTTTCCCGCTTCGCACGGTCGACGACCGTTATTGTCGCGACCGCAGTATGCGCCGCAGCTGCGTCATCGCAACAGCCTGGCGTCGCAGGCAGCGAGCTGCGCACTCAAGCCATCGTTGCGTCGTTCAACAAGAGCAAACACGTAGTGAAGGAAAAGCGCGGGGTCCGGAAGGAGAAGTATCTCCGGGTCCAGAGTGTACCCGCCGTCAAACAGAACCCCGCGGACTACTCGGGTGCGTACGAGGGCACCGATCCGCGGTTCTCCCTCCAGCTTCGTGTTGACCGCAGCGGCAGCGTCGAGGGGACTGGTTACGAGCCTCTGAACGGTGATTCGGAAGTATCGCGAACCTTCACCTTGAAGGATGGGCGGATAACAGGTGCATTAATCACAGCGACGAAAGTATACGCGAACGGGTCGTCTGAGCCCTTCGAGGGAGTCTTCATCAACAAGACTGTGTTTGAGAGCCCGACCGCCAAAGGCGTGACCGCATTCGGCCTCGGCGTTGTCGGTAAGCAGTTTCAGGTGGGCGGGGTCGATCTGGACAAGCTCTTTTATCAGCTGAAGCAGTGAGAGCGGGACTACGCTGCCGCCCGCATCCCGCTCGATGCTGCCCGCCGATCGCTAAAGACTGAGGGACAGGTCTGTCCATTGGCTTTAGCGATTAGCGCGGTAGCGAACAGCGGGCAGCGGGCAGCAGCGTAGTTGAATTATGGTCTCGAATCGCCTAGTTGCCAGAGCAACCGACCTCGCCCGGATCCGAGATCATGTTCCGGTAATTGTCGGGCGCGACACGAGTACCCGCCGCCACGAAGTACTTATTCCAGAATTCCCGAATCGCCGCGCCCCTCGCGCTGCTCACATCTGCTCCAGCCACCACGACACA
>DHJO01000085.1:0-196 GCA_002404375.1 Gemmatimonadales bacterium UBA4718 | reverse complement strand
CGCTGCGCGGCGGCGCGCTGACGGATCCAGGTATCTCCGGGAATGTCCTGCCGACTCGTCATGTTCACGTCGGGAGTCTCGTTCATCATGTCCGAAAGCAGGAGCAGCGTCGTCGCGCGATTTCTCGAAGCCTTTGCATAATCCGCGGCGCGGGCGAGCGTGCCGAATATGTCCGTCGACTGAATTGCCTTGGTGC
>DHJO01000221.1:468-5762 GCA_002404375.1 Gemmatimonadales bacterium UBA4718 | reverse complement strand
GCGGAAGGGTGAGGCGGGCGGTAAATGAATCCCCGGGGGCGATCATCGGCGCGAGGTGGTCCATGACGCCGCTCCAGCCGGCGACGCCGTCGGAGTAGCTCTCCAGCTCTATGCCGTACCAATGCACCACGCTGGATTCACGAAGCCGGTTGACCACGGTGATGTCAGTGGGCTCGTTCTTCGTGAGAACGATCACGGACCCCGGCAGCTCAACCGAGTCCACTGCCGGAATTCGATTGTCCGATTGAAGGACGTACCCGAGCGNCCGAGGGGCNACACCTCTTCGGCGACCTTCGTCGATGTAGAGGTGAAGCTGACGCGCGTTCATTCGCGCAACGGTCGCGACGTCATTTCCGCGGCGCACGTTGATCCCGAGGATGAGACCCGACATGTGCTGCTGCGCGTTGCCCGAGTGCNAAGCATGAGNATCGGCGGCACGGTGCAGCTGGGCGGCGCCGGGAACTACATGGAACGCAAGATGGCAGTGGAACAGCCAGTTTCCGGCGCGGTCCGCCACCCAGGTCATGACCATCGTCTCGCCGACGATCATTCGCTCGGTTACCTCGAGGGCGCCCTGGCCGGCGGCATACGTGGTGTCGCCGTTGCCGTCGCCCCTCCTTTCCAGTCGGTAGTAGAAGCCGTGCAAGTGCATCGGATGATTTTCGGCCGACAGGTTCAACACGCGCCAGCGGATCGTGTCGCCTACTGTGTAGCCCAAGCGCTCCGTATGGGGCCAGGACGACCCATTGATCACGAGAAGCTCTCGCGACGAACGGATCAAGGAGTCCGCCCACATGCCGATCACGAACACGCGGTCGGTTGGAACCGCACCCGGCGGGTCGACGACGATCGCCCCAGAGAGTTGCGCGTCCTCGCGAATTCGCCGGTCGAGCGCACTCCCTGTCGTAGTCCCCCAATACGCGTACGTCCCGGGCGCGTCGAGGCGGAAGCGGATTGAGCGGGTTTCCCCCGGAGCGATCTGCAGAGTGTCGGGCACGGGGGATGGATGGGGGCCCAGACCGTGCACGATGAGCGTGGCTCCGGCGATGGCGTTATGCAAGCTGAGGGTGACCGTGGTCCCGGCTTGCACGCGGATCAGTGGCCCCGGGATCTGCGGCTGGTGGCCGGCCTCCGCAAAGGCCTCGACCACGCCTCCCGGCGCATCGTCTCCATCTGGATACCACGTTCCCAAGCGCGCGTCCAAGCGCAGAATGAGGACCCCGTGCTCGAGCACGCCGGCAGGTCGGCGATTGTCGTTGATGTGGACGCGCTCGGGATCGTCAAGATGGGGACCTGCGAGCACGAGGGCGAGCAATGGGATGACGGAGAACGAGCGCATGGACCCCTCCGAGGACGCCGGCCGAACGTCACCCTCGGCCCGTTTTGCACGAGTTGGCGAGTCAGCGACTGTGAAAGAGGCAACCCCGCGAGGTGAAACGCAACCATCGCGCGGGAAGCGCTTCTGGGGCGCGATTCCGATAAACTCCCGCGCTCCTTCAGATCTTCCCTGCTTTACGCGAAAAAGGGGCTTGTCTATATACCTCCGATGGGCGTGAGGCGGCTGGTAGGTCGGGGGTACCCGATGGGGGATCTCCCTTATCTAACGTCTATCCCTTCCTCTCAAGTCTCGGTTGTACACGATGTTGCTCGGCCGAGTTCGGTTGCGGTCCCCGCAACCGACTGCATCCGATCATAGCGGCGACTAACCCGGCCCAGTAAAGGTGGTCGAGCAGCATCGTGTAGGGGTCGCCAGTAACGCCGAATGGATTGGGTCGTCCGCGCGCGCGCGCGCGTTTTTTAGGTGTGCAATGTGTGCATTTGCGGCAGGTGCGCAATGTGTGCATTTGCGGCCCCAGGCGACGATTAACGCAGCCTGTCTGAGTGCAACGTCTGCCCCCTCGAGTTGCACACAGTCGGAAGTAGCCCGTCGAAACGAATACTCCGGGTGATAACGGGGCGGCCATTGACGCTCAACACCACTGGTGCGCGCGCGGCTTTTTTTAGGTGTGCCGTGTGTGCCTTATCCCACGGCCAATCCGCTTTACACGCGCCTGGTGTGTGCCAAGTGTGCCATCCCTCGATCGCGCACGCCGCACCGTGACATTGTGCCATGCGCGCGTCTGTCGTGGCGGTTCTGAGCAGCGCGTTGGCCGGGAGGGTCGTTTTCATTGGCGAAGCCTCGACGCCTTGGGGTCGTTAGCTACCCTCTCGAACTCCGCACGCAGTTGAGCCATGTGCTCCACGATCTGCTCTGGCGACATCGGCGGCTCCGCGTCTCCTGCTGTCACCAGCGGTTCACGCCGATTCAGACGCATTTCGTCTTCTTGGGACAGTTTCAATTGCTCCCGATCGCGGAGTACTCGACGCCACTCAGCGCGCATCGCGTGAGTAAAGAACCCGATCGAGCGTGGCATCTCCCCGTTGATCCTCATCGGGTTGAACGCCATCACCTTGCGCTTGAGGATCTCAATCGCGTCGGCCAGGGGGATCCCGAACTCGACGAGCCAGCGCCGCGCAGCGCGATGACTTCCTGCCTGCTCGAGGCCGACAGGCTGAAAATCAAGTGGGTGGTTGCGGCAAAGGATTCCATTCATCGCCGCGACCAATTCGCCCGCGCCTTCCTGACGTTCTTCCGCGTTTGGCCGCAATCGATTTTTTAATCGGTCGCCGTTCTCTCGATTAACTACGGATTCTCGATTGCGAAAAAGATCTCTGGGATCGGTACTAACTGCTGTTAATCCAGCTTTTGTAGTTAATTCAACGGCGCGCGCTCGTACAATAGATGGCCGTGTCTCGGCTGTCTCGGCACCATCCGGGACACCCGGGACACCTATTGAGCCGACGATCAGCGGGCGGAAGTGTGTGCCCCCGTGTGATCGGGTCACGTCGGCAAGTGCGTACTTTTCGCACGCGGCGAGAAAGCGCTCCATCCGTCCCCGTGACCAGCTGAGAGAGTTCGCCCAAGTACGCACTGAGCCAGTTTCCTGTCTGGCCAGCAGCGCATACGCGCGAGCATTCTCCGGGTCTTTCAGGTAAGGGTGCACGCTACTCCCACGGCTTTCTCGGGAGGCCTTTTCAGTATTGACTCGCCGGTCCCCTTGGAATGCGCTGGCAGCCTCGGCCGCCGTCGCGTGGCCGTACTCCTCTACGAATCCCCCGAGCCTAAATGCGTCGGCGGTCGAGATCCGGTCGATCGACGCCACCATGCGCCTGATGTCGCCGAGAATGATTTCTGCGAGGCGCGTTTTGTCAGCCACGAGACCAAGTGGACTGAGGCGACTCTCGAGTTCCTCGTACCGGCATTCCGCCAGATGCGGCGGGATCTTAAGCGGTTGCCCGGGTTTGCTCTCCACGCGATTCACTCACTCGTTCGTTGATCCACTCGTCGACTTCGTGGGCGAGCCATCCAACGATGTGCGGCGAACCGAGGCGAACCGAGCGGGGGAATTTGCCCTGAGCCATCCGCGCATAAAGAGTCGTGTGCGATAACCCGGTGCGTGCGAGCACGGCCTTTTTTCGAAGAATCTCTTGCACTATGTACGCTCCGAAATGCGAATGGAGCGTATGGTACTACCGCGCATCGCCTGGGTCTAAAGGCGATTTGGTCGGCCTACGGAGCTAGCAAATCACCCCACTTCCGAAGTGCTGAACTATGCGTTCCTGGCCCGCCTTGGGTACTCCGCGTCCGAATGAGCAACGCCCGCACATTCCCCGCGACAAAGATGGAATCCGGTGGACCTCCGGACATCTCTTTGAGGATCGCAGTACAAGCGCGATCGATTCCTTCAGAGCGTGCGTCGTGGCCCAGCGATATACCATTCCGACCGGTCTCGTCGAGGATTCGCTCGACGACCTTGCACACACGAAAAAAGGGAGTGTTCTTGTCCGCCTGTTTGGATCGTCCAGCGGGTCTGCCAAAGCAGCGGTCGTACTCGTAAGCGATCATCTCAGCTATCTCGATCGCGATGCGACTCTTGCGTCCTGGCCGCCGTGTTAAGTGCCATCGATCACGCCAATCATATCCGTCCTCGATGCTGTGGACTTTGAGGATGAAACTAAGCACGGGTTGAGTGACGTCGTCGAATTCGTCTACCGTAAGTCCAACGCGCGCCGCATGGATCGAATCGGCAGCTATTGCGGTTGCGAAGGACCGGAGGGCATCCCGGATTTCACGAGCGGCATCGTGGAAGCGTTGTATACTCTTCCATGCCGTCTGTGCACGCTCCCCTCGTGCGTACGCCTCGCTGACTTGCTCAAGAACGGCGTTTGCAAACATTTCGCGCTGTTCAGGAGTAGCCGCCTTAGGACTTGCAGCAGCCAGGTCCCGGATCCAGGCAGAGCGGGGATCACCCATTTTCACAGGCGACGCCAGACGTTACTATCGGTCGGAGAGGGATGCCGACTTGACCCTGCTCGCCGGCGGACAGTTGTGCGTCCCACCAGTACATCAACTTGACACGTTCCGCTAACCGCTCGCCACGGTCATAAGCCCGAGCGACGGCATTGTCGTGTAGGTGATCCAGCGTGAGCTCGGTGACTTCGCGACTGAAGCCGTGGTCGCGAGCGAGAGTTGAGAACGATGCCCGCCAACCATGAACAGAATGTTTCCCTTCCATTCCAAGCGTTACGCGCAGAGCTTTCTCGAGTGCTTCGTGCGTAATGTGGGCGCGTCCAGTTGGCGACGGAAAAACGAGGCCTTTGCCACCCGTAATGCTTCGCCAGATGCGGAGCTCTTTCGCGATCGTAGGGGCAAGAATCACCTTGTGATCAAACGGTCGATCTTTGGCCTTCATCCGGCTCCGCGGAATCGTCCACGCCGGAGTCTCACTATCGAGATCAAACTCTCGCCAGTCGGCAGTGATCGCGTTTCCGATTCTCGCCGCTGTGTAGGCGATCAGACGATGACAAATCCGAACAGCCGGAGAAATTGGCGCGCCCTCAGCCCTTCGCAATAGGTCGGCGAGCGCATCGAACTTCAGCAGCGCGGGACGCTGACTGTGGGATCGTTTACGCGGAAGGAGCTCGCGGACCGCAGCCGCTGGGTTTGAGCCTCCGCGCGAGAAGCCCTTTCCCTCGGCAAAGCGGAATACCGCTCCGACGTTCTGCAGGACCTTGGAGGCCGTTTCAAGCGAACCCCGTTTGACGATCGCTTCAATCACCGGGGCAATCACCGCTGGCGTAATGTCACTCACCCGGAGATTGCCAAGCTTGGGGAGCACGTCGCGATTGAACGCTTGCTGGGTTTTTTCAAAATGAATCCCAGACCAGTCTCCCTTCCGCGTCTCCAACCACTG
>DHJO01000221.1:0-379 GCA_002404375.1 Gemmatimonadales bacterium UBA4718 | reverse complement strand
GCTCGAGCTTGGGCGAGAAAAGCCTTTATCGCGCGATCGCTTAGCCTGTTGGTGCTCGGCCTGATACCCCCACCCATTTTTCCTCCGGCCGAAAATGCTTTGGTACCCCCACGAATGTCCCCAAACGTAGGCGGATGGTACCGACCGGTTAAGAATGGCGGCGAATCATTTTCCCCTATGTACAAACGAAAAGGCGCCGCTCTTTCGAACGGCGCCGAATCGCGAAGAACTACTTTTTCATGGAGGCGCGGGGATTCGAACCCCGGTCCGAGACAAGATCGACCACAGCGTCTACGTGCGTGTTCCATTGATTGAGGTCTCCAGCCGCTGGCCAATGGACAGCCCACTTCTGGACAAGTCTTTCTTGATTTCGCCGACT
>DHJO01000233.1 GCA_002404375.1 Gemmatimonadales bacterium UBA4718 | reverse complement strand
TCGGGAACGAGACGGCAGCTGACCTTCGCCATGGCTTTCGCGGGGAGCACCGTCTTTGCGCCTTCGCCGGTGTAGCCGCTCAGGAGCCCGTTCACCTCGCACGTCGGACGAATCCACAACTTCTCGAGTGTGGTGTATCCTTTCTCCCCGCCGAGTGCGTCGACGCCAGTCTCCTTCATGAGAGTCTTGTCGTTGAACGGCAGAGAGCGCATTTGCTTCCGGATCTTCGGATCCCACTCGCGCACTTTCTTGTAGAATCCGGAAATCGCAATGCGTCCGTCTTTGTCGTGGAAGGTCGCGAGGATGCGTGCGAGCGCCATCGCCGGATTCACGACCGCGCCGCCGTAGCTTCCCGAGTGAAGATCGCTCGACGGTCCCTGGACAGTGATCTCGAAGTAGGCGAGACCGCGCAGTGACGACAGAATCGATGGCAGGCCCGGAGCGAACATCGCCGAATCGGAGATCACGACGGCGTCAGCTTTTAGAAGGGCTTTCTTCTCCTCGACGAACTCTGCCAGGTGATCGCTGCCGACCTCTTCCTCTCCTTCGGCGATCACGATGACGTTGACCGGCAGCTTCTTTCGGGTCGCGAGATGCGCTTCGAGCGCCTTGATGTGCAGGAAGAGCTGGCCTTTGTCGTCTACTGATCCACGAGCGAAGATCTTTCCATCCCGCACGGTCGGCTCGAACGGGGGCGACGTCCACAGCTCGAGCGGCTCGGCGGGTTGCACATCGTAGTGCCCGTAGATGAGCACGGTCGGCGCTCCGGGAGCCTTTCTCCATTCACCGACGACAATGGGATGCCCCTCCGTGGGATAGATCGTTGCCGGCACGCCGATCTTGTCCAGGGAAGTCTTCACCCACTCGGCCGCGCGCTTGGTGTCGGCGTTGTGCTCCGATTTCGCGCTGACGCTTGGGATGCGCAGAAACTCGAACAGCTCGTCGTGGATGCGCGAGTCGTTCTTGCGGAGGAAGTCCTCCAAATCGGACGGGATCGTGCCCTTAGCCTTGACCGCAGGTTTTGAGTTTTTCATGCTCGAAGATTCATCGGTGTCATCGTCTTCACAAAAGAGGTGCGACCAGCAAGCCGGATCACCCATTACGCCCAATAACGCCCGCCGCCGCCATTCCCGCAAAAGTGGCCATGATGCATAGCACGACGCTGCCTGCAATGTAAGTCGCGGCACGAGCGTACTCGCCGCCCTCGATCAACCCGACCGTCTCGAAGCTGAAAGTGGAAAAAGTCGTAAACCCACCGCAGAACCCGACGACGAGCAGCGCGCGCAGCTCGGCCGAGGTCTGCATGTTGAGCAAGAAGCGCACGAAGACACCGATGAGAAAGCAGCCCACGACGTTCACGAAGAAGGTTCCCACCGGAAATCCGCTCGCACTCGAGCGCTGGATAGCCCCTCCAAGGAGATATCGCAGAACCGAGCCCGCCGCTCCGCCAACTGCAATGAGAAAGAGAATCATGGACGCTCGAATCTACGAGTGTTGCCGGAGCATGAATATTCCTTTTTCGACGATACGTCGCAATTCGACCGACAGCCGTGCTACCAGCTTCGCCGCTTCGGGCTCGAGCCTGCCGTAACCTTCGAGTCGTCGGCCACCGAGATCACTGAAGGATACATCAGCGGATCGCAGTGCAGCCTCGATGGTCCAGCGGGCAGAGAGGTCCTTGTTCGATAACGGAATGCCGAGCCCGTCGAGGACGCTCGTCATCTCCGACCTGAGTTTCTGAACGAGATCACTTATCGCTTTCCGCTCCCCCTCGGACAGATCACTCATCTCGCGCGTGAACGGCGAGTCCGTTGAGTTTGCGACTCGCTCTATTGTGGAAAGCGTAGAATCGACCTGCTTCATCACCGCGAGAACGTGTCGGATCTGATTGGCGTTGAGGCGAGGCTGTTGACTACTCACGGGCCAGAAACGATATCTTCCTCAGAGGTCTTCGGAAGTGCCGTGGCGAACAGGGGGAGGCAGAATGCACGGGTTCAAGGGCGAACGCGTTCTGATGCGAATCCATATCGGCGAGCGGGACAAGTATGAGGGCGAGCCGTTGTATTGGGCGATTGTGCAGCTGTTGCGGAAGCGGCACTATGCCGGTGCTACTGTTACCAAAGGTATCATGAGCTTCGGGGCCAGTAGTCGTATTCATACGGCAAAGTTTCTGGAATTGTCACTGGACCTTCCGGTCGTTGTCGAATGCGTCGACACAGAAGAGAAGATCAGGGAGATACTGCCGGAGTTGGACAAGATGGTAGGCGGCGGCCTGATCACGCTCGAGCGGGTTAAGGTAATCATGTACCGCCCGCATAACACCGAGGACGAAGAGGCGGATGACTGGTCGATCGATGTCACGGGGCCGGGGAAGACCCAGCACCTGGAGCCGCGCTCCTCATAGCTCAGCGTCGGGTGGACTCATCGATTCAATGTCTTCCTCGGTTGTCTCGAAGCGAGACCCCGCCGGTTGGAAGAATCGCTGTGCCAGGAAGGTTGGTACGATCGCACTCCCGATGACCGTCGTCACCAGAATCGTGTACTGGCCCTGAGTGATGATTTTGTTCGTGAGCCCGAACAGCGCCGAGATCGTCCCGAACGTCAGTCCCGTCGACATGAGAAGCGTCGTATAGATGCCTTTCTTCTTCTCGAACCCGAAGAGAGCTGTGAGCGGCATGACACCCGCGATCTTCGAACTCATCTTGATCATGAGAAAGGCGGCGATCAGCAGAGCACCCGCCGCCACGGCGGGAAGGGAAACGTACAGGCCGGCTTTTATAAAGTAGAACGGCGTAAGAATCGAAAACGCGATCGAGCGCATCCGGTCCATCAGAATTCGATCGTGTACAAAGACTCCGGCAATGACGAGTCCCACCAGATACGCGGGGAGAACGGCCTCGCTCTGTGCGACCTTGGCCAACCCGCCGAGCAGGAAGAGAATCAGGAAGACAAACTTGACTTCAGGTTCGCTGATGCGGTGGCCGACGCTCCTGATGACGAACCGCGCGAGTCGGGGCAGATACCAGAGGACGACCGCGGTGACTCCCACGAACAGCGCCAACCATCCGTTGAAGTTCGCGAAGATGATTCCTAGCGCGAGGACAGTCCCGAAATCAGTGACGAAGCAAGCAGCAAGAATCAGCTTTCCGAGATCGGACCTGCTCAGTCCCGTTTCAATCATCACTGAGTAGACAACGGCAACTGAGGTCGTCGAAAGAGCAATCCCCGCGATGTAGGAGGCTTGCCGATCCCAATGGGCAAACCAGTACGCGAATGCGCCCGCCGCAAGGCAAGGGATTAGAAAGCTCACGGCCCCGATCGTAAGTGCCGGCTTCAGGTGGCGCCGCAGGGACGCAGGATCTATCTCCGCTCCGGCCAGGAACGTGAGAAGCCCGGAGCCGAAGGTCGCCAGAAAATCAATCCACGGCGTGCTGTGGATTCCGAACAGATTGCCGGCAAGAATTCCTACGGCAATCTCGATCAACGCGACGGAGATTCCGATTCTGATGGAGATGATGCTTGCCAGGAGGGCCAAGCCCATCCACACACTTGCGACCAGCCAGACGTTAGAGTCCACCGAAGCTCCGTATTGACGTGTTGGCGGCACACGCAGAGCGGGTGGGGAAAAACAAAAACTCCCGCTCCGGCGTGCGCCGAGCAGGAGTCATCAACCGCCGATTCTCCAGCGGTACTTGAGGGCGAACTCCATCGCCACAATGTATTGCGCTAACGGTATACGGGACGGCGGGCCAGGTCAAGACAGTTCGCGGCTGATACCTTGCAGACTGATGTTCTCGGCCAGGTAGTTTTTACTTTCTCACCAATGGTCTCAAACGGCGTTAGCCAACATGCCCAATCGCCTCGCCAAAGAAACCAGCCCCTACCTCCTCCAGCACGCCGACAATCCGGTGGACTGGTATCCGTGGGGATCTGAGGCGCTCGAGAGGGCAAAGAGCGAAGACAAGCCGATCCTCCTAAGCATCGGCTACGCGGCGTGTCACTGGTGTCACGTGATGGCGCACGAGTCATTCGAGGATGAAGACACCGCGCGCCTCATGAACGAGAAATTCGTCAACATCAAAGTCGATCGCGAAGAGCGGCCGGACATCGACGGCATCTACATGCAGGCCGTGCAGGCGATGACGGGACATGGCGGCTGGCCGATGACGATGTTCCTGCTGCCGGACGGGAGCCCGTTTTTCGGCGGAACCTATTACCCACCGGATGACCGTCAGGGGCTGCCATCGTTCCGCCGAGTTCTCGAGTCGGTTAGCGACGCGTACACGAAGAGGCGCCCGCAGGTCGCCGAGACCGCGGGACAGCTGAAGGAGATCTACGAGACCAACCGGGTGAGAGCGGCGAGCGAGGGGACACTCTCGCCGAAGGTGCTCGAGACAGCGTATCGCTCGTTGCTGCAGAAGTACGATGAGCGGAATGGCGGTTTCGGCACCGCGCCAAAGTTTCC
>DHJO01000193.1:1474-14800 GCA_002404375.1 Gemmatimonadales bacterium UBA4718 | reverse complement strand
GCGCACCCGCTCTCGCGCATTGCGTCGAGAATGATGCGTGTCTTGGTTGCGCTGCCGGCACCAAGCTCCACCAGCGAGCATGGGCGAACCGACGCCACGATCTCGGGGATCTTCTTCTCCAGCAGGAGACGCTCTGCGCGCGTGAGATAATATTCGGGAAGCTGCGTGATCTCCTCGAACAGCTCAGATCCCCGCTCGTCGTAGAAATATTTTGGCGAAAGCTGCTTCGGCATGGTCGTCAAACCTTCCCGAACGTCGCGCAGCATCTGCTGTCGAGAGCGGTGAACGGTGTATGGCGGGGTTTCGCCGACCAAATCAGGGTCGTGTTTCGTCTTCATGCGTCCTGCGCGCAGCGGAATCCGCTGAAAATCTGCCGTCTGATCGGGTAATCCCAGTTGCGAAACGTGCTCCGAATGGCACCCGGCCTGGTGGCCCACGACCCGCCGCGCAACACCTTGTAGTCAGAGCCGAAGAATTCCTCGGAGTATTCCTTGTACGGGAAGCTCTGGAATCCAGGGTAACCGTTGAAGTCGGTCGATGTCCACTCCCATACGTCTCCGATCATCCCGTAGCAGCCGATGGGCGACACGCCGCTGTCGTGCGTACCGACTGGAGCGACGTCGAACGAAAGCTGATCGATGTTCGCGTTCGCCGAACTCGGGTCGGACTCACCCCACGGAAATCTTCGCGCGCTTTGTGCCGAGGGATCCCAGGACGCGGCGGCCTCCCACTCGAATTCGGTCGGCAGACGCTTGGCGTCCCACTTCGCGAATGCCTCGGCCTCGAAGTAGCAAACGTGACAGACGGGACGCGTAGCATCGACGGGTCGGGTGACATTCATCGATCGGTTGATCCATCCGTGCCCGTCGCGGCTCCAGTACTTGGGGGCAATCGCGCCCGATTCGGAGAGCCACTTGCGCCCGGCATCCGACCAGAGCTCGACGCGCTCGTAACCCCCGTCGGTGATGAAATCGAGGTATCGGCCGTTCGTCACCACAGTGCGGTCAATGAGAAAGGGGCGCAGGTCCACCTCGTGAATGGGTCGCTCGTTGTCATATGCCGCGCTTCGATCCTTCGTGCCAATGGTGACGCGGCCACCGGCGAAGGAAACCATTCCACCGGGGCTGACCGGACGCCTGGGGAAGGTTATTGAGAGAGGCGGATTGTATGGCTCGCCCTTCTTCAGCTGCAGCGTCTGAAGAATGGTCTCGTTGTGCTGGTACTCGTGCTGGAGGACCATGTTGTAGACGTAACCGCCCTCGAGGAGCGGGTTGTCATCATCCCACTCGAGCCGATCGAGGCGGTCGAGAACGCGCCCGCGTATTTCGTCCAGGCGCGCCTTCATTTCCGACAGCGTTGGAAGAGCCAGTGATGCGCGCGTCGCGCGTGGATGCTCAAACGGGTTGTACAGCCCGGGCATTTCCGAAAACTCGATCGGGCCATCCAGATTCTGAGTGAGCCAGAGCTCCTCGAAGTGCGCGATGTGCCCGACGTCCCAGATAATCGGGCTCATCAAGGGATCGTGTTGCCGATGAAGGTCCTCGTCGGAGAGACCGGATATCAGCAAGAGCGTCCGATCTCGCGCTTCGGTGAGGAGATGCGCGATGTCGTTCTTGGACGGACGGAGTGGGGCGGCAAGCCGCGATGCAATCATTGGGGAGGAGGGCAGCGGTCAACTCATGCAATGATATTGCCGTCACACGAAGTTGCCAGTTTGGCCAACAAATTTAGTTTCTGCCGCGCGGTAGCTGACATTACCGATGTTCAATCGCTCCAGCGACTTAGGACTTTACTCCATGAAACGCGTCACGAACTAGCCATCGATGACCGCCAGCCACCGTTAAGGGCGTCGAAACCGCAGTCTGACTGTGCACACTGCCTGATACCGGCCCGACAGGTGGATTCCTTCGGGACCGCAAAACCATTCCCTGGTAGAATTGCACTGAAGGACTTTCCCGAATAGGTTTTTCGGTCCGACGCGTAACATGGCAAATCCCAGCGAGGTTGCACTGAGCCCATCGGGCCGTCACAGTTCCTCGATCGGCTTTTTCGAGCGGGTGCCCATTGTAGCAGGCAGCGCCGTCGCAGGTCTCGGCGTACTCGTCTTTGCCGGCTGGGCTTTCGATTTTCCCATCATTACCGAATGGAAGCCCGGCGGGATCCCGATGATCCCGCTCACGGCGCTGTGCTTCGTGCTCGCCGGCAGCTCGCTCATCATCGCGATGCGTCCGCGCCAGAACGCCAAGACGGAAGCAATTCAACAAACGCTCGCCGCTCTCGTTGCCACAATCGCGATCCTTACTTTTTACGAATACCTGCGGGGCAGCGAATCCGGATTCGATCTACTGCTTTTCGGTAACCGCGTAACCCAACCAGGGTGGTCTCCGCCAGGGCGGATAGCGATCAACAGCGCTGGAAGTCTTCTCCTTTTCTCGCTCGCCCTCCTTTTCATTCCGCACGACCGTCGAAAGCGGGATCTGCGCGCGCAAATGTTCGCTACGCCCGCTCTGCTCATCGCGCTCGTCGCAATACTCGGTTATGTCTTCGGCGTGAGGGGGATGTACGCTGTCTCCCAGTCGTCGGGGATGGCCCTTCCCACTGCGATCGCACACCTGATACTCGGTGTCGGAATCATTTTCGCGGTGCGCGATCGCGGTGTTCCGGCGCTTCTGATGGACGAAGGACCGGCGGGAGTTCTCACACGGAGGCTTCTGCCGGCGGCACTGCTCGCGCCGATAGCACTCGGCATCATTCGCCTGGCGGGAGAATCTGCCGGCATGTATGAAACCGAATTCGGTGTATCGCTGTTTGCGGTCGCCAGCATTCTGACGTTTGTTGGATTGGTGCTGTGGTCAGCGCGAGTGCTGCGCAACACCGACAAGGAGAGAGTAGACCTACTCGCGCTCGAGAAGGAAGCCCGGGCGCACGCCGAGCACGCCCGCAGTGAAGCAGAAGCCGCGCGCGCGGAAGCGGAGAGAGCGAACAACAGCAAGACGGATTTTCTGGCGGTGATGTCGCACGAGCTGCGCACACCGCTCACCGCGATCATGGGTTACGAAGAGCTTCTCTCCGATGGAATCACCGGGCCGGTGACGGAGCTGCAGCGTCAGCAGCTCGGCAGAATCAACGCCAGCGCGCGGCATCTGCTCGGCCTCATCGATGAGATTCTCACATTTGCGCGGGTGGACGTCGGGCGTGAGCGAGTCCGCTGGGAATCGATGTCGGTGAATCACACCCTGGGCGATGCGGCCGCGCTCGTCGAGCCCATGGCGAGCGCAAAAAGCCTCAAGCTCGTCGTCAAGCTGCTGAACGAGGATCAGTCCATTCAGACCGACGGCACAAAATTGCGACAGATGCTGGTCAACCTTCTCTCCAACGGAATAAAGTTCACGGAGAAGGGTGAGGTTCTTCTTGGATGCGCCGTGAGCGATGGCGTCCTCGAGGTCAGCATTGCAGACACCGGCGTGGGGATTGCGGCCGAGAACATCGAGTACGTATTCGAGCCCTTCTGGCAGGCCGAGCAGACGGCGACGAGAAAGACGGGAGGTACCGGGCTCGGCCTCAGCGTGACGAGAAAACTGGCCCGTCTGCTCGGTGGCGATGTAACAGTCGCCAGTAGAATGGGAGCTGGAACTACATTTCTGTTGACGCTTCCGATGAAAGCTCCCGCGGGCGAAACCATACGCCGTCGCGACACGCCGACTACACCGACAAGTCCGCAGTACGCGGTGAAGACCTAACGCGCGCCGACACTGACGTCAGGCTCGGATGTCACAGGAGCGCCCGCCTCTTCAAGAGGTGCCACAAAATTGTAGAGCTTGAGACGCAAACTGCCACGCGGCCCGAGTGTCTCATCATACTCGTAGTATGTGACCGAGCAATTGGCGAGCTCGGCCTTCTTGTCGACCGCAAGCAACTCGGCCTCCGTCATGTGCTCCAGAATGTAGCGCATGCACAGCACCACAACCGCGTGGGAGACAACTACCACTCGCTCGCCGAAGTACTCGCGCGAGATCATTTCGGTGACGCTGCGCAATCGAAGGATGACATCGCACCAGCTCTCGCCTCCCGGCGGGCGGTGGTAGAATTTGCCGAGCAACCGTCTGAATTCAGCCTGATCGGGATAGTGCTCTCGAATTCCCAAAGAAGTCAGTCGGTCCAGAATGCCGAACTCCTTCTCGCGGAGTCGCTCGTCGACGATGAGCGAATAATTGTCGGCGGACATTCCAGCGGTCTTGGCGATGAGACCGGCAGTGTGTCGCGCCCGCAGGTACGGAGACGTGAGCAAGACAGCGGGGCGCTCTTTCGGTGGCAACGCTCCGAACCAGCGGCCCAGCGCCATTGCCTGGCGCTGTCCGAGCTCCGAGAGCGGGACATCGACGTCGCGGATGTCGATGTCGATCATCGCCTCACCGGCTTTGAGTGCGGCATCGCGTGCTACGTTGCCGGCGGATTCACCGTGGCGAATGACATAGAGCCGGTCCGGCCAGATCTGGTTGGGCTTCACGCGCACAAACAAGTCAAATGGCGTACCAGTTTCACGCGCACAAACAGGTCAAAGAGCGTACCAGTTTCTGGATTGTGACTGCTGCTGGTTCCTGGTGCGAACCTTGTAACCGAGTCCGCCATGAACGAAACGCCGGATCAGCACGATCCCGATTGGCCGCGGTATCCCGAAACGGTGCTGACATTTGCTACGCGGCCGTCAGTGGAGATCGACCTGCGAGAGATCCCGTCCGATTCTGCGCTCGCACAATTGAGTGCAGCAGGATTCGGACACCCGTTCGCAATCGTGACAGCCTTCGACCCTGGGGGGAGAAATCTCTCCGCGGCAGAGAACGAGCAGCGGAAACAGGACCTCGACCGAAGATTGACCGCCGCGGGATACCACTTCGTGCAGGTGGACTCTTGTTCCCCCGACCGCTCTCACTGCGAGCGCAGCGTCGCCGTCATAATGCCGCAGCAGAAGGCGCTCGATCTCGCGCGTGAGATGGAGCAGGTCGCGATCTTCTGGTTCGACGGAAAACGCTTCTGGATCCTGGGAGCGCTCGCCGAGGCCGGTCCTCTGATGTTGCCACGAAGCTCCTAAGGGCGAACGATCGGAGAGGTGCAACCAAAAGAAAACCTGCCCGAAGCCATCAGCCGGCAGCCCCGAGCAGGTAGTCTTCAGTTGTTTTTCAAACCTGCTAGATCAGCGGTTTGTACCTATACCCGTAGACCCCGCCCTTCGCCGAGCTGACCTTGAAGGTCTTGGTGCTCTTCGGCGAAACGGGGCCAACGGTCACGCTCTGCGTGTCGACAACGGTTCCGTTCTTGTCGAGCAGCTCGACGTTCACCGTATAGGTCTTCGCGGCCGTGCCGCGATTCTCGATCGTTCCACCAATAGTCGTCTCGGTTGCCCGGCGCGTGAACTCTGTTACAGCGAGCTTGACCGGCGCGTTCTCGGACTTGCCGTTCCAGTACACGAGCGAATCCGTGTAGATCCTCTGCAGTTTCTTGTCCTTCGTGCCTTTGTACATACCCTGATAGGCGAAGGCGTAAAGCAGCGGGTTGTCGGGATTGCTCGGATCCATCGCGACGAGCTTGTCGATCAGAGGAAATGCTTTGGGGAATTCGTTGCTCTGGATGTACGTCGCCGCAAGATTGTTCATCGCATCGCGCGAGTACGGATTCAGAGTCAGCGCGGCGTTAAACAGCTTTGCTGCGTCGGCGGGATGGCCGTTCCTGGTAGCAACCACTCCTGCGTGCACGAGCGAGATCTCACCATACTTCGAGGGATTGGCGAGCATCGGCGTGTAGATGGTCGGCACCGATGCGCTATCGCCGGCCTCCAAATACATGGTTGCAGAGTTGTCTATCGCGTCGGCGAGAAGGATATCGTTGTTCGCGACGGCGATGTAGTCCTGCCATGGCTTGATTGCCTCGCGCGCCGCCGCTTTCTTCGCCGCTCCCGACGCTGCTTCGGCCCTGTCCGAGGCGGACGACGCTATTTCGTACATGGTCTTGATGCGCACGTCGGCGTACGTCGTGTCAGTCCCCGCGGCAGCCAGCGCCTGCTTCCAGTAATCGTTGGCGACAGCCCAGTTCTTCCGGTTCTGCGCGATCGAGCCAAGGACCGAATACGCGTACGGCGCGTGACGATCGAGCAACAGAGATCTCTTGGCGAACGACTCGGCGGAATCGAGCTGATTGGCATTGAGGGCATTGATAGCCGCGTTGAGCGTATTCAGCCACGGCTTCTGCTGACGCCACTGCGCGACCACAGCTGTGCATTCCGGGGCCGCCTTCTCGACGGCCGAGAACGACGAATCCGCAGCCGCGAAAAGATCGATCGTGCCGGTTGGGTTGGTGTTGAGGCCAAGCGCGCTGCGCTGAACCACCGCGGGAATGTTCGGCTGCATCAGGTAGAGCACATACGCCTCGCCGCGCAGATAGTTGCGGGCGGTTGGATTGTCGTTGCCGTTATCGACCAGTCGAAGCACATCCTGCAGATCCTTCGTCGGATTTCCCTTTTCCGAGGCAGCGAGTGCGCGGGTCATCGAGAACTGGGCTTTGGCGATGTCGCCCCTGGTATTGGCGGTAGGATCGCAGGCTTGCGCGGTGTTCTGCGCCACAAGCGGCGTGGCTACGAACACACCAAACGTCAAAGCGGCCGCAATCCTGTTCACAAAAACTCTCATCAAGGATCTCCCTGATTTGTGATGGGTGGGGGGATTAGCAGTCCGATAATATACCGCCTAGCATTCTTCGTTCCTCCCAAACGCGAAAAAGCCCTATTTGCTCCTGCCGGCTTCCCGAACCAGGTCCAAAGCGCGCCGGACGTGGGCTTCCGTAGTGTGGATGTTGCCGATGGCAACTCGAAATGCATAACTCCCCCGCACCCTGGTGTGGGAAAGATAGACCTCGCGTGTCGCGTTCACCTTCTCGAGCACCCGCGTGTTGTGCTGGTTGAGCTCATTGGCTGCCATACCCGCGGGCCGATGCCGGAATACGACAGTCGAAAAGTTGACTTCAGCCAATCGCTCGAGAGTCGGATCATCGTCGATCCACTGTGCCAGCCTTTTCGCGAGTCGTATATGTTCCCGGATAAGCGATTGCAGCCCCTCGACACCAAAATTCCGGATCACGAACCAGAGTTTGAGCGCCCGGAATCGGCGTCCAAGGCTGATTCCGTAATCCATCAGATTGACGACATCCTCGCCTTCGCTCACGACCAGGAACTCCGGAACGTGCTGGAACGCCTGCTTCAGTAATTCTGGGCGCGAAGTGTACAGGGCCGAACAATCCATTGGCGTGAACAGCCATTTGTGCGGGTTCACCACCAGAGAATCCGCGCGATCGCATCCCTCGAGCGCGTATCGCATCTCGGGCAGAATCGCAGCCGTCCCGCCGTAGGATGCGTCGATGTGCAGCCACATTTTCTCTCGCTCGCAGATCGCGGCAATAGCCGGTACTGGATCGATTGCCGTGGTCGAGGTCGTACCCACCGTCGCTACCACCGCCAGGGGAATCGCACCCACGCGGCGATCGCTTTTCACCGCCGCATCGAGCGCCTCAGGATCCATGCGCAACTGATCGTCGGTGGGGATTTTCCTGAGTGCACTCAGACCAAACCCGAGCGTCATCACCGCCTTGTCCACGCTCGAATGCGCTTCTTCCGAGCAATACACTGCCACTTTCGGCATGTCCGCTCTTCCCGGCATCCCATCCTGACGAATCCGTAGCTCCGGATGCATCTCTCGCGCGGCGGCGAGAGCGTAGAGTGTGTTGGACGATGCCGTATCGCCGATGACGCCAAAGAATTTCTCAGGGAGTCCGAGCATCTGCCGCAGCCAATCGAGTGTCAGCAGCTCCAGCTCGGTCGCGGCGGGACTCGTCCTCCACAGCATCGCGTTGACGTTGAGGGCCGCGGTCAGGGCTTCGCCGAGCACGCCTGCACCGGTCGACGAATTGGCGAAGTAGGCCATGAAGGCGGGGTGATTCCAGTGCGTAGTCGCGGGCACGATCAACTTCCGGAAGTCATCGAGGACGGCATCCATCGACTCGCCCCGCGCCGGCGGAGATGGTGGCAGTGAGCTGCGAAGCTCACCCGGCCGTACGCCTGGCAACACCGGCCACTGTTCCGGATTCTCGAGGTAATCCGCGATCCAGTCGACAACGGCATGCCCGTGCCTGCGAAATTCATTGGGCTGCATCGCCACAAATATAGAGTTTCCACTCTCACGCGACGGTCGGATCGACAAGCGTATATTTTTGGGCGATTACTCCAAACCGACAGGTAAGAATGAAGTCCGTTGGCTCCAACACGCTCAATCGAGTGGCGGTTGCGCATCTGAAGAAGGTCGATCCTGTGATGGCGCAGGTGATCGAGAAGGTGGGACGGTACAAGGGATGGCCGGCATCCGGAGGAACCCACTTCGATGCGGTAGCCCGCTCGATCGTTTTCCAGCAGTTATCCGGCAAGGCCGCGGGAACGATTCACGGCCGTTTCCAGGGATTGTACGGTGGACGGACGCCTCTGCCCGCCGAGCTCGCGGCGACGTCAGACGAGCAGCTCCGGGCGATTGGACTATCGCGACAGAAGTCGGCTTATCTCAAGGATCTGGGTGCACGAGTGACGTCCGGTGAGCTTCCAATCGAGACGCTCCATGAGCTGACTGACGATGAGATCATAGCAGCGCTTACGCAAGTCAAGGGCATCGGACGGTGGACGGCGCAAATGTTCATGATGTTCCGGCTGGGCAGGCCCGATGTGCTGCCCGATCTCGATCTGGGGATTCAGAAGGGCATTCAGCGGGCGTATCGCCTGAGAAAACTACCGGCACCGGAGCGGGTACTGAAAATCGGGGCCAAATGGGCGCCATACCGTACAATTGCATCCTGGTACCTGTGGCGTTCTCTCGATGCGCCCGCCGCCGTGCCGCGCTCATCGGGTTGATGCGCTCAAGCGCCAATCCGGCGCTCTTTGCACGAAGTCTGCAAGGAGAGTCTCGCATAAGTGTCTCCCACCCTAAGTTCATAGAATGTCGACCGCACAAGTAGAGCTCCAGGCATCCGCCGTCCTGTACGACGACTGGGCGGCATCGCGTTGTCGTGCAGTGCTGACCGCGCTGTTCGGTGATGCCGGGCAGCGACCGTTCGACGTGAGATTCTGGGATGGTACCGTCGATCGCGGCGCCAATTCGAGTCCGCCGTTTACGCTGGTCCTCAACAGACCGGCCGCACTGCGTCGGATGCTGCTGCCGCCGAACGAGCTGTCGATCGTGGAATCCTATATCGCCGGCGATGTCGAAATCGACGGCAGCATGGAAGCGGCATCCAACCTTGGCGAGGCCATCGGTGAGCGGCTGCGGTCGCCAATCGCTATTGCCAAACTGATCCGACTCCTGGTCGGCCTTCCGGGTCAGGCGGAAGACGATCTGGCCGACACGCGCTTTCCGGATCACGCGCGAAAGCTCGGTCCCCGACACACTCCGGTCCGCGATGCCGCGGCGATCCAGTTCCACTACGACGTCGGCAACAGCTTCTACAAGCTCTGGCTCGACCCGGGAATGGTCTATTCGTGCGCGTACTTCCGCTCGGCGAATGATTCGCTCGACACCGCGCAGGAGGCCAAGCTCGACCTGATTTGCCGGAAGCTGCGCCTCAAGCCGGGCGAGCGTTTCCTCGATATCGGGTGTGGCTGGGGCGGCCTGATCATGCACGCCGCAAAGCACTACGGAGTCGACGCAACCGGGATCACACTCAGCGAGAATCAGGCAGTGCTGGCGCGCGAGCGAATCGAGAAGTCGGGACTTCGGGATCGCTGCCGAGTGGCGATTCGCGATTACCGCACACTCACCGCAAGTGATGGCTACGACAAGATCTCGAGCATAGGAATGATCGAGCACGTCGGGCTCAGTCACCTGCCCGTGTACTTTGCATCCGCCTATCGTGCTCTCAAGCCCGGCGGCCTGTTCATGAATCACGGCATCATCAGCCTTGGCGAGGCACGGCCGAGATCGGCCGGCGAAAGGATTTTCCGGAAGTTCTGGAGGGCCGATGCATTCATCGACAAGTACGTCTTTCCGGATGGGAAGCTGACTGCCACGCACGATGTGATTTCGGCGGCGGAAGGAGCGGGATTCGAGGTGCGAGACGTCGAGAGCCTGCGGGAGCATTACGCGATGACGCTTCGTCACTGGGTGCGCTCGCTCGAACAGAAACGTGACGATGCGATCGCACTTGTCGGAGATCATACCTTCCGTGTGTGGCGCCTCTACATGGCGGCGTCGGCGAACGCCTTCACAACGGCGAAGATCAACATTTTGCAAACCCTGCTGGCGAAGCCCGATGAGCGGGGCCATTCGAACATTCCGCTCACTCGTGACGACCTCTACGCGAAGGCCTGATTCATCGACGCTCTCCTTGTGGTAGATTGAAGGGATACAATCAGTTTTGGAGAGCAGCATGGCTGTCAAAGTCTTCATCAAACCTGACCGCAGATACTACCAGGATCGCGAAGGGGTTTTCCGTCCCATCGAGAATCTGAGCATCACCGCGTCGACGCCCACATATCCCGCCGTGCTGCACAAGACGCGTCGCACGATGATCCTTGCTGATGACCGGTCGCATGCGGTGGTCGCGCTGGACCGGGAGCTTGTCGTCTCCAGAAACGCCGAGCTGTCCGCAGTGCTGATCGCGTATCAGGAGCCGACCGCGGCAACCTGGGAAGCGCTGACGCGCCATATGGAAGCCGAGGATTCGACGGCCGAGCTCGCCCGGGAAGTGAAGAGCAAGGCTTCGATCGAACGGAAGAAAAAGGCCGCAGAAGCCCGGTAGGCAATGCTGGCCAGATGTCACGCTCTGGGTGTTATGGCATTTGCGAGCGCGCTGATCGGGTGTGCTTCGCCTCCTCCCCCGCCACCACCACCGCCAAAACCGGTCGTAATCGGCCCCCCGACTGATACTGTAAGGAAGCCACTCACCGATCTTCTCGCAGGCACCTACTATGGGAACTCCGGTGGTCTTTATCCCGGAGGTATCAATCAGCCTCCGGCTGACCACGATTCCGCGGCACGTGCGCGACGAAACGCGATCAAGCCGCTCGACGTAAATGGCGATGAGAGCCCGTTCGGGAAGTACGTGCTGATCTCCATCGGCATGTCGAACACGACACAGGAGTGGTGCTCGCAAAGCTCCGGGCCGCCATGTGGGGCGTCGACGTTCATGGGCAGAGCGGCAACGGATCCGAGCGTCAATCACTACACCCTGGTGATCGTGAACGGCGCCGCGGATGGTCAGGACGCGCCCGCATGGACGTCGCCGAGCTCTCCAAACTACGATCGCATCAAGCTTACGCGTCTCGCGCCACTCGGGCTGAGCGAGAATCAGGTGCAGGCGGCGTGGGTGAAGCTCGAGGATCCGAAACCTTCGGTATCACTTCCGGCCGACAGCGCCGATGCTCACGTCTTTCTCACAAACCTTGGACTCGTTCTTCGGGCGATGAGAATCCGCTATCCGTATCTGCGCATCGTTTTTCTTTCCAGCCGCACCTACGGCGGTTATGCCACGATCGATCTGAATCCCGAGCCCTATGCGTACGAGAGCGGATTCTCGGTGAAATGGGCCATCGAGTCGCAGATCAACGAGATGCGCGGATTGCCCATTAACCCGGGTGCCGGAACACTCAACTACACAAAAAAGTTGGCGCCGTTGATTGTGTGGGGACCGTACCTTTGGGCGAATGGCGCCACGCCGCGCTCGGACGGGGTAGTCTGGAATCGGGCTGATTTCGAGGAGGATGGGACGCATCCTTCGCAGAGCGGGGAGAGCAAGGCTGCGGGGCTGTTGATGGATTTTTTCAAGAACTCACCCTACGCGCGTTGCTGGTTCCTCGTGAATCAGTATTGTTTATGAGGAGTCCTTTATGCCGCTAGTACAACTTGGAGACCTGCCCGATTCCGCTCGCACCTGGGTTTTCGGCGCCAACAAAACACTCGACGACCCAGCCTCAGAGGTATTGTTGGTCGAAGTCGACCGCTTTCTTTCCCAATGGAAGGCGCACGGCTCCCCGCTAACGGTCGGTAGGGACTGGACGTACGGCCGCTTTCTTACGGTCGCGGTAGATCAATCAACAGCTGGAGCATCCGGCTGTTCGATCGACGGGCTCTTCCGGTCACTCAAAGCACTAGAGCCAAAAATGGGAGCGAGTCTTGTAACGAGCGGTCTCGTTTTCTACCGCGATGAGAACGGCACGATTCAGTCAGTAGACCGCGAGCGCTTCAGTGCGCTGGGCACCGAGGGGAAAATCCGTTCCGGTACGAGCGTCTTCGACCCCACCGTCGCTACACTCGGCGAATGGCGCGCACGCTTCGAGCTCGAGGCCTCACTGTCGTGGCACGCCGGATTACTCCCCGACAAGCAACCCGTGTGAAGACCCACACCTCGTACCTCACCTTCAACACGAAGAAGCGGCACGAGATCATCGACATCACCGAAGAGGTCGAAAAGTGTCGCGTTGCGGCCGGGATCGACGAAGGAATGGTGCTCGTCTCCGCGATGCACATCTCGGCTTCCGTGTTCGTCAACGATCACGAGCCCGGATTGTGGAAGGACATTCTCGACTGGCTGGAGACGAGGATTGCGCCCTGGTCACCCGATGACTATCGGCACAACAGCGGAACGGGCGAGGACAACGCGGCGGCGCACCTGCGCTCACTCACGATCGGCCACGAGGTGATCGTCCCGGTGACGAGAGGAAAGCTGGATTTTGGTCCGTGGCAGCGAGTCTTCTACGGAGAATGGGACGGCCAGCGTCCCAAACGGGTCCTGCTCAAGGCGATGGGGGAGTAGCCTCGATCTTTTCGACCGCTTCCTGCGCGCCGATAAATCCAATGCGGCTGTGGGTCCCGTCGCAAAACGGCTTTATCACCGAGCCGCCGCACCGGCACAGAGAGATCCATGAATCGCCCTCAGGGGTGGATTTCCTTCTTCCCTCTGGAATGGGAACAGGATTTCCTTCGTGATCGACGAGATTTACGTCGCCATGCACTCTGTAAGGTCCATTCTTCCGAATCTCGATCCTGACGTCTGCCATTTTGCAACCTGGGTGTGGGGCGAATCGCGCAATCGCCGATGAAACTGCGCCGGGTGACAGGCTTACAACAAGTTACATACTGACACTACTCAGAAGCAGGTCGTGACTCCACTGATCGCTGAACCCTTTCTGCCGGAGCACCGTGGCCACCTGTCCCCAGTGGCGAATTCCGTGCAGAAACAAATTGGATGCGATCTTGTGCTTGCTCGCCGAGACGAGGCCGGCGGTGAGAGTCTGAAAGGTGAGCA
>DHJO01000193.1:0-1412 GCA_002404375.1 Gemmatimonadales bacterium UBA4718 | reverse complement strand
CTCCCAGTCGGTGACTTCCTGATCGAGAAGCCGTTGGGCGTATCTCAGCTCCACAGCGAAGATGTGCATGACGACTCCGCCGATCGTCGCCATGCGTCCAGTCGCAAAGGGCACGGCCCAGGCATTCGGGTGCTCGATGAACCAGTCGTGCCAGCGATGCTGCTCCGTCGAGGTAAACTCGAGGAGCGCCTCGTACCTGAGTGCGCAGCGGTTGCCGGCGCTCACACCCGCAATTGGTCCGCGCGCCAGTTCCGGATCGCGCGCTTGATGTCGCTCTGGCTTTTCAGCTCGCCATTGAGCGCCCGTCGTGTCAGGTCGGGAGCCTCATCGTCGGGGGCGAAGCGGATTGCGATCAGCTGGCTCGCGCTCAATTCACCAATCCGCCCACGCAGATCGCTCGGCAGAATCCGCTCGAGTCGCGCCCGTTCTTCGAGACGAATGATCCGGTCCTGCGCTTTGACCGGCATAAATCGAAGGTAGAGCATCCCGAAAAAGAGCGCGAGTGCTACTATGACTCCCCAACCGGTCATGAAACGCGGGTTCCGTACGAACTGAATCGTCGTCACGATGACGTTGGCGAGGAAAACCGGCACCGCGAAGAAGTGGTACATCGGAACCCATCTCCGGTGACTCGCGTAGGTCTGCGTCTGCTCCGCCATCGCTGCTCCTGTTGTGATTGTCTCGTCGACGGGATGAACATAGCAACCGCCGAGGAATGCGCGAGTGTGAAACTCTGTTCCTGACCAGCGTTGCGACACACCGAGAGCCTGACTACGCTGTTTGTGCCTCTGCATCGCGCGCGTAACGCTTGAGTCGGGTGATCATCGCGTTCAGGCCCGGCTCGCGGGCACCGAGTCCAATGCTTTCCATCAATATGCGGACGAAATCCGGGGGAATCGCCAGCGTCGTCGAAGGAGGCTGGCCATTGACTGCCGCGAAGATGATAGCGAGAACCGCCGCGATCGTCGGTGACTCACGCAGGTTGAGGTCGGCGTAGAAGTGGATTTTGCCGTCGCGCAATTCCGGAATGATGTCCACGCGCGTCATGCATTCAGGGACTGTAAATGCCCCGCGATCGAGATCCTTGAAGCGCCCGGGGAGGGGCTCGAGCTTCTTCGAGTACTGAACGAGCGCCTGCATTTTCTCCTCCCGTCCCATCGAACGGAAGAGTTTGAGGACACGCTCGATGGACGGAGGAATGCTCGGCGCAACGGAAGCGTTCTCCATGTGCGCAATCTAATTAAGTTTCGCGGAGCGAATCACCAAACGCATTGGAGAATGCAGATGCCAACGAGAAAAGCGAGCGCGACCTGGGAAGGCGGACTCAAGGGCGGCAAAGGAAGCTTCAAGGGTGAAAGCGGGGCGATAGCCGGGCAGTTCAACTTCAGCTCGCGGTTCGAGAGTGGCGCCGG
>DHJO01000083.1:31043-31968 GCA_002404375.1 Gemmatimonadales bacterium UBA4718 | reverse complement strand
GGCCTCGAGCGCCACCAGGAGAGGATCACCGCGCCGAATCCGGTGGCGACGGCGACGAACGTTACGGAGAACGCGAGCACGCGCAGTATCGAGCCGAGGATCGGGAACCAGGTGAAAGCGGCGGCGATGATCCAGAGTGCACTGAACGCGAGGATGCCGGTGAACAGGTACTGAAGCTCCTCGCCGGCGGGAGTCTCGCTTTCCGACTTGTGAGAGATCGCGATTCCAGCGACGTGCGCGACCGCCAGAAATCCCAGGATCGCGATGCCACCGACGGCGACCAGGAAGGCGGCGACGCCGATTGGAATAAAGAAGATCCCGATGATCGTGATGGCCATGGCGATACACAGTGCGACCACAGCAGGGACGGTCGCCAGCCCCGCCAGCACGCCCGTAAAGAGTGAGCGTCCCGTCTCACCGGTGACGACCTCGACCGTGCGCTTGAAGTAGTCGCGCATGAAGAAAAGAACGAAAGTGCCCATCAGAAGAAGCACGACTAGCCACACCACGGCGGTCACAAGGGAGCCAATCGTCGTCCGCGGCCGTCCGCCAAAGCTGACGGTGGATCTGTTGTGGGTCGGGCCGACATCCTTGATCACACCGAGTATCGAGCCGCCTTCGTTTCGCACGTGGCCCATGAGCGCAACGGCGCCGCCGCGCACTCGTCCGCCTTCGTGCACGGTGACATCGCCGAGGATTGCGGTGGCGGCGCCGTCTACGTTGCCGTAGACGTCGAGATTTCCACGAAACGCCATCACCGACCCCGAGATCGTACTACCGGCGGGAATCACGAGGTCACCGGTCCTGACCAACGCGTAGTTCCGGAAGACGTTGAGTCGGGATCCGTCGCGCTGTTGAGCGGATGCATCCTGCGCGGAAACTGCCACGATCAAGAGTGAGGCTCCGAGCAGGATCGATTTCATCA
>DHJO01000083.1:30512-30944 GCA_002404375.1 Gemmatimonadales bacterium UBA4718 | reverse complement strand
CCCTGGTGCAGCTCCAGATGCCTGGAGGCGATTACGGGAGCGACACCCTGAGCGGGCTGGAGGCGGTCTATTCTGGAGATGACGCGATCGGCAAAATCCCGGGATGGCGACAGATACGGCAGTCGCTGTAGCTCCGCCGCGATGGGGACAAAGTCTTCGTCGAAATCGTGCTCGATCATGGGTTCCTCACGTATGACTTACGGGGTCTGACAGGGGTTGGTTTCAGCTTTTTCGAGCCAATCTTGCCTGCAAAAACAGGGGTCATCGGAGGTCCCCCAGGTATTCCCTGAGCTCCTGACGCGCCCTGTGGATGTATGTCTTCACCGTCCCCAGAGGGAGCTTCACGATCTCAGCGATCTCGTCGTACGAGTAGTCCTCGACGTGGCGCAGGATGATGCAGGCGCGATACTCGGGGCGGAGCTTGGCAATCGC
>DHJO01000083.1:29682-30372 GCA_002404375.1 Gemmatimonadales bacterium UBA4718 | reverse complement strand
GTGACCGTCACCGCCGTCGCCCGCGCCCGCTCGGCGGTTATTGCATCGGGTGATCCCTCGATGCTGATCGTATCCACCTGCCGCCGACGCAGATGGTCGATGGTGATGTTGTTGGCGATCTTGAACAACCAGCTGGAGAATTTGAACTCTGGCCGGTACCGATCGATGTTGTTGAGGACCTTGATGAACGTTTCCTGCGCGAGGTCTTCCGCGGTCTCGTAGTCGCGCACCATGCGGTAGATGAGCGAGAAAACGGGTCGCTCATAGCGCTTGATCAGCTCGCGATAGGCGTCTTCACGCCCTTCCTGGGCGAAGACGACCACCTGCTGGTCGGATACGTCGGTGTAGGACTTGGGCGTCATTGAGGAAGCGCGGGTAAGATAGCTTGCCCCGCGCACTGTTGCCGGGCAACTTTGGAAGGATGCTGGCCACCGACATAGACGGCGCGACCGCCAGTGCCGCCGCTGCCGGTGGTGCCGAGAAGCGCGCGTACGTAAAGAAAACCTTCTCGGAGATCGCCCCGCGCTACGATCTCCTCAATCACGTCCTGAGTCTGAACATCGACCGCAGATGGCGGCGAAAGGCGATCGCGAATCTGAAGGTCGAGCAAAACCCCGCAGGAGCCTACCTGGATCTGTGCGCGGGGACTTTGGATGTCGCAGACAAGGTTTCGAGGTTGGCCGGATTCAA
>DHJO01000083.1:28100-29662 GCA_002404375.1 Gemmatimonadales bacterium UBA4718 | reverse complement strand
TGGAGCTGCCGATCGGCTCCAGCAGCCTCGCCGGTGCGATCGTGGCCTTCGGAATAAGGAACGTAGCGGGACTCGATCAGGCTCTGAGAGAGGCTTTGCGGGTCCTCGCACCTGGAGGCCGCTTCGTCATACTCGAATTCTCGACACCCCGGGCTCGCGTGCTGCGATCACTGTATCTGTTCTATTTCCGCAACGTGCTCCCTGTCATCGGCAGACTCGTGAGCGGGCATCGCACGGCTTACACATACCTGCCGCGCTCGGTCGCGAATTTTCCCGTCGAAGAAGAGCTTGCGGAGAGAATGAAGACGGCAGGCTTTGCGGGCGTGACCTGGTCGAGCTTGTCGTTTGGAGTGGCCGCCATCCACGTCGGCGAGCGCCCCGTCCCGGGAAGAAATGAGTCTCGATAACATCTCGCAATTTCTGTCGGCTATCGATCGCGCGGGGGAGCTGGCGCGGATCAGCGAGCCCGTGAAGGCTCATCTCGAGCTGTGCGAGATCGCGGACAGAGTGATGAAACAGCCCCGAGGGGGGAGTGCTCTTTACTTCGAAAACGTCATCCTGGACCATGGCGAGCGCTCGCAGTACCCGGTCGTGATCAATCTCTTCGGCTCGATGCGGCGGATGTCGCTCGCTTTGGGCGTCGAGGATCTCGACGAGGTCGGGCAGCGCATAACCGAGATGCTCGACCTCAAGGTGCCGGAAGGGATCCTCGGCAAGCTGTCGATGCTGCCGAGGCTGCTGGAGCTGGGCAAGTTTCCGCCGCGGGTGCGAAGCGGCAAGCCGGCATCACAAGAGGTCGTGGTCAAAGGCGAAGACGTCGATCTGTCGAAGCTACCGATCATTACCTGCTGGCCGGAGGATGGAGGACCGTATATCACGCTGCCAATGGTGATCTCGAAGGATCCCAGCCGCGGCATCCGCAACGTCGGAATGTACCGAGTTCAGGTGCTCGGCCCGCGCACGCTCGCGATGCACTGGCAGCGCCACAAGGTTGGCGCGGCGCATTGGCGCGAGATGGCGAAAAAGGGCGAGCGCATGGAGGTGGCGATCGCCATCGGCGCCGATCCGGCATCGGTCTACTCCGCGTCCGCTCCGCTCCCGCCGACGATCGACGAGTTCCTGTTCGCTGGGTTCCTGCGCAGGGCGCCGGTGAGTCTCACCAAAGGCGTCACCGTTGATCTCGAAGTGCCGTCGGAGGCGGAGTTCGTGATCGAAGGCTACATCGATCCTGCCGAGCCGCTCGTCGTCGAGGGACCTTTCGGCGATCACACCGGCTTTTACTCCGAGGCAGATCTATACCCGCAGGTGCACGTCACCGCGCTTACAATGCGGCGTTCGCCGGTTTACGCCACCACGATCGTTGGGCAACCACCGATGGAGGATTACTACCTCGGTCACGCGACCGAGCGGATTTTCCTGCCGCTGCTCAAGCTCACGATCCCGGAGATTGTGGACTACCATATGCCGGCCGAGGGGATATTTCACAACCTCGTCTTCGTGTCCATCGACAAGCAGTATCCGGGGCAGGCGTACAAGGTGATGAATGCGATGTGGGGACAGGG
>DHJO01000083.1:17074-27981 GCA_002404375.1 Gemmatimonadales bacterium UBA4718 | reverse complement strand
TTCTCGATGGGTCCGATCGACGTGCTCGACCACTCGAGTCGCGCGTTCACGTATGGGTCGAAGATGGGAATCGACGCGACGCGGAAATGGCCTGAGGAGGGGTTCACGCGTAACTGGCCTAAGCTGATCGAGATGGATCCGGCGACGAAGCAGCGGGTGGACGCGATGTGGTCGAAGTTGGGACTGGAACCAGGTGAGCGAGCAGAGAGATGGCGGACGAATGACGGGTAGTTCCGGCAGTCCGACGCCGGTGGCCGCACGCGAGGGTCAAACTTTGCGCGGTCAAAGCGTGCTCCTCCGCCACGCGAATCTCGTTCGCCTGCCGCACACGATCTTTGCGCTTCCGTTTGCGCTGGTAGGAGTGGTGCTAGCGAGCTACGTGGCGCCGATAACCATTGGCGACGTGGTCTGGGTCGTCGTCGCGTTCACGAGCGCGCGTTTCGCGGCGATGGGGTTCAATCGGATTGCCGATCGGGAGATCGACGCGCGGAATCCACGAACCAGCTCGAGGGAGATACCCTCCGGCGCGATGAGCGTGCGCGAGGCCAGCGTGGCAGTAGTGATGGCATCACTCCTCTTTCTTGCCTGCGCGTGGCAGTTGAATCTCCTGTGCCTGGCCCTGGCGCCGGTGGCGCTCGCGTGGGTGTTTTTCTACAGCTATACCAAGCGGTTCACTCGCTGGTCGCACATCGTGCTGGGCGTCGGACTTTCGATAGCCCCGGTGGGAGGCTATCTCGCGATCACGGGACACTGGAGCGAGCCGTGGTGGATGTTGATCGCTCTTGCGATGGCTGTGGCGACGTGGGTCGGCGGATTCGATATCCTCTATGCGTTGCAGGATGTCTCGTTTGATCGTGAGAACGGACTGTATTCAGTCCCAGCAACTTTCGGAGAGGCGAATGCGCTCCGCATCGCGCGTCTGCTGCATCTGACGACGGTGGCAGCGCTCGCAATCGCTGGACTCGGTGCCGGCGCGGGTGTTGTCTATTTCGTTGGTGTGCTGGTCGCGGGAGCGCTGCTGCTCTACGAGCACTTACTCGTGAAGGTTGACGATTTCTCGCGCCTCGATGCCGCGTTTTTCACCATGAACGGCGTGATTAGCATCGTATTTCTCGGATTCGTTTTCACAGAGCGGCTGTTGCGATGAGCGCGACAGCTCCGATCGTCGTTGGAATTACCGGAGCATCGGGAGCGCCGTACGCGGTGCGATTGCTTCAGCAGCTCATTGCCGCGCATCGACCGGTTTCGCTCATCGTCTCGAAGTACGGGATGCGCTTGCTCGACACTGAGGTAGGTATCTCGTCGATGGATGCGCTGCGCGATGCAGCGGGCAGGGACGCGTGGGATTCGTGTGTCGAGACCTTTGAGAACGATGACCGTGGCGCGCCGCCGGCGTCGGGGTCATCTCTTACCGGGGGCATGATCGTATGTCCCTGCTCGATGGGGACGCTGTCAGCGATTGCCGTCGGTGCGTCCCGTTCGCTGATCGAGCGCGCCGCGGACGTCACGTTAAAAGAGCGCCGCAAGCTGATCCTGGTGCCGAGGGAAACTCCGCTGAGCGCCATTCACCTGGAGAACATGCTCAGACTCACGCGTGCCGGCGCGGTTGTGATGCCGGCGTCGCCAGGGTTTTATCACCGGCCGAAACAGGTTTCGGATCTCGTCGATTTCGTCGTTGCGAGAATGCTGGACCAGCTCGGAGTCGAGCAAAACCTGGTCAAGCGGTGGGAGGGAGAGGCGTAGTGGTCAGCTTACCTGCTTCGTCCTCTTCATCTCCTGTGGGAATCTTCGGAACCAGGACGAGAGCAGCAACAACTCGTCGATCTCGTGAGTTGGGATCTGCGTCGTCGTCGGCTTGCGCTCTGACGAGAAGATGTCGTCCACCAGCTGCTTCATTCCGCGCCGATCCCTGGATGACTTTGGCTTTCCCAGCTCCGCGCGCACCACGCCTCGCCGAATGAGATAGACTCGATCCTCTCCGTCGTGGCCCGGAACCGTGTACGCGAACGAAAGATTCTCTACCGCGAATCTCAAGCGTCCGAACTGCGCGCGAAGCGCTTCGAGGCGCTCCAGCTTGTCGCGATAAACCCCGGCCCGTTCGTATTCCATTTCCGCGCTCAGCCGCTCCATCTGCACGCGCAGCATCTCGAGCGGTCCGTCGTTGGACCCATCGAGAAACGCTTTCGCCAACGCCACTCGCTCGTCGTACTCCGCCGCGGAGCATCCGCCGACGCAGGGCCCGAGACATTTGGAGATCTCGTGACGGATGCATCCCGGAGTGCGGGGCAAAATCTGGAACAGCTCCGTCTGGTCGCTGAAGAACATCTTCAGGTCGGTTCGACAATCGCGGAGCATCACTGCATCGTTGAGCTCTCGGACGGCTTCTCCCACTCGCTGTGCGCCGACGAACGGGCCGTAGTAGATGCTCGCGTCCTCACCCGACGCGCCGCGAACCACGATGAGCTTTGGGGCCGGACCTTTCGTGAGCTTGATGAAGGAGTAGTGCCGCGCGTCGCGCTTCATCGCGACGTTGTAGCGCGGCCGGAAGCGCTTGATAAGCCTCAGCTCCTGCAATAGCGCCGCGAATTCACTCGGCGTGTATTCCCACTCGATCTTGTCGGCCGATCGCAGGATGCGCGCGCCCTTGTCCTCCGGATACGCGCACCGGAAATAGCTGAGAAGCCGCGAGCGCACCCGCTTCGATTTCCCGACGTATAAGACTTCGCCCTCGCTCGACAACATTCGATAGATGCCGGGCCGGTCGGCAGCGCTGTCCTTTACAGTCGACCTCATCAGGGCGAGCTGCGCATCGCTCGTTGGCTGGTGCTCCATACGCGGAGTGCCGCGAATCATTCTAGTGCTGACACTTCACGCACATGGTCGTGGCGCGGCCGTCGATCGCGTGGGTGGAGACCAGCTTGGCCCCACAGCGGTGACAGGGGAGGCCCGCTCGGCCGTACGCATCGAGCATGTCGACGAAGGACCCGCGCTTGCCACGCGCATCACGGTAGTCGCGAAAACTGGTTCCTCGCGCTTCGATCGCCTCACCGAGAACGCCTACGATCGAGTCGCGCAGCAGCTCCGCTTCCTCGAGCGACACCGAGGCAGCCGGGCGCGACGGATCGATACCCGCGCGCCAGAGTGCTTCGTTTGCGTAGATGTTTCCGATGCCTGCGATTTTGCTCTGCTCCATTAATATTTTCTTCACTGCCTGAGTACTCGCCCGAAGAACTCCCGATAGATGCTTGCCAGTAAATGCACGGTCAAGTGGCTCGATGCCGAGTTTCCCCGAGTACTCGTCGAAACGTTTCGCATTCATAAGCGCGACTGTACCGAGGCGACGAACATCGGCGTAGTGCAAAGAGCGACCATCATCGAGCTCAAGACGTAACGCGGAATAGCTGAGCTCCGAGCCGGTGAAGCCGCCATCGTCTATCAGCAGCGCGCCGGTAAAGCGCGGCTGTACCACGAGACGGTCACCGGTATCGAGATCGAGCACCACGAGCTTGGCGCGCCGCCAACTGCGGACAATCGTCGCGTTGCGCAATTTCTTCCCTAGCGCGCGGACCGTCACTTCGCGCAAGACGTCAGCTTTGCGGACGGAGACACTCGTGATCTTCCGTCCGCTGATCGCGCCGTCGAGGTCGCGCGCGATTGTCTCGGTCTCAGGTAATTCGGGCACCGCGAGTCAGCTCACGCCAGCCAATGTCGCCGCGGAGCTGCTTCCCTTTGAACGAGACTTGCTCCGCGTACTCGCGCGAGTGCTCAGCCGCTTCGAGCAATTCTTCGGCGACGGCAGTAATGGCCAGCACTCGACCGCCCGCGGTGACGAGCTCCCCTGAGTGGCTGAGCGCGGTGCCCGCGTGGAAGACATGGACGTCGCCTGGGAGATCGGGCAAGCGGATCACATCTCCGGTGCGTGGCTTCTCCGGATACCCATCTGCGGCCACAACCGTGGTGACGGCAGCGAGCGGCTTCCAATCCGGCGCGCGCGAGGTGGCGAGTGACCCACCGCCGGCGACCGAAGCGATGAGCTCCAACAGTGATGAGTCCATCAACGGCATCAGCGCCTCCGTTTCGGGATCGCCGAAGCGGCAGTTGAACTCGACTACCTTCGGGCCTTCCGGCGTCAGCATCAGTCCCGCGTAGAGCAGCCCTTTGAACGGGCAACCTTCACCGCGCATCGCCTCCAAAGTCGGCTCGATGATCTCGCGCATGACTTGCCGAATGAGCTCCGGTGTGGCGATCGATGTCGGCGCGTAAGCCCCCATCCCCCCGGTGTTGGGTCCGAAGTCTCCATCGAGAAGCCGCTTGTGGTCCTGCGCGGCGAGAAGGGGAATGGCGCGCACACTATCGGTGATGACAAACAGCGAAAGCTCTTCGCCTTCCATGAACTCTTCGATCAGAATCTCACCGCCCGCGTCACCGAACACACGATCGCCGAGCATTGCGTCAATGGCGTCTTCCGCCTCCGCGACCGTCTGTGCTACGACAACACCCTTACCGGCGGCGAGACCAGATGCTTTGACGACGACTGGCGTCTCAGACTCCGCCAACGACAGCATCGCCTTCCTCTGATCGGTGTGATACCTCGCGCGGGCCGTCGGAACTCCGGCGCGTGTCATCAGCTCTTTCGCGAACCGCTTGGAGGTCTCGATCCGGGCTGCTTCGCGCGTCGGTCCGAAGATCGGCAATCCACGCGATTGAAAGAGGTTGACGATCCCGGCTTCGAGCGGTCCCTCGGGCCCGACGACAGTGAGATCGATGCGCTCATTCTCCGCAAAGGCCGCCAGCTCCTCGAGCTTCCCCAGCCCAATCGGCACGCAGCGCGCGATGGCAGCGATCCCCGGATTTCCGGGTGCGGCAAAGAGCTCGGAGTCTGGATCGTCGCGGCGCAGCTTCCAGGCGAGCGCGTGCTCACGCCCGCCGCCGCCGACGATCAGAATCTTCATCCGAAGGCCTGCTCGAGGTCGGCGATCAGATCGCCCACGTCCTCCACACCGCAGGAGAGGCGGAGGAGATCATCGGTCAATCCAAGCGCC
Organism: Gemmatimonadales bacterium UBA4718; assembly: GCA_002404375.1. GTDB lineage: Bacteria > Gemmatimonadota > Gemmatimonadetes > Gemmatimonadales > Gemmatimonadaceae > UBA4720. The sequence goes on along the minus strand of DHJO01000083.1, from coordinate 22,939 downwards.
GCCCTTCGCTCTGGCGGCACGGACGCGTGCGTCATCGACGCCGGGTGGCTGATCAGGCTCTCCACGCCGCCGAGCGATTCGGCGAGAGAGAAGACACGCACGCGACTCAGGATGGTCGCGGCTCTGTCCTTGCTGCCGGTGCGAACGGAAATCATCCCGCCAAATCCCTTCATCTGCCGCTTCGCCAGCTCGTGCTGCGGGTGTGACGGAAGTCCGGGATAAATCACGTTCTCGTGACCGATCTTCTCCGCCAGCCAAGCCGCGATCTCGCGCCCATTCTCGTCGTGACGCGGCATTCGCAAATGAAGTGTCTTGGTCCCGCGCAACACGAGCCAGGCGTCGAATGCACCCGGCACAGCACCAGACGTATTCAGGATGAACTGCATTCTCTCGGCGAGCGCGTCATCGCGCACCACCGCGATTCCACCCACCATGTCGCTATGGCCGTTCAGATACTTGGTCGTCGAGTGGTAGACGATGTCCGCGCCGTAGTCGAATGGCCGCTGGAAGTAGGGAGACGCGAAAGTATTGTCGACGATGAAAAGGGCATTCCTGCGCTTGGCAATTTGGCCGACGGCGGCGAGGTCCGTGATGCGCATCATCGGATTCGTCGGCGTCTCCATCATGATTGCCACGGTGTTCTTGGTGCACGCGTCTTCGACGAGCTGCGGATCTCTGCTGTCGACATAGGTGAAGCAGAGACCAAAATTCCTCAGGATCTTGTCGAAGAGGCGAAAAGTTCCGCCGTAGCTGCTCTCGCCGGCGACGATGTGGTCGCCCGACTTGAACAGCTTCATGATCGAATCGGTGGCGCCCATCCCACTGCTGTAGGCGAAGCCGTGGGTCCCTCCCTCGAGTGCAGCGACGTTCCGCTCGAGTGCTTCGCGAGTGGGGTTTTTGCCTCTCGCGTACTCGTAGCCTTTGTTCTTGCCCAGTCCTTCCTGGACGTAGGTGGACGTCGTGTATATCGGCGTCATGATCGCGCCGGAGAGCAGATCGGGGCGCTGCCCGGCGTGGATGGCGCGGGTGCCGAACTGCGCCTTCAGGTCTTCTTCGAAGATACGGGTCATTCGCCGGTCACGTGGAGGATATTGAGGGGAAGTTAATCAATAGAGGCACTGCCATTCGGCGCACGATGGAATTCTGTGCGAGTAAATTATGGGCTGCTCCATCATCCCAATAGCAACGCGAGGGAAAAGCACGAATGGCCTATGAAGGACTGATGGTGAGCGTCTCCGGCGTGCGCGGGCGTGTTGGTGAAGCCCTCACGCCCGAGGTCATGGCCAAGTTTGCCGCCGGGTTTGGCGCCTGGGCGCTAGCGCGCAGCGGCGGCAAAGCAACAATTGTCGTAGGCCGTGATAGTCGCGTTTCTGGTCCAATGTTTCAGCCTGTGGTCCACGCAGCGCTCCAGTCCGTCGGCTGCAACGTCCTCGATATCGGAATGGTGCCGACCCCGACGGTGCAGCTCGCCGTAGAGCACCATCACGCGGCGGGCGGTCTCGCCATCACAGCGAGTCACAACCCGATCGAGTGGAATGCCCTCAAGTTCATCGGACCTTCGGGATTGTTTCTCGACGGCGCCGAAGCGGCCGACATGCGAAAAGTCGTGGACGGAAATATCCCGCGCGCGACCTGGGACAGGCTCGGCACCGTCTCGGCCGACAAGGACGCCGCGCGGGAGCACATCGAAAGGATTCTCGCCCTGCCGTTTCTCGACGTGGAAGGAATAAGAAAGCGCGGCTTCCGGGTTGGCCTGGATTGCGTGCGCGGGGCCGGCGGCGTGTTCATGCCGGTTCTCCTCGAGCTCCTTGGCTGCAAGCTGGCGACGATCAACATGGAGCCTGACGGCAGATTCCCGCGTCCGCCGGAACCGGTTCCGGAGAATCTGGGCGAGCTGCAAAAGCTCGTGCAGGACTCGCACTGCGACCTCGGAATGGCAGTTGATCCGGACGTCGATCGACTCGCACTCGTTTCGGACGAGGGCGTGGCGATCGGTGAGGACTACACCCTCGCTCTCGCGGCGAAGGTCGTGCTGCGACACCGCAAAGGTCCAGTCGTAACCAACCTCTCTACGAGCAGGATCGTCGATGACATCGCAGCCGAGGCGGGAACCAGGGTTATTCGCGCGCCCGTGGGTGAGGTAAACGTTGCCACAAGAATGCGGGCAGAAGGGGCACCCATCGGTGGAGAAGGGAACGGAGGCGTCATTCTCTCCGAGCTCCACCTTGGCCGCGATGCACCAGTCGGTGCTGCGCTGATCCTACAGTTGCTGCTGGAGGAGGGCGAAAAGAGGCCGCTCTCCAAGATCGTTGCGTCCTACCCGCGCTACATTATCGTCAAGGACAAGCTGGACAGGCCGAACGCGCCCCTCGACACGGTGTACGAGGCCCTCAGGAAAGCCTTCCCCGACGCCGAGGCCGACACCCAGGACGGCTTGAGGCTCACCTGGCCCGATCGCTGGGTGCACATTCGCCCCTCCGGGACGGAACCAATCGTGCGTGTAATAGCAGAGGCGCCCTCCGCAGCAGAGGCGGAGAAACTCGTCCGCGACTGTCGCAAGCCGGTTGAGGCGCTCACCAGATAGAGTACAGTCAACAAGAGCTCATATGTGCGGCATAATTGGCTACATCGGATCGCGCGGCGCGACGCCGCTTCTGCTCGAAGGATTGAAGCGGATGGAATACCGCGGCTATGACTCTGCCGGAGTGGCGGTGATGAACGGCTCAGGCGTCGAGACGCGTAAAGCCGCGGGGAAAATCTCACGACTCGAAGCAGCGCTCAATGCCAGTCCGGTCGTCGGCGATTTGGGCATCGGCCACACCCGCTGGGCGACACACGGAGCCCCGAACGAGTGCAACGCCCATCCTCACATTGACTGCAAGGGCAACATCGCCGTCGTCCACAACGGCATCATCGAGAACTCCGGCACGCTCAAGAAGGAGCTGATCGCGCACGGCCACACCTTCGTCTCCGAAACCGATACCGAAGTCATCGCCCACCTGATTGAGGAAGCCTTCGACGGAAATCTCGAGGACGCGGTGATCGAGGCGCTCTGGCAGATCGAGGGCACTTACGGAATCGCCGTCGTCTCCAGCAAGGACAGGAACAAGATCGTCGCGGCAAGAAAGGGCAGCCCGCTTCTCATCGGGCTCGGCGACGGCGAGTACTACGTCGCCAGCGACGTCTCGGCGATTCTNNATCAGCGCGCGCAGCAGCTCGAGCGCAGGGTCAGCAAGATCGACTGGGATCTGGACCAGATCGAGCGCGGCGGGTTCGACCACTTCATGCTCAAGGAGATCTTCGAGCAGCCCGCGACCGTCGAGAATTGCATGCGTGGACGATTGCTCCGCGACCAGGGAACGGCGAAGCTCGGCGGTCTCAACATGACCGACGACGAGCTGCTCAAGTTCGACAACATTCTGATCACGGCGTGCGGCACGAGCTGGCACTCGGCGTTGATCGGCGAGCACATGCTCGAGAGCCTGGCGCGCATTCCCGTCGAGGTCGAGTACGCCTCCGAGCTGCGCTACCGGAATCCGATAGTCACGGACAAAACACTCTGTATCGTGATCTCCCAATCGGGTGAGACCGCTGACACGCTGGCGGCCATGCGAGAGGCGAAGGCACGAGGTGCGCGCACCTACGGAATCGTGAACGTCGTCGGGTCCACGATCGCGCGTGAGAGCGACGGTGGCATCTACGTGCACGCTGGTCCGGAAATCGGAGTCGCTTCCACCAAGGCGTTCACGAGTCAGGTAATTGCGCTCCTGCTCTTCACGCTCAAGCTGGCCAGGCTCCGTAATCTTTCCATGGTCGATGGAAAGGAGATCATCGAGGAAATGCTGGCGCTGCCCGCGAAGATTCAAAGCGTCCTGGATCGCGCCGGCGAGGTGGAGATTATCGCCGAAGAGTTCAAGAACGCCCAGAATTTTCTCTATCTCGGCCGTGGCTACAGTTTTCCGACCGCGCTCGAGGGTGCTCTCAAGCTCAAGGAGATCAGCTACATCCACGCCGAGGGATATCCCGCGGCCGAGATGAAGCACGGGCCGATCGCGCTCATCGACGAGAACATGCCGGTTTTGTTCATCACTCCGCACGACGCGGTATTCGACAAGGTCGTGTCCAACGTGCAGGAAGTGAAAGCGCGTGGCGGCCGCGTGATCGCCATCACCACCCGGGACGAAGAAGTCCTGCACGGAAAGCTCGATTACGAGTTCCGCATTCCCGAGACGAAGGACATGCTCACACCGGTGCTGGCATCGGTCCCCCTCCAGCTTCTGGCGTATTACATCGCCGTCAAGCGCGGTGCGAACGTCGATCAGCCGCGCAATCTCGCCAAGTCCGTCACGGTGGAGTAGGACCTGCGAGTCTTACTTCAGCGCGTCTCGCGGGCAGAGGTCCGCATCGAACAACGGAAAGTCGGAAGCATAGGAAGAGGATTCCTTCTTCTCGTGGGCTTCACTCATGGCGACACCCCGGAGAAAGTCGATTGGATGGCGGAGAAGACAAGCGGGCTGAGACTGTTCGGGGATTCTGACGGGAAAATGAACCTCCCATTGTCTGAAATCGGTGGGGCGGTGCTGGTTGTTTCCCAATTCACCCTTTATGGGAATGCGGAGAAGGGGAAGCGACCGAGCTTCATCGATGCCGCGCGTCCGGATGAGGCGATCCCTCTCTACGATCGCTTCCTCTCTGCACTGCGCGGTCGCGGACTCAGAGTTGAGAGCGGAGAGTTCGGCGCGATGATGGAGGTAGAGCTGGTGAACGACGGTCCAGTGACGCTCTGGCTCGAGCGGTGAGCGAGTGCCGCGTGGTTCTCGCATCCGCCTCACCGCGCCGGCGCCAGCTCCTCAACCTGATCGGGATCGCACACGAAGTCCGTCCAGCCAACATCGACGAGACCATGCGCCCGCGAGAGACTCCGCGGCGTCACGCCGAGCGGCTGGCACGAGAGAAGGCGAGCGCGATCGCTAAGCGTGATCCTGATCTGATCACGATCGGCGCGGACACAATCGTCGTCGTAAATCGCAAAGTCCTCGGCAAGCCCCGGGACACAGACGATGCCGCGCGGATGATTGCGCTGCTGAGCGGCCGAGAGCACGTAGTCACCACCGCGGTCGCCGTCTCTCGCGGAAAGAAGCTACGCTCCGCGGTAGAGGAAGTGCGCGTCAAGTTTCGTCGGCTGCGTGACGACGAGATCGAGGCTTACATCGCCACTGGCGAGCCGATGGACAAAGCGGGAGCGTACGGAATTCAGGGCTATGGTGCCACGATCGTAGAGCGGATCGAGGGCGATTATTTCGCCGTGATGGGTCTCCCGATCGTCCGGCTGGTTGGCTTGTTGCGCGACGTCGGAATCAGCTACCGATTCGGAAGCCTTGCTACGATTGAGAAATAAGTGGTTACTGACTCACCTCGCGACCTGTAATCAGCTGCTTTGCGCGCTCCACCACCCGCCGCTCGTTGTCGAACGCGAGCTGTGTGCCAGCGTCATCTATCGGCACCCAACGCGCCTCGTTGACTTCCCAGTCGTGATTGCTGGTGTCGCCGGATAGATAGCGCAGCAGGTAGAAATGCACGCGCTTGTGGAAGCGAACCCTCTCGCCTCCGTCGAGACCCGCGTACCAGTACTCGACCGTCTCAATGAGCTCGACGACCTCGCTGTCTGTGCCCCCTTCCTCACGCGCCTCGCGCACGGCGGCGACTTCCGGCTTCTCGTCCTTCTCGACCAGACCCTTCGGCAGCTGCCATCTGTTGTTACCGCCGACCGCGACGATCACTACGTCGATGCGCTCGTCGTCGCGCCGGAACACGACGCCGCCGGCGGACACCTGCTCTCTCACGGGCAATTTCACGCCGTCACGC
>DHJO01000083.1:5302-17001 GCA_002404375.1 Gemmatimonadales bacterium UBA4718 | reverse complement strand
CATTCGTCCCGGTCGATTCTCCATCGAGATCGGATAATTCTCGCCCGGATCCCCATACGCATCGATGACCAGATCCTTGAATTTGCGATACGGGCCGGTCCGCTTCGGATTGGTATAGCCCATGAGACTGATTACCGGTCGGTCCAGGGCGACGCTCATGTGAAGCGGCCCGGTGTCGGGCGAGAGCACTAGCGAGGATGCGTCGAGGATTGCGACGAGCTTGCGCAGGCCGCTTCCCAGCTCCGAGCGAGGCTTGTGTCTCGTTCGCTCCATCACTATTCGCTCGGCGTTCAGCTCCCGCTCCGATTTGCCGCCAACGAGAACCACCTGCATTCCAAACTTTTCGTAGAGCGCGTCAGACACCTCTGCCCAGCGCTCCGGAATCCAGTCTTTTTCCGGTTTGCTGGTCGCAATGACGATGGACGCAATCCGCCGGTCTGTCGACGCGCTGAATTCGCGCTGCCACGCGCGCTCAGCCGGATTCGGTCCGAAATCCCACTCAACGGGTTCAGGGGAAACGCCGAGCGCGTACAAGAACTCGAAATACTGATCCTGAACGTGCTGAATGGCCCGTTTCGGAATCTTCTTATTCGTGAACAACCAGTTGAAGTCCCTCGCGCGGGAGTGATCGAACCCGAGCTTTACGGGTGCGCGTGTGAACGCCGTAACGATTCCTGCCTTGAAGTAGACCTGAAGATTGATCACGAGGTCGAAGCTCCGCTTCGCCAACTCGGCCCGCACGTCGGCGAATGCGCGCCAGCCTCTGGCGCGATCGAAGATGATTATCTCGTCCACCGAGCGATGCCCGCGCACGAGTGCCGCCGGTCCAGGCTGAAGCACCCAGGTGATTCTGGTCTTCGGATTCACTCTCTTGAGCGCGTTGATCACGGGCAGCACGTGCACCGCGTCGCCGACCGCGCTCATCATCACGATGCATATATTGTCGGGAACGTTCGCCGTACCGCCAGCGCTCACTCGCTGCTCCGGAGGCGCAGGTATTCCTCGTCCTCGGCAGAGTAGGGAAGCTCGAAATTGTCGCGCCATTTGCGCAGCGAGCGAATGAGCCTGTCCAGATTCGCCTTCGCGATGAGGGGTGAGCCCGGGGAGCTGAAGCGGACGCGGTCCACATCCAGCACGTGCGCGTCGAGTCCATCGCCCTCGCCCGCCGTGAGAAGCACGTTTTTCAGATTCAGGTCAGGATGGTGAGCACCCGCATGAGTCAGCGATCGCAGCAGTTTTACGATCGCGTCGAGCACCATCACCCGGTGATCGTGATCCGTAACCTTCGCGAGTGCCACGGAGAGATCGTGTCCATTCGCTATCTCCCTCGTTGCTACATCAGACCTCCTGAGCACCCAGTTCGTCGGATACGAAACGTAGGCGACCACCTCCGGCGTGCTCACACCGCTCGCGCGCAGCCGCAATGACGCGATGAGCTCGCGAAACCCCCGTGTCGGCAGGACGAAGAGATCCTTGCTTAACTTTGCCATCCAGCCGCCGCGCATGTTGTGTCGTACCACCACTCGCCCACACGATCCCGGCAGGTTGACCGCGAACACGGGCGCGCGCCCCACGAGAGGAACAGCATCCGGTTGCCTTGCGGCGAACTCGTAGAGACGTTCCTGCTCCAGCACGCCACGAATGCTAGCCGCGCAGCTCATCGTAGCGACGACGCGCGCCCCACCGACGGCGAACCGCTCATAGGACGGAATCGTCACACCAACCATTTATTGGGACTTCCCGGTTTGTCGCACCGATGCAATGGCGCTCAGGAGGGCTTGGGCCTTGCTGGTGGTTTCTTCCCATTCGCGCTCGGGTACTGAATCGGCCACGATCCCGGCGCCAGCCTGCACCGACGCCACTCCGTCGGCGATGATGCAGGTGCGAATTGTGATCGCCAGGTCCATTCGCTTCCCGCCAGCCGCGATATATCCGATTGCCCCGGCGTACGGGCCGCGCGAGACGGGCTCCAGCTCGTCGATGATCTCCATCGCGCGGATCTTCGGCGCGCCGGTCATCGTGCCCGCGGGGAACGTCGCGCGGAAAACATCGAGCGCCGAGAGTCCATCGTTCAAATCCCCCTCGACCTGGCTGACAATGTGAAGCACGTGTGAATACTTCTCGACCTTCATGAGCTCCGTGACCNNTTCTCGTCGGCAAGAAGCTCCGCCGAGAGCTCGTCGTCCTGCGCTGGCGTCGCCCCGCGTCGCCGAGTGCCCGCGATAGGGCGAAGTGTAATGTGAGAGTCCGATACGCGCACAAGCAGCTCCGGCGAGCTGCCGACGATCTCGACGCCGTCGAGCACAAGGTGATACATGTAGGGCGAGGGATTGATCGCGCGCAGGGCGCGATAGAGATCCGAAGGCTCGAAGTCGAGAGGGACATCTATTCGTCGGGACAGCAGCGCCTGGAAACAATCTCCCGCGCGGATATACTCCTTGATCCGCTCCACGTGCGCCATGAAATCCGCGCGATCGTAGCTCGACCGCCCTTCGACGGCTTGAGCGCCCGCGTCCTGCGACATGGACTTGAGACGCGCCGGCGCCCTCAGTCGTGCCCGAATGTCCTGGAGCTCTCTGCTCGAGCTCTCGTACAGCTCTTTGAGCTCCGCGTCGCTGGAGCCGCTCGGAACCGGCACCGAGATTACTATCCGTGCGCGGCCATGGAGATTGTCGAGGATCACTAGTGAGCGGGTGAAGACGAAAATCGCGTCCGGCACGCCGAGTCCGCCTGGTGGCCGGTGCGGCAATTTCTCGATGAGACGAACGACGTCGTAGCTGAAGTATCCGACGACACCGCCCCAGAAATCTCCGAGCTCGGGCACGTCGGCGGGCCGCGCACCCTCGATGAGGATTGCAAGATCAGCGAGCGGATCCGCCGGCGTGCGCGCGTTGTGCCAACCGCGCTCGTCGGTCCAGTCTTCTACCACTCCGTTCATCAGCCGCCAGGCAGAGCGCGGCTCGGATCCAAGGTAGGTGTAGCGGGACCACGTCTCGCCGCCGGCCGGCGCGGACTCCAGAAGAAACGCGAACGGCCCACGCCGAATCTTGGCGAACGCCGAGACCGGAGTGTCCGTATCGAGCAGACAATCCTTCCAGATCGGGACGAGCGTCGCGTTCGCCGCGCGCTTCCTGAAATCTTCGAGGCTCACTGGTGGGCGCGCTTTGAGTCCGCCCGCAATTGCTCCCGCTCAACCCGCAACTAACTTTCCTCCATGAAGTACCGCGCAGCACTCTTGTTCGCCGCCATTCTCATCGCGCCTGGGCTCGCTGCACAGACGTGGAACGATCCACGCACGAGCGCGCTCGTCCAGCGCGCTACCGAGCGCAGGGGGAATCAGCTCGCCGATACTGCTCTCGTAGATTACAAGGCGACTGCACACGGTTACGTAACCTTCCTAGCACAATTTGGAGAAGGATTCCCCGAGCCGCCAAAGATCGTCAAGGCGGACGAGCTGGGGCTGGAAGTCTATTGGCGTGCTCCCGACCTGAGCAAGCAGCGGATCATGGGTCGCCGCGACACGCTGCTCCTTCCCACCGATATCAACTACCACCGCGACCACCTCGGCATCGTCCAGAACAACTTCAGAAACGTCATCCGAATCGGCGAAGGAGACGAGGTTCAGGACGTTCCGCATCCGCTCTCTCCGGTGGGCCTTCAGGAGTACGACTACGCGATTCACGATTCACTTCAGATTCGCCTCGGTTCGCGGGTGCTCGATGTCTATGAGGTGAGAGTTCGCCCCAAAGACGATCGCAAGCCACGCGCTGTTGGAGCTGTTTTTATCGACCGCGAGAGCGGGGAAGTCGTGCGGATGGCGTTCAGCTTTACTCGCGCGGCACTGATCGACAAGGATCTCGAGGATGTCTCCGTCGTCCTCGAGAATGCGTTGATAGAAGGTCGCTTCTGGCTGCCGCGCCGGCAGGAGATCGAGATCCGCCGCACCGGTTCCTGGCTCGACTACCCGGCCCGTGGAATCATTCGGGGGCGTTGGGAAATCTGCTGTTACGAAGTGAACACCGGAATCCCGATCAGCCTTTTTGTCGGGCCGGAGATAGTGCTAGCCCCGCCCGCGGAGCGAGCGCAGAGACCGTTTCCATTCACCGGGAACGTGCTCGACTCGCTGCCTCCCGATGTGCGGGCCGTCACCGACGAGGATGTGAAGAAGGTGCAGGAAGAAGCTCGCGCGCTGGTCCGCGCCCAGGCGCTTGCTCGTAGCCGCAGCTTCGCTTTCTCCGCGCGGCACGTTTCCGACGTCGTTCGGTTCAATCGCGTCGAAGGGCTCGCGCTTGGCAGTGGCATTCTGCAGAGGGTGGGAGCCGGCTTCGCGGTCGCGGCGTCCGGTCGCTACGGATTCAGCGACGAGGAGCTCAAGGGAAGGGGCGCGCTCGAATATCGGACTGGCGCCGGTTCGTCGTTGATCCTGGCCGCCGAGCGACAATATCGCGACGTTAGCGACGATCAGGAGATTTCGCTCGTGCGCAACAGCATTGCGGCGCAGGAGTTCGGAAGCGACTACACGGACACATATGACGTGCGCGGGGTCTCTCTTGCCTGGTCGCTCGCCCGATTCGGATGGCGGCCGTCACTCGAGGCCGCTTACGAGCGTCACGAGCCACTGTTCGTTCACAGTCGGCCGGCGATGGGAGCTTTCGAGCAGACAATCCCTGCCCTCGGGGTTCGGGAGGCTCGAGCGACCCTCGGACTGGACAAACCCACCTCTCTGGCCCTCGGCGGTTTCGAGCTGGGTGCCCATTTCGGTCTGACGGGCGTCCGGGTCGATCGCCCGTCGGCGATTCAGTCGAAACTGCTCCGGCCTTCGCTTGTGGTCGATCTCGAAAAACCGTTCGGGTCGAGTCGGCTGTTGTTTCACACGATCGCCGCCGGAGTCCTGAGCCACGACTCCATTCCCGCGCAGCATCTCGTTTTCCTCGGCGGCCCAACCAGCGGCCCTGGGTACGATTTCCACGAGTTTATTGGCAGGGCTGGCATGAGCCAGCGCCTCGAATGGCGCTTTCTCGCGCCATTCATACCGATCCCGCTGGGCAGGTACGGAAAAGCGCCTGGTACGATCACTCTGGCACCTTTCGCCACGGCTGTCTGGATCGATCGCTCAGCGCCTTTCAAGGCAACGCGGCAAGGCTGGTATCCGGCGCTGGGCCTCGGCGCGCTCACGGTTTTCGATGTCATCCGGCTGGACGTGGCGCGCGGGCTCCGGGGCGGGCGCTGGACCTTCTCCGTCGATATCGGGCGCGACTTCTGGAGTGTGCTCTAAGGGGTTGAGTTGGGGCGTTATTGAAGCTGTGTCGCGTCGTCCTTCATAGGGCGGGCATCACCGGGATTCCGGGAATCTGCCTCCCCGCGACCCATTTCAGAGCACAGGTAGCCATGCCCCGACTTCTCGATACTTGCCGACCGTCGCTGACGCTCGCCGCACTCGCCATCCTGGCGGCATGCGCGACCGCAACCGGACGCACCCCCGTTACAGCGGGTATTGGCGCTGGACAGGCGAATCACACAGCCGAGCCGGCTAACCAGAAGGTGCTCCTCGCTCGCGCCGACAGCGCGTGGCAGGCCGAATCATATCTCCTCGCCACCAGCTTGTACGAGACAGCGGTCGCGCGTGACTCATCCGCCTCTCTCGCGCTCTTTCGACTCGCGACGCTTCGATCATGGGACAACCGCCTGGACGAGGGCGTCAGACTCTTTCGCCGCTATGTGGCGCTCAATCCCGGCTATGCCGAGGGCCGCCTGGCGTTGGCTCGTGCATTAGCATGGGGCGGCAATTATGCGTCCTCGCTAGCCATCTACGATTCAGTGATTGCTCAGAATAAGGCTTATCGTGATGCGGTTCTCGGACGCGCGCAAACACTCGCTTGGTCGGGCCAGCTGCCTCAAGCGCTCGCTGAGTACAAACGTTGGGTGGCAGATCATCCGACGGACCGCGAAGCATCGATGGAGTACGCCCGTACTCTTTCCTGGAACGGTCAGTTTGATGAAGCAGAAACCATGTACACCCAGATGGCGAGAACCGGCGACGCCAATGCGCAAAAAGGCTTGGCCCGCGTGATCGCCTGGCGTGGCGAGCTACAGCGCAGCGAGCGTGCCTGGCGGCAGGTTCTTGATATCCGCCCGAACGACGCCGAAGCTTTAACAGGTCTGGCGCAGATCCTGAGCTGGCAGGGGCGACCGTCAGATGCTGAGGCAGCGCTTCAGCTGGCGTTGCAGGCTAATCCCTCCTATGGCGACGCGCGGACTCTCCTGCGCTGGGTCCAGGCCGATCTGAGGCCGAGCGCAACGATAACCGCGTTGGGGACCAACGACAGCGATCACAATCGGGCGACGACCTTGCTTGTCGATTACGCAAGACCCGGCTGGTGGAACACTACCCTGGGCGGCAGATACACAGGGCGCCAGGCAAACTTCGCAGCGATTGACTCCCGAGCTGATGGGTTCGATGTCTTCGCGCGCTGGCAGCCGGGCACGTGGCAGGTACGCGCGGATGCCGGTGTTGTGCACCACACGTCGACGCTCATAGTCTCACCAACCAAGCCGCCGACGATTGGCAGCGGCGGGCTGCAAGTCTCAGGGAATGTAGGCCGTGCGCTGAAGTTGGGCCTGGGCGCTTCGCGAGCTCCCTTTGACGAGACCGCGCTCCTGATCGCGAATGGCGTGGTGAGCTCTGAGTATTCTGGTGAAGCGGAACTTGCCCTACCAGCTCGATTCACACTAACCGGCGGGGCGAGTCGGGCGCGCCTCACAGGCGGCTCGGGTGACAACACGCGCAACGCCTTCTCGTCGACGCTCCGCTGGGCCCGCAATCGACAGTGGAGCGTTGCTGTCGGTGCGCGACAGTTCGGCTATGACACGACGTCCACCGATGGATACTTCGCGCCACGCAGATACACGCTGGGCGAGGTGAGTGGACATGGCCGTGTGGGCGGTCAGCTGGGATGGAACGCGGACGCCGACCTCGGGCTCGGCAGACAGAGCATCGAGTTCTTCGGGTCCGCCGCCGGCTCTCGCCTCGCGGAGCGTGCTGCACTATCCGCTGGGTACAGATTCGATCCTTCGCGCGAGATCACCTTCTCGGGCGGCTACGCAAACGTAGCTGCGCCGGGTCAGACCGGCGGAAGCGAGTACAGGATGTACTCCTTCGCTCTGCGCGCGCGCCTGGGGTTGTAGCCGCAGCGATCCAATCGCGCGGAGCTGCTGCTTAGCGCGCCGGCGGGCGTTCCGGAATCCCCGCAAACGTCCGCTGCATTGCGGCGAATAGAGGCTTTACCTCCGGGTGCCATTGGGGACTCTCCCACGTCGGCCAGGTCCATGTCGGAGGATCTGCAAACCCTGAGGACGGCCCGCGCGGCAGATGATCTGCGCCCGCGTGTGGCTTGGCCGGATCATAGCTCTCCACGACGAAGCGAAAGCCATCCGTCGTAGCGCCAATTGCTTGGCCAACGATCGTATTCCCGAACACTACACTCCGCGTGGACGGGTCTACGACCTGCAGCATTCCCCATGGCAGGCGCACTTCGATGACACCGCTCGCCTGGTTGGCAAACCAGTCGGTGAGCGAGCTCTGGGACTGAGCTGCGTACACGAGCCGATTCCGATTGTAGCCGATCGCCGGGTAGATCTGTCCGCTGCGTCCGATGCGACGCCTGTTCGGCACGACCACCAAAGAATCCCACTGAGCGCCGTCGTTGGCGACGGTTCGCAACGGATGGTTGTAGACGTACTGGATGACCGGGGGTTTGCTTCCCGGGATCAGCACCGGCCGGTATGGATTGTACGGGTGATCGACCAGGAGTTGCGTTGCACCGGGTCCACCGATGTCGAGCACGAACTCGAGTCCGACGGGAGCCTTAGAGCCGGTATGTGGGAGCCGGGTATCGCCCAAGTTGCGCCGGTAGGTGTCGATGCCGATCTGGTAGTGGGCATGTGACCAGTCGATTCGTCCGACATCCAATCGCAGGTAGAGATACGCCTCGTCCTGCGCTAGGCGCAGTGATTTGAGCTGCAGCGGTGCCGGCACGGACGCGGGTTGCGAAGCATACAGGATGGGACGCCCGCGCCAGTCGGCGGTGTCGCCATCGATGGTGATTCCCGAGCCTTTGCGCCCCGGTCGCATTGCGATCACGCCGTAGTTCTCCTCGGCGTCGAGCGGATTCAGCCACAGTCTCTTTCGTTCGGCGGGAACCTCGAAGTCGACGACGATCCAGTTCTTCTTGAACCATTCGTCGATGAGGGAGAACAGGCCGGCGCCGGCCGCTCCGGACGCATAGATGTCCCGCGTGAGTCGCGCGTCGGCTGCCGCCTGTTGTTCTTCGGTGAGACCGCCGTGCGTCCATCCCTGCGGCTGGAAGTGGCCAATACCGCGGGACGACGGCACTCCGTACTCGCTGATCACGACAGGCATATCGCCGTGATGCGTCACCAGTTCGCGCAGGTACCCGAAATAATTGCTCGGGCCTTCCGGCGAGCGTGCCCTGGAGTAACCTGGATCGACCCTGAGAAAATCGGGATAGTAGGGATAGGCGTGGTATGACGCGAATACGCCGGCAGGATACGAAGCGGTCGCGCGCATCTTCACCGCGTCAAGGCCGATCGCATCGTTGTCGTATTCCTTGGATTTTTCCACGATTTTTTCGCCACGCGCATGCAAGAGCGCGATCTCTTGCGACATGGACGTTTCAGTCGGATGAATCAGCGGGTCGAGAGTCGGCCAATTCGTGTAGGCGACAGGCCGCTGCGCGTTGTACTGGTCCATCTCGAAGCTCACCAGATAATCGCATTGTTCCGTTAGCCAGGCCTCGAGGGCATTCCCTCCCTGAAGCGTCATGTATTTTCCGGCGAAGCTCGTTCGAGTCGGTCGGGACGCGTTATAGGCGACGACCGAATACGGCTCCCACTCCCGCCCGATTATGTAACCGAGCGTCCATTGCGAGACGTCAGCGCGATATGCACCGCTGGCATGGCCTGGCGCTGGAGGAATGGAGGCGTCGCCGTGGAGAAGGGACACCACATTTCGCATTTCTCCGCGGAATTGTCCCAGCCATTTAGGGTCGTCGTATTTCTCCAGCTTCTTTCCGGGGGGAAGCTCCGTCCACACTCCGTGAATCAACCAGATCGGACGCGACGGATGCCCGAGATTCCAGGCCCTGAGTGCGGCGTAGAAGTGGGGTGGATGAATCGTGTAGACCCTGACGGCGTTGGCGCCCATGTCCGCCAGGAGCGCGATCCACCTCTCGTACGTGCTGTCGTTCGGCGGAAACTCCGACGGATGCTTTCCCGGAAGAGCGGCGCCAAGGTTCACCGCCTTGATCCACATTGGCCTCCAGCGGCCGCCTGCATCAGGAACTTCGAAGATTCTCTTCCCGGTCCTGGCGGCAACAGTAGTCGCAGTTGAGCGAACGTGGTGCTGTGGCGCGATATACACGACCTGCTCGGGTATCCTCGCCAGATAGGAGAGGGCGGTAGAATCGCGCGGCACGATCCGAAGCGCTCTCTCGAAACTGCGGCGCGCCACGACGAGATCTCCCGCCCTGTAGGCCACCATCCCCAGTCCGGCTACCGCATCGTACGAGGTCGAGTCTCCCGCGACCGCAAGTCGAAAAACATTGCGCGCATCGGTAAGACGCCCGCGTCGCATCGCCGCGTACCCCGCTCCTGTCAGCGCCTCCGGGTCGCTGGGACAGAGCGAGAGCGCTCGCTTGAACTCAGCGTCAGCGGTAGCGACGTCACCTGTGCGGTAAGCACTCCAGCCGCGATCTATCGCTTGGCCAGCGGCAGCTCTCGCGGCGCATTGCGGTCGCGATTGAGCCAGTCCGGGAGAAGCAAGCAGCACGAGCGCCAGGCATCCGACACTCGCGGAAATCCGGCCGCACTGGGGCTGGTTCGTAAGCCACACGATGCAACAGATATCATGGGGAGGAACGGTTGGCAACCGACAAGCCGTTCTCTCGCACTATAAGGATCTCAGATACTGGACGAGATCCGCCTTCTGCTGCACAGAAAGATTCAAGGCCTTCGCGCTGTTGTATCGTTCTGCCACATCGGCGAAAGTAGCTGCGCTTCCATCGTGAAAGTATGGAGGATGCTGCCAGCTTCCCTTGAGCGGAGTTGTCCGCCACATCTTCGTCGCGGATCGCAGCGCGTAGGAGGGATTGGTTTGAATCTCAGTTGTCGCGTGCAGCCGGACGTTTGCGTCGGTGAGGAGAGTTCCGACGTGGCAAGTAGAACACCTCGCGGCGCCTCCGAAAAGCGCGCCACCGCTGCCGCATCGACCGCGCGATTCAGAGCTGCGGACCGGGAAGCCATGTGCAGATTCCGGCGGCATTGATTTGACCACGATCCTCTGTGTCAGGGCTCACATATTCTGGCGTGGCCGCTCTCGAGTCCCCTCCGCGCGATGCTTGGCTTCTCGCTGCGCTTGCAGATACCCTCTCTCGGGAGTCGCTTCGCGCGCTCGAGGCGAAGAGTGTCGACAGCCTCTGGGAGTCGGCCGTGAAAGACGGGCTGACGACCGACGATGAGATCCTCGAAGCGTTATCGGCGCGCACCAAAATTGGGATTGCCAGCGATCTTCTCGTTAGCTCAGACGGACGTGAAAGGGTGCCTGAACGCTTCGCGCGCCGGTTCGGAATCCTCCCACTCTCCTTCTCGGACTCGACTCTCGAGATCGCCACATCCAACCCTTACGATCTCGATTGCGAGAAGACTCTCGCCTTTGCTACTTCCCGCAACGTGCGAATGCTGCTCGCCGCCCCCAGTCGCATTCAGGAACGGATCGAAGAGGTATACGCGCCGGTCGAGCGCGTCAGCAAATTGATCGGGCGCACCGACCCCGGTCAGACTCAGCCCGTCATCGAGCGGGTCGACGCAACCGAGAATGAGCTGGACGAGAAGGAGGCGGAGCGGCCGGTGATAAAACTGGTCGACCACATAGTTGCCGAAGGAATCGCGGTGGGCGCGAGCGACATCCATCTGGAAGCAGGAGAAGGTGGTATCGCCGTCCGCTATCGCATTGACGGAATGCTGAAGGAGGTAATGGTTCTTCCCAAAGCGGTCGGCGTTCCCCTGGTATCGCGCATCAAGATCATGTCGCAGATGGACATCGCGGATCGCCTGAGGCCTCAGGGCGGGCGCGCACGGGTCGCGATCAATGGCGCGCGCGTGGACCTGCGCGTCTCGACTCTGCCAGCCTCGCACGGCGAGAAAGTCGTGATTCGCATCCTCGATTCCCGGGCTGCACTGCGCTCGGTGGAGTCACTTGGGCTGGATCCGGTTGACGGGCCACGTATGCAAAAACTTCTCGAGGTCCGAGAAGGATTGATTCTTGTCACCGGGCCAACGGGCTCGGGAAAGACGACCACGCTTTATGCCGCGCTGCGCCTGCTTCTGCACCGCGGCGTCAACATCATCACCGTCGAAGACCCGGTTGAATACCGCATTCCCGGGATCGTTCAGGTGCAAATCCATGAAAAGGCCGGACTCACGTTTGCGTCGGCCCTCCGATCGGTTCTGCGTCAGGACCCGGATGTCCTGCTCATCGGAGAGATCCGTGATCGTGAGACGGCGGCGATTGCGCTTCAGGCCTCCCTGACGGGCCATCTCGTCTTCGCAACGCTGCACACCAACGATGCGTGCAGCTCCATCACCCGACTCACGGACCTCGGCGTCGACTCGGCGAAACTGGC
>DHJO01000083.1:2526-5144 GCA_002404375.1 Gemmatimonadales bacterium UBA4718 | reverse complement strand
TTGGTTCCATTCCTGAAAACTCGATGATCTACATCCCGGTCGGATGTCGCGAGTGCTCGATGACGGGCTATTCAGGCAGGGTCGCGGCTACGGAAGTGCTCGTCGCGACACCAGACATCGAGAGGGCAATCGCGGGCGACGCGCCGCCCGATCAACTGGTCGCCGCGGCGCGGGCTTCGGGCACGAGGTCGCTGTGGGGCTGTGGAGCGTCCCAACTGCTGGCGGGGAACACGAGCGCGCAGGAGCTCGTGCGCGTGCTCGAGCCCGAAACAGCGAGTCCTGCCGGTGAGCGCCGCGCAGGATATGATTTACCACGACCAATCGTGTACGAGCGACCGATCCGGAAGCCAATGACTCAGATCCTGCCAGGTGTCGTGGAAGTGTACGTGATTCGTCCCAAACCAGGCGATTGGCGCGTGCTGGTTCTCCAGCGCGCTGTCGATGCCATCCGGCCCGGCTCATGGGAAACAGTTTATGGGAAGATCGATGCAGGCGAACGGCCAGAGCAGGCGGCGGTACGCGAGCTACGTGAGGAAACCGGACTCGAGCTGAACGCGCTCTACAACGTGACCGTCTCCAGCTTTTTCCTTCACACGAGCCAGACCGTTCAGATGGCGATCGTTTTTGCCGCGTTCGTCGAAAGCGGTTCGGAAGTCACTCTCAGCGACGAGCATCAGCGATTCGAGTGGCTCTCGGTGGATGAAGCGTGCGACCGCTTCACCTGGCCTCGTGCGGTGCAGGCACTGAGGGACGCGCGTCACCTACTGGCCCGGGGAGACGCGGGCCCGGTCGAGGATGTTCTTCGGGTTATCTAGCGGCGCTTGACCGTGGTGAGGTTCTCGGGCCCCGCGGGGGCGTTCGGCTTCACCCGAACACTCTTTGCAGGAATGCCGACGTAGACGTGGTACGGCCGCACGTCCTTAGTCGCGACGGCCATCGCTCCAACCATCGCCTGCTCGCCAACGTGCACGCCGGCCAGTACCGTGGCGTGATATGTGATGCGCACGCCGTCGTCCAGACGCGTCGGCGCGTCGGTCACGTCACGCTGGTCCACGATGCTGTGGGTGTGGCTGTAGATGTTGGCGTAATCGCTGATCGAGACATTGTTGCCGAGAGAGATTCCGCCGCGGTCATCCAGTAGAACGTACCGGTGAACGACCACGTTGTCGCCCACTTCCATGTTGTACCCAAATGAGAACTCGACATATTGGAAGGCTTTGAAGTTCTCGCCGCACCGCTTGAAGATGTAGGGCGCCAGAAGCCGCCGGAGCTGGACGCCGAGCTCCACGTTTTGACCACCGGGCACGGTGCGATCGAACGAATACCAGAGCCAAAGGAGCGGCTTCACCTTCTGGAAGCGCGCGTCGTCACATTCCGCGTAGTACTCGGGCTCGAGAGTGACGTTGCGGGGATCGAGCGCCGAGAGTGCCAGCCGCGTCGCCACCGGCAGCTTCGTGTCCACCACGGCCGTCTCCCAGTTATTCGCGAACTCGGGGTACGCAATTTCGCAGAGAGTGCGTCGGCAAAGGGTCGCCCGGTCAGTACCCGAAGCGAGATCAGCGCCGAGCTTCTCGAGCCACTGAGTCTCGATGCCTGAGCACGGTAGTTCCGGAAGTTTCCGAAGCGGATAGATCGCCATGTCTGGAACCTGAATTAATGGTCGGCCGGCCGTGACGCTCTCGCGCGGACGAGAGCTCTTTCTCTCTCCACCCGAGTCAATATCTGCTCCCAGTCCTCGTTGCGCACATTCTGAAACGTGACGGTCAACGGCTGGTCGAGATCGATTGCCTCTTCGAAAAGATAGATTGCGCTCTGCGTTTCGCGCTGTTTCAGCCGCTGCTCGCCGAAGCCGGAGCTGAGCGGCAGCACCTCCAGCGCGCGAAAGTCGCGGCCGCTGCTCGTGATCACCAGCTCCATCGGACTGAAATGCACGTCCGGCTCGACGCCGTAGAACGATACGTACCACAGATCCGGTGCGCGCCCGCCGGTGCGTCTGGTCACGGCAGCGATCGCCTGCTTGTTGCTCTCCTGCAGATCGCGGAGCGCCCGGTAGGAGTCCGGCGTGAGCAATCGAATGAGATTCTCGTCCAGTGGTATGGCTCGCACTATCAGTCCCTGCAGCTCGAGTCTGATCGCGATGTCGTCCTGACGCAGCGTGCCAAAGCCAACAGGTATGTTCGCGCGCCCGATGGTGTCGTCGGATATCGGAGCAAGTCCGCTCTGCTGCGCGGATGTGTTCGCTGCTCCCGAAGCGCAGGCCGCTGCAATCGCAATGATGCACGCCAACGAGACTGGTTTTCTGAGCCCGTAGTCCCGGGCCGCCTCGCCCAAAGCCCCAGGCCGGTAGTCTTCAGTTGCAGTTCTCACACTTTCTCTACCAGTTGCGTAATCGCCTCCAACAACTCGATGCGTCCCTCGCCCGTCTGCGCGCTGAACTGAATCACCTGGTCAGGCTCCAGCGCCAATGTCCGCGAGATCTTCGCGACGTTTTCTCGAGCGTCGGCTTTGGTCAGCTTGTCGGCCTTCGTCAAGGCGACGATCGTCGGCACACCAAGCTCCGCCAGAAAATCCAGCATCGCGCGATCATCTTCGCTTGGTTCGCGCCTGATGTCCAGCAG
>DHJO01000083.1:1058-2464 GCA_002404375.1 Gemmatimonadales bacterium UBA4718 | reverse complement strand
GAGATGCGCGCGTACCCGTAGCCCGGTAGATCCACCAGAACGAAAGTGTTGTTGACGCGGAAGAAGTTGATCTCGCGCGTCCTCCCCGGAGTGCGGCTTACCCGCGCGAACGACTTCCGCCGGACGAGAATGTTGAGCAGGGAGGATTTGCCGACATTCGACCGGCCGGCGAACGCAACCTCAGGCAGAGACGACTCGGGGCGCCAGCCGTGCTTCTCGGCCATCCCGCCGATGAACTCCACGTTCCGGATGACGAGCCGATCGGCACCCGGGTCCGGGAGCATCCTAGTGCGTTACAGAATCGTAGAGAGCTTCGCCCGAAGAGGTCGAGGGCTGCGCCTGCGTACGAAGCGCCAGAGCCAGCACTTCGTCCATCGTCTTCACGGGATGAAAGCGGACCGAGGCCCGGACTTCCGCTGGGAGTTCCTCCACGTCCCTTGCATTACCGTATGGAATTATCACGTCGCTAACCTTGTTTCGGTGTGCTGCGACCGACTTCTCCTTGAGACCCCCGATCGGTAGAACGCGCCCACGAAGCGTGATCTCGCCGGTCATGGCAACATCACCGCGCACCGGCACGCCCGTCAGCGCGCTGATCACCGCCGTCGCAATCGCGATCCCCGCGGAAGGCCCATCCTTTGGCGTGGCGCCCGCGGGCATGTGAATGTGGATGTCCTTCGTACGATAGAACTCCGACTCGATTCCGAGGGCCCGCGCTCGCCCGCGCGCGTACGAGAGAGCGGCACTCGCCGACTCCTTCATCACATCACCCAGAGTGCCGGTAAGCTGCAGCTTGCCACGGCCCTTTACCACGCTCACTTCGATCTCGAGCACTTCCCCGCCCGCCGAGGTGTAGGCCAGCCCTGACGCGACTCCGACTTTGTCATCGAGAGATGTGTCGTCGGGGTCGAAAGGCGGAGTTCCCAGCAGCTCCTTGAGATCGTCGACTCCAACATTGTGTTTCTTTCCCGCGCTCACGACTTCGGCCTGTTTGCGCGCGAGCTTTCTAGCCACCCGTGCGATGCGGCGCTCGAACTCCCGAACACCGGCTTCGCGCGTGTATCCGCGCATGATCGCGGTGAGGACGTCGGGCTCGAGAACGACCTCCTCCCTCTTTAGTCCATTCGCCTCGATCTGTCTCGGCAACAGATACTGTCTGGCGATTGCGAGCTTCTCGTGATCGAGATAGCCGGCGATGCGGAGTATCTCCATTCTGTCGCGGAGGGCCTCGGGAATGCCGGCAAGACTGTTGGCAGTGGTGATGAACAACACCTGCGACAGGTCGTAATCAACCTCCAGATAGTTGTCGTTGAATGTCGTGTTCTGCTCGGGGTCCAGCACTTCCAGCAGAGCGGCGGCGGGATCACCGCGGAAGTCCTGACCCAGTTTGTCGACTTCGTCGAGCA
>DHJO01000083.1:281-1042 GCA_002404375.1 Gemmatimonadales bacterium UBA4718 | reverse complement strand
GAGCCGATGTAAGTGCGACGATGTCCGCGGATCTCCGCTTCGTCCCGGACTCCACCCAACGCCATCCGAACGAACTTGCGCCCGAGAGCGCGTGCGATCGACCGGCCGAGCGATGTCTTGCCCACACCGGGCGGGCCGACAAGGCAAAGGATCTGACCGTCGAGACGCCCGACCAGCGAGAGCACGGCGATGAAATCGAGGATGCGGTCCTTCACTTCATCGAGGCCGTAATGGTCTGCTTCGAGTATTGCTCTCGCGTGCGCGATGTCGAGTACCTCGTCGGTGCGCTCCGTCCACGGAATGGAGATGATCCAGTCGACGAAATTGCGCGCGACTGTGAATTCCGGCGACATGGGTGGCATGCGGCGAAGCTTTCTCAACTCTCGAAGCGTTCTCTCTTCAACTATCGGTGGTAGCGCTTTCTTCCTGATCTGTTCATCGAGCTCGGCGAAATCGTCTCCGTCCTCTTCGCCCAGCTCACGATGAATTACGCGAAGCTGTTCCTGGAGATAGAACTCGCGCTGATTCTGGAACATCGCCCCACGAACGTCGTCGTCGATCTTCCGCTCGAGGCGGAGCAGCTCGATCTCTCCCGACAGGAGCTCGCCGAGCATCTCCAGCAGATGCCGCAGTGTGTCTGCCTCGAGCAGCGATTGCCGGAGCTCGAATCGCACGGCAACGTGGGCCGCCACGCCGAATGCCTGCCTCTCCGGTGATTCCGTGCTCTGGATGATCGTGACGATTTCGGGAGGAATCCGGCG
>DHJO01000083.1:0-220 GCA_002404375.1 Gemmatimonadales bacterium UBA4718 | reverse complement strand
CCAGCCCCGTCGAAGGGAAACGGGGAGGCCGCCGCGCGCAAAACGTTGCCGGCAGGGATGTAGCGGGTGACGCGCGCGCGGGCGATTCCTTCTACGAGGACGCGCGTGGTGCCGGTCGGAAGTCTGGACACCTGGACCACGCGGCCTATCACGCCCGTGCGATGCAGATCAGCGGCGGCCGGTTCCTGCTTCTCTCCGTCGCGCTGCGAGACTAGCAGAA
>DHJO01000111.1:5999-6490 GCA_002404375.1 Gemmatimonadales bacterium UBA4718 | reverse complement strand
ATAACCGACGCCGCCAACACCAAGATGGTCGAGACCGTGGGCGAGCTGATGCAGGGGATGACCATGGGGGAGCTTGCACTCAACTACGACTCGGCGTTCGTTGTGGATGAGAACAGTGACTTGTCAGCTCTGAAGTTTTCGCATCGTCAGGCCGTGCGTGACACGGCGGTGGCGAAGCTCCTAGCGGCTGCTGCGCTCGCCGATGCCAATGCGTTCAGCACTCCGGCGAGTTGGACAAACGGGACTTCCTACGACAACACTCAGATCGCGCGGCTTGCGCGCACGTATGCTGCCCGCGTTCTGGCGTACTACGCACGGAACGGGACCGAGAACGCCGCGACGGACTGGGCCAGGGTCGCCACGCTTGCTTCGGCAGGTATCAGCACCGGCGCCGCATTCGATTTCCAGTTCACAGGCGACGGCGGGAACCTCTTCTGGGACGACCTGAAGGGGTGGAGCGAGGATCTCACGACGGAGCGCGTCCATACGCG
>DHJO01000111.1:4498-5853 GCA_002404375.1 Gemmatimonadales bacterium UBA4718 | reverse complement strand
GGTGACGGCACTTACGGAACCGTCTCTGATACCCTCGCTTGGGGCACGATCCCGAAGGACGCGGGAGCGGGCACCGACTTCGCTTGGAGCGGCCAGAATATTTTCCGACCCGCGCGCGGAATGTTCCACCAGAGCAACATCACGCATATTCGCTATGACTATGCTTCCTTCAGTGATCCGGCCGGAACGGGCGGCGGATTCGGTAGGGACCCGGTGATAACAGCTACGGAGAACGACCTACTCTGGGCGGAAGGCCTCATCCGCAGCGGCGGGAGCATGGTGACGGCTTCGAACCTGATCAACAATACCCGTGTCACGCGCGGCGGACTGACTCCGGCGACGCCGGCGGATTTGACGGCGGGCCTGCTCGCCAAGTTGCAGTACGAGCAGGACATCGAGCTGATTGGTCTGGGTGATGCGGTATTCTTCAACCAGCGTCGCATCGACGGCCTGGAGCCCCTCACCCCGAGACAAATGCCGGTTCCCGCGAAGGAGCTGCAGGTCCTTCGAAAGGCGCTATACACGTATGGCGGTACATTCCCGGATCAATAAGCCGGGTACAGATGCTGTAATCGATGCAAGCGTAGCTGGAATGAAAGCGGGCGCGTCAGTCGACGCGCCCGCTTTGTCTTTCTTAACCGCCGGTTCAGAAAATCGAGTAAATGAACGGGGCGAGCGCGGATCCTTCGGCGAGCGCGAGTAGGCCGCCCAGAAGCAGAAGGATTGTCACCAACGGAATCAGCCAGAGCCGCTTCCTCGCCCTCATGAAGCCGAACAGCTCTGCGGCGGTGCGCATCATGCTCATCCACACCAAACTATACGGCCGCCGCTTTGCGCGTGAGGTGTTATTCAGTCCGGCTCGATCTCCTGATGGTATCGCCGGGCAAGGGTCTCGTCTTGTTCGTCCTTGCGCAGGAAACAGTTCCCAATTGCCAGTGAATCGATCCTGGTACCCATGAAGCACCGAAATGCATCCTCCGGGGTGCACACTATGGGCTCTCCGCGAACATTGAAGCTGGTGTTGACGAGCACGGGACAGCCGGTACGCTTGGCGAAGGCCGAAATCAGCGCATGGAAGCGCGGATTCGTCTCGGTATGCACCGTCTGAATTCTTGCGGATCCATCGACGTGCGTCGCTGCGGGAATGTCTGACCGAGCGGTCTTGAGACGGTCGAGCCACGGCAGATCTGCGTTCGCCTCCGGCGAGTCAATTCGGTGAGCGCGCGCGACGTCAGCGACGAAAAGCATGTACGGACTATCCACGTCCAGCTCGAACCACTTGGTCAACGACTCCCGTAATACCGCGGGCGCGAACGGCCGGAAAGACTCGCGGAATTTCACTTTGAGATTGAGCT
>DHJO01000111.1:1210-4347 GCA_002404375.1 Gemmatimonadales bacterium UBA4718 | reverse complement strand
GACGAGCTGACTGTCCGCCTCGGCTCGCTCACACGCGCGAGATGGTACGCACCAAGGGCGGCGCCGACCGCGCCTCCCGCATCTCCCGCAGCGGGCTGAATCCAGATATCCGAAAAGACTCTCGAGCGCAGCAGCTTTCCATTGGTGACGCAGTTGAGTGCCACGCCCCCCGCCATGCAGAGTTTACGTTGGCCAGTGCGCACTGCGAGATCGCGGCCTATCCGCAGCATCGCTTCATCGAGGACCGCCTGGATCGATGCCGCGATGTCCATGTGCCGCTGAGTGAGCGGCTTCTCCGGATTGCGGGGTGGTCCACCAAAGAGTTGCGCGAAAGCGTCGTTGGTCATCCTCAAGCCGGTCGCGTAGTCGAAGTAGGACATGTCCAGCCGGAACGATCCGTCATCCTTGAGATCGATCAGCTTCCCCAGAATTGCGTCGCGGTACGTCGGACTGCCATACGGGGCGAGTCCCATCACCTTGTACTCACCCGAGTTCACCCTGAATCCGAGATAGTAGGTGAATGCGCTGTACAGCAGGCCCAGCGAGTGCGGGAATCGAATCTCGCGCAACATCTCTATTCGCGTATCGTTGCCGAGCGCCAGCGATGTCGTCGCCCATTCGCCAACGCCGTCGACGGTGAGGATCGCGGCCTCCTTGAACGGCGAAGGGAAAAACGCGCTCGCGGCGTGGCTGAAATGGTGCTCCGAGAACATGAGGCGGCTGTCCCAGTCGACGTCCTTCGCCATTTCTCGGAACTCCCGTACGAGGAAACGGCGCAGAAAGAGCTTTTCGTGGACCCAGAGCGGCATCGCCTTCGCGAAGGAGGCGAGGCCGCGTGGAGCGAAACCGACGTACGTCTCCAGCAACCGCTCGAACTTGAGAAATGGCTTTTCGTAAAAGACTATGAGATCGATGTCCGCAGCTTTTATTCGCGCAAACTGCAGACAGAACGCGATGGCTGATGATGGAAACCGCGCGTCGTGGCGTCGCCGGCTAAAGCGCTCTTCCTGCGCCGCGGCGACGATCCGCCCATCCTCGATCAGCGCCGCGGCGCTGTCATGGTAGAACGCGGAAATGCCAAGTACTTTCATTCCGTGCGGATCAGTATTGGCGGGGAAGCGTCTCCGCGCGTGGGCTCGGCTCCTCCCGATCTGTCCAATACGTCGGCGCCGCGGGATCGAAGACGCGCTGAAGCGCGTCCTTGTGGGTCAAGCGTCTGAATAGCCCCATCGGCGTTATCACCACGAGATAAATGATCGCCAGGACCACCGCAGATACTGTGCGGTTGAGAAGCGCCCCCAAAGCCAGCCACGCGCGTGCCGGCACACTGACAATTCGCGGCGCGAATAGCCCGATCAGGAGCAGAACGATCGTCGCGGCCAGCGCTATCAAACGTGGACTGCCTCCGCGAACCAGGGGCGCCAACCCGATCAGCGCTGAAAGGACCGCGAACACAAACGCGAAATCGCGCGCCGGATCCCGCCGGCGTCTCATTGACGGCCCATGCCGAGCGCCGATGCGAGGGACACGAGCCCTGGGTACTCGGGACTTACCATGGCCAGCCGGGCCGCGGTTGCGCGCGCGTGTTCGAGGTCATGCGCAACGGCGTACGTAATGGAGAGCTGGTACAACGTCGCGGGCACATTGGGCGAGAGTGACAACGACTGCTCAAAGAGCGTGATGGCGCGCTGCGGATCGCCCGACTGTCTGGCCAACACGCCAAGTGCGTAGGCAGTAAATGGAGTCGGCTCGATCGCGTACGATTTCTCGAGATATGGACGTGCGCGCTGCGGCTGCTTCGCGTCTAGCAGTGCGGAGCCCGCCAAGCGGTATCCGGCTTCCGAGTGCGGCTCTCGGCGGATCAGTCCGGCGTACTCCGCAATGGCACTGTCTATCTGACCACGAGCTTCAAATCGCCGCGCTGTCGCAACCTTTGCTTGCGCCCACTGCATCGTGCCCATTGAGACAGCGAAGGCCAGACTATCCGTGAAATCCGTGGGCTCGTATGTCCCGCGATAATTCTGTTGCGCGTTGATCGGAAGAAATGGCCACCGGGTCGTAATCGTTTTGATCGTGTGGTAAACGATCCGGCTGTCGAGTGCTGTGAGATCCATCCTGCGCGCGTATTCGTCCCACCCAGCGAGGCGCTTGAGATCCGCTCTCTCCAGAAATCCTGCGCGCTTCAACGCCTCGAAATAGGTGCGTCCAAGAAGGAGGTAGCCGCCCGCGTTCGGGTGCACGTGCTCCAGAAAGAGATCCTCGCCCGGTATCCCGTATTGAGCGGCTGAGTCGAACGCTTCTTCGGAGGGCACGTAATGCGCCCCGGTCTTCGCCGCGATGCGTTTGATGATCTCCCGAAACTCTCCCGGAGCGCGAAAGCGTATGAGATCGAGATCACGGGCGCGCGCGAAAAGAGATCGAGCTCCCGCGGTGTCGCGTCGCGCTAATGCACCGCGCGCGGAGTCGAACACCGCGGCGGCGGAGCTGTCGCGTGGCGATGCCACGGAACCGAATGGCTTTTGGTCCCGCAGATTGCTCGGCGTGCTGCCAATGAATACTGGCACGCCGGCGCCCCGGAAAGCGCCGAGCGCGACGAGCAGGTTACTCTCGAATTGTCGCTTACCGCGCTCGTAAACCGTGCCTCCGAGAGTAATGCGCTGATCGCGCACGACGGTTTCCATTCTGCTCGGATGTGGATCTGGCGAGGCAAAGGGAGAATCTCCGCGCATGATACCGAGCACGCTCCCGACGACGTTGCGCAGCAAAAGAAATGTCTTGAATCGCTGCAGTCTCAGGTACAGGCGGACGAATGCGGGCACCGCGCCGAGCGTCTCCGTGGATCCAGCTCCCAGCGCGCCGTAATACTCGTTGTGTCCGGCGTAGATGAGGATCGCGTCGGGTCGCTGCGCAATCACCTCGGGGGCGAGATCAGCGATGGTGTAACTGTTCGTCGCCGCGATGCCAAGGTTCACAACTTCTACCGTGTCATTCGGCAGAACATCCTGAAGGGCGTCAGCCAGGACGTTTGAGAAGGCGCCATTGGCCTGATACGGAAAACCAGCGGCAGCGGATTCGCCCATGACGAAGATGCGGATTCCGTGCGCTGGCTTGCGGACGAGAAAGGCGTCGAACGGCGG
>DHJO01000111.1:597-1197 GCA_002404375.1 Gemmatimonadales bacterium UBA4718 | reverse complement strand
ACTTCGTCGGCGCTTCGAAGAGAGGTGTTTCACCACCGTAGTGGGCGGCCCGGAGCCCGAACTCGAGGACTGCGAGCAAGATGACCGGCGAAAGGACCGCTATCACGGAAAAGACGACTGTCTTTCTCCGCGAGAGTTCGGCGCTCAAGACGTCATCCGCGTGCGATAGGCTTTTCGGTGAGCTCGGTGGTCATCACTGGACCGACGGTGACGTCAACGAAACCAGAAACGGTGCCGGCCAGAGCTGAAATTCTCGCGGACCCGACAGCGACACCCGTCACCACCCCTGTGCTGCTCACAGTCGCGATCGTCTTGTCTGAAGAAAGCCATTGAAATGTTACGCCGACCAGCTGGGCACCGGTCTGGTCATACGCGACTGCGGAGAGCTGTGT
Source organism: Gemmatimonadales bacterium UBA4718 (assembly GCA_002404375.1). GTDB lineage: Bacteria > Gemmatimonadota > Gemmatimonadetes > Gemmatimonadales > Gemmatimonadaceae > UBA4720. The sequence continues at coordinate 805 of DHJO01000111.1, read as the reverse complement.
AGTATTGCCGACATCGATGGTTTTCAGCGGCGCGCTGACCGTCACGGACGCGATGGTTGTGACGCCCGGTCCGCTGGTGCTACCGCCGCACGACAGACCGGCCGCTACCAACAGGCAGAGCACGAGAGCGCGGGGAACAGCACGGGAATAAGGGTGTGATCGCAAGCTGGCACCTGAAATGTGTATGCGGCACGAACGCGGTCCGCGT
>DHJO01000111.1:0-281 GCA_002404375.1 Gemmatimonadales bacterium UBA4718 | reverse complement strand
CGGAATCCCCCACGCCTCAGGCCACGCGCACGATGCGGGGCGCATGCACTTGACTGCCCATACCCACGCCGCGCCCCATAGCTGGAGGCAACCCAGATCGCACAGGCGCGCGCGGACGCGGAGCGCGTTCGTATCGAGGCGGAGGCTCGCGCCAGGGCGGAAGCAATTCGCATCACCACTGTCGCGCAGGCAAACGCCGAAAGCATCCATAAGGTGAACGAGGCGATCAAGGCAGGAGGCGAGAGCTACTTCCGCTACCGGCAAATCGAGATGATTCCGGA
>DHJO01000181.1:1840-3006 GCA_002404375.1 Gemmatimonadales bacterium UBA4718 | reverse complement strand
TCGGTCTTCTCCTGCTTCTCACCATTCGGCGAATTCCACGACCGGCTCGTTGCGAGCGAGAACGTCGCGACCCTGTTGCCACCCGTAGTCGATCGGACTTCCGGATCGCTGCCCAGGTTTCCGATCAGCATGACTTTGTTCAGACTTCGACTCACTGTGCCTCCTGGCGAGAGTTCGGTTCCCGCCCAGAATAGTATAGGTAGGGCTCAGAGCCCGGGCAAACCAACGATTTCAACAGTCAGCAAAACTGCCCTGCGCTCTCCTGCCGTCGCCCTCGGCGACCTCGAGAGTTCTCCTCAACACCAGCGCATCCTCAACCGGCCGGCGGTAATAATTCGACCTTCGTCCGATCTCGGTGAATCCACGCGACTTGTAGAGCGCCCGCGCGGCGCTGTTCGACTCGCGGACCTCCAGGAACGCCGTGCGAACGCGTCGCGCGCCCAGCTCGATCAGCGCTGCGTCCAGCATCTGCCCTGCCAGTCCCTTTCCACGGAATTTCGGATCTACCGCGACATTCAGTAACTCGCCGTCCTCTGCAATTGAGAACGCCACCACATATCCGGCGACAGCCTCGTCCGGTGGAAAAAGTGCTACGAGAAAGATAGCTGGTGCGACGCCAAGGAGACGCCGGAATGATTCTTCGCTCCATGGGTCGGCGAAGGAGGACTTTTCGATCTGAGCGAGCTGGCTCAAGTCCCGCTCCATGGCCGGCCGGAGGAGGGCAGTCATCCTTGGAGCGGACGCCCGTGCGCCGCCTCCCATCGCACCTGCGCCTCTGCCGGCCGGCCATAGCCGGGCTCCCACGACGCGAGATCGACCGGCCCGCGTTCGACCATCGACTCGAGCAGCGGGGCGACGCCCCTCGCGTGCGGATGGAAATCGAGCCGCTGACCGGGCCCCACAACTTGAACGAGTGGCTCTCGTTCCGACAGCTCCATGAGCTCCTCGATGCCGACCAACGTCGTCGGCGCCGGTTGGATCACCGTTCGGCCCGGCAGCAGGGTAACTCGGGCCGCAAAGTATTCGCCGCGCATCGCATCGAGGACCGATAGATATTCTCCGGCCGGAAGCGTGGGCCGAGCGCCCGTGACGGTGAGCACAAGTGACGAGACAGCGTAGAGATCGACCGCGTATCCCACCGCGAGACCTTTCGCGACCGAGCCCGC
>DHJO01000181.1:0-1700 GCA_002404375.1 Gemmatimonadales bacterium UBA4718 | reverse complement strand
TAGGTGGATCCGTCGAGCGCAATCGTGTAAGAGCGCGTCACGCGACGGCGGGCCTCACCCGGCGAGAAGAATCCGACGCGTGGCGTCGCCCACGATGTAATCGAGATCTATCGGCAGATGATCCTCCGGCAGTCGCGATCCCGCGCGCTCGGGCCATTCGACCAGAATCAACGCGCGCGAGACGAGGATGTCGTCCCAACCCAGATTCGTGAGCTGGTCCGGCGACTCCACCCGGTAAAGATCGATGTGAAACACCGCCGATCGCAGCGCGGAATATTCCTGGACCAGCGCGTATGTGGGACTCGTGATCGGGTCGCGGACGCCATATCCGAGACAGATCGCTTGCGCGAGCGTCGTCTTGCCTACCCCCAGCTCCCCGGTAAGTGTAATGAGAAGCGGCGGATTGATGGACCGCCCGAGGTGCTCACCCCACTCGCGCAGCTCGCTTTCGGTGAGCTTGAGATGCCCTCTCTCGGCGAGCGGGGGGACGAGGTGGCGATGCGCTGGCATTGCTAGCGGCCGTGAAGGCCCGCCAGCGATCCTCGACTCCTCTCCTCACGTCCCGCTTTCGCCTTGACCTCGAACAACTCGTCGCGCAGTCGCGCCGCGGTCTCGAAGTCGAGATTGGTTGCAGCTTCGCGCATCTGCGCCTCGAGATCCGCGATAAGGGCCGGCAGATTCTCGGTCCCGTAATGCGAGGCGGACTCAGAGACTCGGCGCAGCTTCTCCTTCTCCCGCTCGTCGCGGTCCATGCGAGAATCAGCCACTCGGGTGGTAAATCTCACCTGGTCGACGCTCTTCTTCACGCTCACCGGCGTGATCCCGTGCTCGACGTTGTACGCGGTCTGAATCACCCGCCGGCGACTTGTTTCGTCGAGGCACCGCTGCATCGACCCGGTGATCTTGTCGGCGTAGAAGATCGCCCGACCACTGAGGTGCCGCGCGGCCCGTCCCACGGTTTGAATCAACGAGCGATCGCTGCGCAGGAATCCTTCCTGATCCGCGTCGAGAATGGCGACGAGCGAGACTTCCGGCAGGTCGAGTCCCTCCCGCAACAGGTTGATTCCAATGAGTACGTCGAATTCGCCTAGTCTGAGACCGCGTACGATCTCCATGCGCTCGATCGCATCGATGTCGGCGTGCATGTAGCGAACGCGCACACCCATCTGCTGCAGGTAATCGGCAAGATCCTCCGCCATCCGCTTGGTGAGAGTCGTCACGAGCACCCGCTCGCCTTTGCGCTCGCGGATGCGAATCTCGTTGAGAAGATCATCGACCTGACCGCGCACCGGGCGCACTTCGATTTCCGGATCGATGAGTCCGGTCGGCCGAATGATCTGCTCGACTATGGCCCCTTCGGAGAGCCGTAGCTCCGTTTCGCCCGGCGTCGCGGTGATGTTGAGCGCGCGCGGCGTCAGGGAAAGGAACTCGTCGAACATCAACGGCCGGTTGTCCAGCGCGCTCGGCAGGCGGAATCCGTAATCGACCAGCGTGAGCTTTCGCGCCCGGTCGCCGTTGAACATTCCGCCGATCTGCGGCAGAGTGACGTGCGATTCGTCGACGACGACGAGGAAATCCTCAGGGAAATAATCGAAGAGGCATGCCGGCCGCTCGCCTTCCGCGCGTCCGGAAAGATGCCGGGAGTAATTCTCGATGCCGGCGCAGGTGCCGATCTCCAGCATCATCTCGATGTCGAAGTT
>DHJO01000177.1 GCA_002404375.1 Gemmatimonadales bacterium UBA4718 | reverse complement strand
ACGAGCGCGAGCAGACCCTGAATCAGCTCCTCGTCGAGATGGACGGGTTCGAATCGAACGAAGGCGTCATCCTCATTGCTGCCACAAATCGTCCGGATGTTCTCGATCCAGCGTTGATGCGTCCGGGTCGCTTCGACCGACAGATCGTGGTGGACCTGCCGGATCTGCGCGGACGCGAGGGTATTCTCCGCGTGCACGTCCGCAACAAGCCGATGGCCGAGGACGTGGACGTGACGACGCTCGCGCGCGGAACTCCGGGAATGGCTGGAGCCGATCTCGCGAACCTCGTCAACGAAGGGGCTTTGCTCGCCGCCCGGCGCAACCACGAGAAGGTCTTCATGGCCGATCTCGAGGATGCGAAGGACAAGGTGATGATGGGCGCCGAGCGCAAGTCGATGGTCATGAAGGACGAGGAGCGGAAGCTCACGGCCTATCATGAGGGCGGCCACGCGATCTGCGCGGTAAAGGTGAAGGGGAATGATCCTCTTCACAAAGTGACCATCGTTCCGCGCGGGCGTACGCTCGGCGTCGCGTGGACGCTGCCGGAAGACGATCGCGTGTCGGTTACGCGAGAGCAGCTCGAGGCGAATCTCGTAAAGGCATACGGAGGGCGTGTCGCCGAAGAGCTCGTATTCGGTCGCGACCGCGTTACGACCGGCGCCGCCAGCGACATTCAGCAGGCCACCGGCCTCGCGCGCCGCTACGTGTCGCAGTGGGGGCTCTCCGACGAGATTGGGCCGATCCTTGTTGGCGACAACGAGCAGGAGCTTTTCCTCGGCCGTGAGATCCAGACGCGTCGGGAGGTTTCCGAGCGCACAGCGCAGCTCGTCGATTCCGAGGTAACGCGCGTGATCAAGGAGGCGTACGCGCGCGCGACGGTGGTGCTTCAGGAAAACATGGATCTTCTTCACCGCGTCGCGGCGGCGTTGCTCGACCGCGAAACTCTCACCGGTGACGATGTTGCTGCGCTGTCGCGGGGCGAAATACTTCCGCCGCGCCCGATCAGTCCGCCGCCTACGGCGCCTGCGCTCGCGACGCCCGTGATGCATCCCAAGGCGTCCAAGCCGCCGCTCTTCGGAGGTCCCGAGGTAGCTCCGGCGTGAGTTTCTCGTGGCCGTCAAAGTCACAGCGGCCAAGCATTTTCGGAATTCTCAACGTTACCCCCGACAGTTTCAGCGACGGGGGTAACTTCGTTTCAACCGAGGCGGCCATCGCTCAGGCGGACCGCATGATCTCCGAAGGCGCCGACGCGATCGATGTCGGCGGCGAGTCGACGAGGCCAGGCGCCAAGCCCGTCCCCGTTCGCGAAGAGCTCAAGCGGGTGCTCCCCGCAATCCGTGCCATCCGATCGCGCTGGAGCGATGTCGCGATCTCCATCGATACCGTCAAATCGGAAGTCGCCAGCGCCGCCCTCGCCGAGGGAGCGTCCATCGTGAACGACGTGTCGGGGATGTCGCTCGATCCGGACATGCCCCGCGTTTGTGCAGAAGCCGGGTGCAATGTCGTGCTCATGCATTCGCGCGGGACTGTAGGCGAGATGGCGAGCTACGAGATGGCGACCTACGGCCGCGACCCGGTGGGTGAAGTTCTTTCCGAGCTCGAGGAGAGAATTCAGATCGCCCAGCGCGCCGGCATCCATCCGGGACGAATCGCGCTGGACCCGGGCATCGGCTTCTCCAAGAACACAGCGCATTCGCTCGCCGCGCTCGTCGAGCTACCGCGCATCGTCGCGGCGGGATATCCCGTGTTTGTCGGCGCTTCGCGAAAGCGCGTGATAGCCGAGCTGATCCGCTTCACATCCGCGAGCGGTGGCGGATCGAGCGGAACGACACTGGCTCCCGGAGTGATCTCCAGCGAAGATCGCGACATGGCAACGGTGGGTGTGAACGTCGTGGCATTCTTTGCCGGCGCCCGCATCTTCCGGGTACACCACGTGCGGCCGAATCGCCTCGCGCTCGACGCCGCGTGGGCGCTCACCCCCGAGGAATCGGAGCTGTTGGCCGATTAGGTCAGGCGGCTATCGGAGTGCGCGGCTCTTCGTGAAGTAGCGTCCGGCGCGCGAGAAACCAGATCAGGAGCCACGACGAGACTACCTGTATGAGAATTATTGTCGGGAGAATTGCGGGGTGCTGCGTGAGCATCGCCCCCGTTCCAGGTCGCGGAAACATCAGCGGTATGTTCAGCAGATTGAAGATCACTATTCCGACAAGGAGTCCCTTCGACCCGCCGAAGAACTTCCAGCAGGCTACGCAGAATATCAGCTCCACGATGAAATCGAGGAGAGGGTAGCCCTGAAGGTTCAACCCAAGTCGCGGGCCCCACGCCATTGGCAGGAGCGTGATGTTCGGCTCGTGGTGAATGATGTCCAACACGATGTGGGAGAGAATGGCCAACGCGATGGCCGCTCCGACATAAATGCGGCGCACCGACCTGCCGAACCCCCACGCCAGCGCGGCGAGGAAACCACCGGTGAACACGGAATGCGAATAGGGAAGAAAATCCAGATGGACCTTGTCCCCCGTAACGCGCACGTGCTCGATGCCGAGGTAGCTGAACACGATCCACAGCAGCTCGACAAACTGCACCGCGATCAGCAGCGGCCAGAGTCCTACGCGAGGATATTTTTTCTTGAAGGCAAGAGCGGCAGAAGCATGGGTGATTGCGTACGTAATGCCTCCTTTCGGGAGAACGCGCATTCGGTTGGGCAACTCGCGAGCCGCTGAGGTAATTTTGACTGGTTACTCATCACCGAGGCACGACCGATAAGACGCTTTCCTTCGCCGGGTTGGACGACGGCCGCGATCCTGTTGTTTGTCTACATGCTCACCCTTGCCCCCGGCGTCACGCTGTGGGACTCGGGTGAATTTCTTGCCGCTATCCACGCCCTGGGGATCCCGCACCCGCCAGGCACTCCGCTCTACGTTCTGCTCGGCAACGTCTGGAGCCTGCTGTTCGCCGAGGTGTTCGGGTTCGCGCGCGCCATCAATCTTCTTTCAGCCGTTTGCACCGCGCTGTCATGCGGGATCCTGGCCAGTCTGTTCGCCAAGTGGACGGGAGACGGTCTCGGCGCAACGGCTGCGGGAATCGCGGCTGGACTGATGTCGACCGTTTGGATGAGTGCGACGGAGACGGAGGTCTATGCAGTCGCGCTGCTGTTCGGCGCTCTCATTCTTTGGGCGGGCGATCAGGCCGGAGAAAGGTCGGACATGCGGTGGAGTCTGCTCACAGCCTATCTCGCGGGGCTCGCGTGGTCGCTCCACCTCACGGCACTCCTCGTCCTCCCGAGTGCCATACTCCTCGTTTTCAGCACCCAGGACGGCTACTTCGCCGTACCAGTGGGAAGGCGCCACGTCGATGGTCGACGCGAGACCCATTCGTTCGCGAAGTTGATGCGGGCTTCGATTCTGGTCGCACTGGTCGGCATGACGGGCGTGCTGTTCCTGTACTTTCGCTCCCGACACGACCCCGCAATCAACCAGGGCAATCCTTCGACAGTGACCGCGCTCGTCGATGTGATTTTGCGGCGACAGTACGACGTGGCGCCACTGTGGCCGCGTCAGGCGCCCTTTTATCTGCAGCTGGGAAACCTGTTCGAGTATGCCGACTGGCAATTCGCCAAGGGTCTCGCTCCGGAGGCGCCGCCAAGCTGGTGGCGCACGCCGATCACCCTGCTGTACGCCCTCCTCGGGGTCGTCGGGTTCATCGCGCACCGGAACAGCGACCGCCGGAGCTGGCGCGCGATGTTCCTTCTTTTCCTGATCTCCTCGCTTGGCGTCGTGATCTATCTCAATCTGAAAGCCAGTCCGTCGTTCGGCGTCGGGTTCCTTCCGGCGAACGCTCCGCACGAGGCGCGCGAGAGAGATTATTTCTTTTTCTTCGCGTTCATCTGCTGGGGACTTTGGGCGGGATTCGGCGCGATCCGGCTCTCTCGCCTGCTCAAACCGCCGCTCAACATGATCGCGATGGTTCTGCCATTTGCTCCCCTGATCCTCAATTGGACCGCAGTGGATCGCAGAACGGACGAGGTCGAAGCGCGCGCGCGAATCAATTCGGGAGAGATGCTGTCGAAGGTACCGCCAAACGGCATCATGCTCGCTCTGGGTGACAATGACACATACCCGCTCTGGTATTTGCAGCAAGTCGAAAGCACTCGCCGGGACGTGACGATCGTCACGGTTCCTCTGCTCGGCGCGAAGTGGTACCGCGCCGAGCTCGCGCGCCGTTACAAGCTCCTCGACTCGACGGCGGTTGAAAACTGGGTTGGCAAGGACAGCACCGTGGCGCTGCTCACCAAGCGATCGTATGCGCAGAACCGGCCGGTCGTGAAATCGCCGTTCTTTTCGATCGACTCGACCGCTCGGAATCGAAAGTAGTCTTCTTTTGTTTCTCTTCTTAGTACCGGTAGTGGTCAGACTTGTATGGCCCCTCGACCGGCACTGACAGATACTCGGCTTGGTCTGGTGTGAGCTTCGTCAGCTTCACCCCGAGCTTGTCGAGATGCAGGCGCGCAACCTTCTCGTCCAGCCTCTTGGGAAGCGTGTAGACCCTGCACTCGTACGCGTCGCAGTTGGTGTGCAGCTCGATCTGCGCCATCACCTGATTGGTGAAGCTGGCCGACATCACGAAGCTCGGGTGACC
>DHJO01000237.1:8945-10843 GCA_002404375.1 Gemmatimonadales bacterium UBA4718 | reverse complement strand
CGCAGATCCTGAAACCGGAATTCCCGCGGCTCGTCGAGCGTGGATCCGTATCCCAGATACAGCAGAGTCCCAGGCACGGGGCGATAGCTGAACAACCAATCCGTCGAGAACTCGTTCGTCGTGCTTCCGGTGTCGATCACGCCATCCACCAGAATTGGATTGCCGTTGCGATCTCGAAGTGGCGAGCGGGACCGCGCTGTATACTGCCCCACCAGGCGCAAAAAGATCGGCGGGCTCACCTGATACTCCACTTTGATGCGTGGAATGGTCTCCGACGAAAATTGCGACCCATCCGATTTGCGCGCGATGGTCAGGCGGGAGAACTGAAGCGAGCTTCGAATTGCCGCGGTTGGACGGAGGTCGAATGTAGCGTCCATTCGTGAGCTGTTGCCGGGCGCGGCTTCGCGGAAAACCGGCACTTGACCCTGCGTGATACCCGCGGTTCCGGTGAAGAATCGGTATGTGGGCGTCGTCACTCTGAACGATCCGTTCCACTCGTTCTTCTCCGGCGGCGGCACGATGAAGGCCGCGGTATCTATTATAGTCCCGACTGATCGTTGCACGGTCAATCCCGTGTATAGCGACGGATCGAAAGCGAAATAGCTGTGACCGAGCGCGCCACTCAGTTGCCACCCACCACGAATCGTTGCGCTTGGTTGGATCGACTCGTTGCTCTCGGCCAGGCCATGCCCCGCTCCGGCATTATTCCAGATTCGATCGAACAAATAGAACGCGCCATACGTCTGCACTAGAGCGCTTGGAGCTCCGTAAAAACTCGTTCGGTTGAATGCCTGTGTCTCGATAATCCCGGTACGATTCACGAAACCGGCGGCGGCGTTGAAGCCGGGATCGAGCGACCTCAGGGTGTAGTGAAAGCCCCACGCGCGGCCGGTGCGGTCCCAGTCGGCTTGGTAAATAGCCCCGTTCCGACGATTGCGCAGGCTGTCGGTCCACGATCCCGCGACCTGGAACTGTGCCCAGTAAAGTTTCGAGTGATAGAACCGGAAATCACCCGCGGCTACGCGCGAGTAGTTGGTGCCATCTTCCCGGGTCGTGACCACGGCACCAAGCGTGTTGCCCGAGGCATAGTCGTATCGCAGCCGCGACACTCCGAACAATGGCGAATGATTCCCTTCCCACGAGTACTGCCGATCATCGCCCACGAGCATCGAGGCGATGTTGGTACCGGCGAGTTTGCCGGTGAGCTTGACACCGCCCAACGGAGCCACGATCTGCCGAGTGTAGATCAATTGGTTGGGAGTATCGAAAAGCTCGAGCCCTTCGAGGAAGAACGGCCGTTTCTCGGGATAAAACAGGGCGAACCGCTCGTTTAACAGCACCTGTCCCACGTCGGCTTCGACCTGGGAGAAATCAGGATTGATCGTCGCGTTCAGATTCAGGTTCTGGCGGATGCCCCATCGCACATCACCACCCAGCTCGCCTTTCCGCTGATAGTCACGTCCGTTGCCGATCGTCGGCGAACGATCCGCGTGCGCGGTGAGAGTAGGTGTCGCTTCGAGAACCAGCCCGCGCTGGAGATCGTGCAGTCCGTCCAGACTTCCCGATTGCGCGAGGAAATTCGCATTGGCGCGCACCGCCGGCGCCCAGGTATCCTGAAACCCGGAGTGCTGTACGCGCCGGAGAATGTGCAGACCCCAACTTTGCACTTTTGCATCCTGGTAGCGAAGGCTCTTGAACGGTATCCGCACCTCGACTTCATACCCACCCTCGACCAGACGCCCCTTCGACTCGAAGAAATAATCAGGATTGAGGTCTACGCTGCCCTCGAGCGGGTTGACGTTTCGAAATCCTCCGCCGGTTGCCTGCGGACCTCCGGCGCCTCCCGCAAACTGTGCGCTCCGCGTTCCGTCCTGCTGAACACCATACGGATTGACGCC
>DHJO01000237.1:6576-8833 GCA_002404375.1 Gemmatimonadales bacterium UBA4718 | reverse complement strand
AGGTTGCCATCGATGGTGGCACTTGCATCGATTCTCGGCACATCGACATGAGTGCGGTTGGCGCGTCCGTCGTACGCGGGCAGCGAGTCCTGGAGCAACGCCACCGCAACCAAGGTTGTCAGGAGCATGCTAAACCGACGACTTCCGCCCCGCGAAAACGAGCACCGCGCCAGCTACGATAGCGACGATTCCCGCAATGGGTGGCACCATCCCACGTTCCTGCGATGTCACCTTCAGTGGCCCCACCTCTACTTCATTATGACTCTTGGTGTACGGTATTCCGCGCATCGCGACGACGACGATGCCCGCGACGATCAGAAGTACGCCAATCCAGGCGAGTGGACGCAATGAAGCCTCCGGAAATCGGGTTTACATATGCTGGGGCCGCCGGGGCTTCCCTGCAAGGCGCGTTGGCTTAGCGGTGTACCAGCTTCCTGTACGCGATCCGGTGCGGCCTGTCCGCATCCGCACCCTTCCGTCTCTTGAAGTCCTCAGCGTATTCGCGGTACGAGCCTTCAAACCACACCGTCTCCGAGTTTCCCTCGAACGCAAGGATGTGCGTCGCGATTCGATCGAGAAACCACCGGTCGTGCGAGATCACAACTCCACAGCCGGGAAAATCGACCAAAGCTTCCTCGAGTGCTCGCAGAGTATCGACATCAAGATCGTTCGTCGGCTCATCAAGCAATAGCAGATTCCCGCCCGATTTCAAAAGCTTTGCGAGATGAAGCCTGTTGCGCTCTCCCCCGGAGAGATCTTTTACCTTCTTCTGCTGATCCGCACCCTTGAAGTTGAACTGAGCCAGATACGCACGCGTCTGCATCTCGCGCTTCCCCACCTGGATGACGTCGTTCCCTTCGCTTACTTCCTTGTAGACAGTGTTGGCGTCATTCAGCTCGCGCGTCTGATCGAGGTAAGCAAGTTGCACCGTGTCGCCAATGGTCAGCGAGCCACCGTCCGCTTTTTCTTTTCCGGCAATCATTCTGAACAGCGTGGTCTTACCCGCGCCGTTCGCGCCGATGATTCCCACGATTCCGCCACGCGGCAGTGAGAACGATAGATCGTCGAACAGAACGTTGTCGGCGTATGCCTTCTTCAATCCCTTGGCTATCACGACATCGTTCCCGAGTCGGGCTGGCGGCGGAATCACGATCTCGTTCTGCATGATCTTCTCGCCTTCAGCCGCGGTCGCCAGCTCCTCGTACTTCTGGATGCGCGCCTTGCTCTTGGTCTGCCGGGCTCTCGGCGACATCCGCACCCACTCCAGCTCGCGCTCCAGTGTTCTCTGCCGCGCTGAGGCCTGCTTCTCTTCCGTTGCCAGACGCGTGCGCTTCTGATCCAGCCACGAGCTGTAATTCCCCTCGTACGGGATGCCCGCTCCGCGATCAAGCTCGAGAATCCAGCCGGCGACGTTGTCCAGGAAGTAACGATCGTGCGTCACCGCCACCACGGTCCCCGGAAACTCAGCCAGGTATCTCTCCAGCCACGCGACCGATTCAGCGTCGAGATGGTTGGTGGGCTCATCGAGGAGCAGCATGTCCGGCTCCTCGAGCAGCGTCCGACATAGCGCTACCCGGCGCTTCTCGCCACCAGATAGCTTGCCCACATCGGCATCGGCCGGCGGAAGTCGCAGCGCATCCATCGCGATCTCGATTTTCCGGTCCAGATCCCAGGCATTGGCAGCATCGATCTTCTCCTGCACCTTCGCCTGTTGATCGAGCAACTTCGTCATCTCGTCGTCCGACATCGGGTCGGCGAATTTGTTGGAGATTTCCTCGAACTTTCTGAGAAGATCGCGCGTAGGCTTCACCGCTACTTCGACATTTTCCTTGACGTTTTTGGAAGCATCGAGCTGCGGCTCCTGCGACAGGTATCCGATCTGCGTCCCTTCATGCGGCCATGCTTCGCCCTGAAAGTCGTGATCGACACCAGCCATGATGCGCAGCAGCGACGACTTGCCCGCGCCATTGGCACCGAGGACGCCGATTTTGGCGCCGGGATAAAAAGACAACCAGATCCCGCGCAGAATCTCCCGCGATGGCGGAACGACCTTGCGCAGGTTCTTCATTACATAGATGAATTGTGGAGGCATCCGACACAATTTAAGGCGCCGGGCAACTGCTGCGGAGTGCGGGTTGCGGATTGCGGACCAACTGCACTGCTGACTGCTGACTAATTGCGGATTGGGAGGCTAATTGCGGATTGCTGACTATTGCGGACTGACTGCAGACGCACTGCGAACTAGTCGCCCAGTTCG
>DHJO01000237.1:4837-6489 GCA_002404375.1 Gemmatimonadales bacterium UBA4718 | reverse complement strand
CTTACTTAGCGTCGCCGAGCATGGCGTGATCGTGATCCATCATGTGGTCGTCGTGCCAGATGGATTTGAGATCGTTGCCAGCGAAGGTGTTGGCGTGGAGCATCCAGCCGAAGGCCTGGGGAATGAAGCGCCCACCAGCATCCTTGCACTCTGCCTCGGTCGCCACACCCAGTGGACCAAATACCGGTCGGCCTTTTCTCGTCTGGTACCATTGGTCTTTCTGTCCGCGCGGGGGAATGCACCAGTTGATGTGCCGGTGCCAGTGCGCAACGCTCAATGGCACCCGCGCGTTGAGATCCTCTTCCGAGGCGCGTTTCGACGCAGTGTACATCGCCCCGATCAATACAAAATCGCCCTGTGCGTTTTTCCTGTATAGAAGCGAGGTCGGACGGGCGGGGTCGAAGCCAAATTGGTTGCGCACCGCGTTCCAGCCCTTCGTGAAATGATATTGCGGCTGATTCTTGATCTCGGGCGCGAACATCTTGTAGCCGTCCGCTTCTGCCACCTTCACATCCTGATACTTCGCGATCGCTTGCCGTAGCTCGTTGATCACGTAAGCGGCACGGACAGAATCCTGGACCGTGAGTGGCCTCGTGGCGGAATAGGCCATGTGCTTCGCCATCGCCGTCATCTTCCAGTCGCCAGCCATGTCGGCCATGCCGGCCATGCCGGCCATCGGATCGGACGATGTAGTCGAGCCATGCACAGCAGGTGTCGCTGGATCAGAATGATCGTGCGAATGCTGAGCGTGGATTTGACCTGAGATAGCGGCGAGGAGCGCCGCGACTATCGTCGAGTGCTTGAAGAAGGTGCGGACCATGCCGTTACCGCCGTCTAATGGGGACAAGAAGACAATGCCCAACATCCGTATCCCATTAGACGATCCCGGGCGCCGGTGGTTAACCCCCGAAATCCGTCAACAACTTGCCGAGGGCCTTGGCTACCCGTTCGTGCGGCAGCTGCTGAATCTCCTCCTCGTTCCAGGCGACGATCTCTCCGGGGGTGTTGTACGGCGCGTACGGTCGATGCTCCCGCTTGAGCAGCACCAGCGAGGGCTTTCGAAATGCCGATGCGGCGTGCGAGATGCTCGTGTCGGGCGTGAAGACCATATCAGCAGTCCCGACGAGAGCAAACGCGTCGCGCAGTTCCGGCGTCTCCGCCGGTAGTGCGCGCACCGCATTGGCGACCTTTTGCACGCTCGCCCATTCACTCGGAAGTCCCATGACGATCATCGGCATATTGGGAAATCGCGCACGCGCTGATTGCAGCGTCACAATGAATTTGCCGTCGGGCCATCTTCTCTTGGGCTCGGACGCCGAGAGATTCACGAGAAGCGTTTTGCTACCGGCTTCCGCTTCCGCGTTTCCAAAGGAGATCAGTGACTTCGCTTCCTTCCACATCTCATCGGCTCGAGCGCGCTCCTCGAGCGAAAGAAATATCTCCGGCTGCCAGTCGACGTTCGCCGGATTCACGCCGAACGGAACCGCGAGCTGTTTCGAGCCTTCGATGTAGTGATCTACGCGGTTCCACTCCGGTACCGCGACATTATAGATGCGCGGCTTCTTGCTTCCGTGCGCGCCCACTCTGAATCGAGCGCGCCCGGCGTACATCAAAAGCGGTGTCGATGTGAATATCGGTGGGTTGTTGATTCT
>DHJO01000237.1:0-4771 GCA_002404375.1 Gemmatimonadales bacterium UBA4718 | reverse complement strand
CCATCGACCATCACCGTATGCCGCGTCTGCCTGAGCTGCTTCATGACATCCGTGTAGCTGCGGATCGACTTTCGGTTGAGCGTGAAGATCTTTCCTACGTAAGGATTGCCCTGCAGCACCGGAGCGGTCGCCGGTGTCGCGAGCACGTCCACCTTTCCACCGGGAAGGGCGTTTGCGATGTTCCGAATCAGCGATGTCGCCATAATCATGTCGCCGATCCGCTCGTAACGAATGACCAGCACGCGATAGTCGGAGTTTGTCGGGGACGGAAGTGAGGCGTCCTTGGGCCCGGGCAGAATCGAGCCGAGCAGGCGCATCCATAGTCCGCGCCACGCGATTTCAATCTTTCTGAGATCCACCGGTCAGTGGCAGCTCCAGGAGCTTCCGTGAAGGTTGTGGATCTCGTGTGTGATAAAGCTGGATTGCTCCTATCACGAACGGTTCCGGTATGCGGGTCTTGAGCAGCTCACGAATCGCTTTCGCATCGAGCGACTGGTAGAGGCTCAAGGTGGAGTGTGGGCTAAAAGTGTACCGGGCCCGTGTAAACGGCAGCCCGCTTGTAATGATCCGGTCATGGAGCATCCTCAGTGGACCGTGCGGATCGAGCGGCAGCACGATGATGTTAGTGTGCATGAATCTCTGCGGAGGCTGGAATGAGAGCGTTATAGGCGCCGTATCGCGTGTAATCGGCTCGAGCTTCTCCCGCATCTCTTCAACGCTTACCGAAGGGGGTAGCGGACCTGCCCCAGACGACCCAGTGAGCGTTAGGTGAGGTGGCTTGTATCGCGACAGCTTCAGGTCATAGCGCTCGTTGATCGCGCGTACCCGATCCGCAATCTCGGAGGGCAGCTCCGCCAGAATGAAGATTCCATTCAGGGGCAAGCATTACTCGCGATTCGAGCATGGCCGAACATCAGAACTGAATGGAAAACAGGATCGGATTGGCTTGAATCGCGGAGCTCTTACCCTTTATCAGCGCGCGATCGAGGCGATTTCCCGGGTTCGAGTGCGTGTAGTTCACCACCTTGAGTCCAACGAGTGTGCCGATTGCCGCGCCAGCCATCACGTCGCTCGCCCAATGCTGGTTGTTGTACATGCGCGAGAGACCCACCAGCGACGCGCCACCATAAAACACTGTCCCCACGTACCAGGTCGCGTGCGGCCACCAGAATCTCGACTCGCGGGTCACGGTCGATGCGAATGCAAAAGCAGTGACCGTGTGCCCCGACGGAAAAGAGCGCCATTGGTCGCCCTTGAGACCTCTCCAGAGCTGGAAGTTGTTCGGAGTCCTGACGTCGACGAACGGACGCTGTCTTCCCACGGCGAGTTTTATCGCGCCGCCAAGAACATCGGCGAGCAGGATTGCCTCGACGCTGTGCAATCCGACTGATTCGACACGCCGGTTCCGTTCGGCGCGGCCAATCAGGTACACGGCCGTGCCGGTGGCGAACGAGCCGGGATCGCCGAGCAGGCGGAAACCCGTTGCGGCCGTGTGAAGGAATCGGTTTGCCTGAGTTGCCGAATCCTGCAGCCTGTTGGCGAGTCGCGTGTCGATCGGGGCGACCAGCGCCGTGCCGGCCGTGAATGCACCCAACAGGATCAAATCCTTGCCGACAAAAAGCGGCGACTTCGTCCCAATGGTGTCCTGAACCTGCGCTTGTGCTGTGACTGCCAAAGTCACGCAAACCAGCGCGATACGAAACGACTTTACGAACAAGAACGTCTCCCGTTGAACGTTGATGAAGGTTCTGCTTCGTTCCCGGAATGCAAATCTCTTACCCCTTGTAAATCATGCTTCGAATCGCGATATCACCCGAATGCTGAATATTGACCTCGCCGGCAAGCGCGCACTGGTTGCCGGGGTCGCGGATGACGCCGGATTCGGGTTCGCGATCGCCAAATCCCTCGCCGAAGCGGGGGCTAAAGTGTCCGTCGGGACCTGGCCCCCAGCCCTCACCATCTTCATGAACCTGATGGAGCGCGGCAAGATGGACGAGTCGCGAATGTTATCCAACGGACAGCTTCTCCAGTTCGAGAAGATCTACCCGCTCGATGCGGCCTATGACACCCTCACAGACGCGCCCGAAGACATCCGGTCGAGCAAGCGCTACAAGGATACCGGCGATTTCAGCATCGACGGTCTGGCTCGCCGAATCGAGACCGATTTCGGCCGGGATTCCCTCGATATTGTCATCCATTCCCTCGCCAACGGGCCGGAGGTGAAGAAGCCCCTGCTCGAGACGAGCCGTCCAGGTTATCTCACTGCTCTCAGCGTCAGCGCATACTCGCTGGTGTCGATGGTCTCGCGGCTGGCGCCGTTGATGAGGAAAGGCGGGTCGTTCCTCTCGCTCACCTATATGGCCAGCGAGCGCGTCATCCCCGGCTACGGTGGTGGCATGTCGTCGGCGAAAGCGGCGCTCGAAAGCGACACTCGCACACTCGCCTTCGAGGCCGGCCGCAAGTACGGCATTCGGGTCAACACGATCTCGGCCGGTCCCCTGGCGTCGCGCGCCGCGAGCGCCATCGGAATCATCGAGAAGATGGTGGAGTACTGTGCCCAGAATTCTCCGCTCGCCGAGCCGCTGCAAGCCGAGGAGGTGGGGAATACCGCGGCGTTTTTGTCGAGCCCGCTGGCGAGTGGGATTACCGGCACCATTGTATACGTCGACAAGGGATACCACTCGATGGGGATGACGCAGCAGGACATCAATCTCGCGCAGTGAGCAGCTAAGGCCCTTTTTTTGCCGCTGCAGCAGCTCTTTCCCGCTCGATCCTGAGTTTGATTCCCCTGAGGCGCTCCACGGACATGTGCCCGGAGAGCTTCAGCATGTTGCCAGTAGTCGGGTCTGGCCAGCTGATCGTGGCTACTCCGTTCACGACCTCGACCTGCAAGGGCGGCAAAGCGTTCAGCTGAACGTTCAACGCCTCGGTGAACGTAACCGTATCGCCCGGCGCTACTTCGTACAAGGTCACTCTTGCGCCAATCGATTTCGGTGTTCCAACCACGTTGAGCGGCGGCTGTCCGCTTGCTACTGCGCCCATCACGGCCACTCCCGACACACGGGACGAGAGAGCGGACTGCGGTGCCGCTGTCACGGCTCCTGCAACTTGCGGGGCCGCACCCGCATTGCCGCCAATTGCCGCATCCACACCTTCATTCCGCGCTCGTTCGCGCGGGATAACGTTTGACTGCGGCGACGCACCGCGAACTGGTTTGCCGGAGAAGTCCGCTTCCGCTGTTGGTTTACCGGAGAGCGTTCCCACCGATGAAATCGCACTCGGTGTTGACCGATCGACTGACGCTGGAGCCTGTGGTTTGTGCGTCGTCGTTGCCTGGGGAGATGCCGATATGATGAGCGGCGGCGCTGGTTTGGGTATTGGCGCAGTGTCCGGCGTCTCCATAAGCACAAAGGAAGATTTCGACGGATTGTTACCGCCATTTCTGAACACCACGAGGCTCCCCACCGCGACGACGAGCACCNNGGCACGTGATCGAGCGCCGTGAGTATGCGTGAGGAGGCGGCGATGAAACCCCGCGCCTCCGCAACAGCCGCCGCGCACTGCGGACATTCCGCCACGTGCGCTTGCACCCGCGCGGCCTCCTCAGCGCTCAAGGCGCCGTCCAGCCAGGAATGAATCGTTCCTTCGTCAATATGCTGCATTTTTTTCTCTCTCTTCTCGACTCTTCTGCAAACCTTCGTAGCTCTCCACCAGCCGGCGACGCGCACGCGACAACGTGGTCCCCACCGATCCGGGAGAGAGCTGCAATGCTTCCGCGATCTCATTGTAGTCCAGGCCTTCCTCACGCATCAGTAGTGCGAGCCGGTCTCGTTCGGCGAGAGCATCGACTGCCTTACGCGCCATCGCTGCCTCCTGCGCGCGCTCGATGGTCGTCTCCTCTGGCTCGACCATCGTCTCGCGTTCCTCTTCAGCCAGCAGTGCCAGATGCTTTCGGCGCCTCATGTCCTTCCTCGCTTCATCCCGCACGAGATTCGTCGCCACCGCAAAGAGCCACGCGCGCTCGTTCTGTATCGAAGTCTGCCTGAGAGCGCGCACGAATGTCTCCTGTGCGACTTCCTCCGCCCAGTCGCGATCTCCCAGACGCCGCGTCAGATATCGCACCAACGCGGCGTTGTACGTTCGAAAGAGTCGATCGACGTCGGTCACTCGATTACCAGCGATCTCTTATCAGAGTCATATCGCGATCGGTGAGACTTTCCTCTCCTGACGAGGTCAGCTCGATCGCCATGCTGCGTCCCGCTACTATGACACGCTCGCCGACCGAGAACGCCTCACGCAGGTCTGGCACCATCTCGACCAGCTTGAAGTAGGCATCGGAGAATGGCTTCACCTGCAGCACCGTTCCAGTTTTCTTGTAGCGAACGTCGGTCCATATGCTATCGCGCAATACGAAGGTGACGTTGCCGGCTCGTGTCACTCCGCCACCCTGGCGCGCGCCGCTGAAGTCCGCTTCATCCGCCATCGAAAGGCTCGTCACAGAACGTTGCGCAGCGGCCGTCTTTGCCGCTTCGAATTGAACGGCGGCGGGAGCAGCCGGTGCTGCCCCTCTGACAACACCCTGGAGCTGTACACCCCCAGCTCCCATTTCCCTGCGACGGTTCATTCCGGGCTCGACCACGAGATAAGACGAAAACTCGGTAGGAATTCCGAAACGATCTCCCAGGTCCCGGATCTCATCGTCGATCTCCTGCGACCCGCCATGCTTCCTCTTCTCAGCGCTCAGATATCCCACACGCTGAGTCGCCCACAG
>DHJO01000099.1:19381-21244 GCA_002404375.1 Gemmatimonadales bacterium UBA4718 | reverse complement strand
TCGCTCAATCCAAGCCGCTTGTTGCGATGCTCCTGCACATATTCGACGTCGATATCCTCTCCTTCCGGGATGTCGACGGAGCGAACTGCTTCGAGGAGACTGAGCGGGACTATGGCGTTTACCGTGCCGGTCATTTAGTTGGTAGGCGGAGAGCGCAAGCTAACCGCCGCTCCAAGCCCCTTCAAGTTGGAAACCGCCCAACATTCGGTAAGTGCTTCTGGAAAGAGGTATTCGCAGCTGACGGAATTTGTCGCGAGGGTGATTACCGGCCTGATTGGGGCCGGCATATTCGCGTTCGGCGCGCGTCGGATGCGAGCTCTTTCGACGAGCGGAGCGTTCGCCGGCACGGTGGTGGGAACGATCGCCCTCGCCGCCGGATGGAATTGGGGAATTCTTCTCGTCGCGCACTTCATCAGCGCGAGCGCTCTCTCGAAGCTGGGCGAGAAGAGGAAGGCGCGTCTGGTTGGCGCTGTCGTCGAGAAGGGCGATCACCGCGACGCCAAACAAGTTCTGGCCAACGGCGGCGTATATGCGCTGGCGGCGATTGCGTACATGCTCTCGCGTACGAACGCGTGGTACGCGGTTGGAATTGGAGCGCTGGCGGCGTCGGCCGCCGACACCTGGGCGACCGAGATCGGCACGCTGGCCGGCCGCAATCCGCGCTCGATCGTTTCCGGCCAGCCAGTTCCCGCCGGCACGTCCGGCGGCGTGAGCCTGATTGGGACAATCGCGAGTCTCGGCGGCGCGCTGTTCATCGCCGCAGGAGCGGCGATCGCCCGGTGGCCCGTTCCATTCACCGCCGTGGTACTGGGAGGGCTGGCTGGCGCAATGGCAGATTCCCTGCTTGGAGCGACCCTGCAGACCCGGCGCTGGTGCGACGTATGCGCGAAGCCGACGGAGCGACCAGTGCACAATTGCGGAAACCGGACTCGTCGCACCGGCGGAGTGCGAGGCTTCGACAACGACGCCGTCAACGCGGTCTGCTCGGGTGTGGGGGCCCTGGTAGCTTTACTTCTATCGTGACAGACGAGCATACGCGGTGTAATGAAGGATATGCAGCGCATAACTGAGCAAGGCGAAGGAAGCGGAGCGCGGGTTCTCCTCGTGAGCACGAATCGCGAGCGACAACCTTATCCGGTGGTGCCGAACGGTCTCGCCTGCGTTGCCTCGGCGCTCGACGCCGCGGGACATCGCGTCAGGTTTCTCGATCTGTGCTTTGCGTCCGACCCGGTAGCCTCCGCACGGAAGTCCGCGGCGGAATTCAACCCCGACATCATTGGTGTTTCGGTCCGGAACATCGACAACAGTGATGCAATCGCGTTGCGTCACTACACGCCCGAAGCACGAAGCGTTCTGCACGCGCTTCGGCAGGCAGCTCCCGGCGCGAAAGTCATCGCCGGCGGCGCGGCGTTCGGCGTTGCTCCCGAAGCATTGTTCCGCGATCTCGCCGTCGACTACGCGGTAGCCGGAGATGGCGAGCGCGCGAGCGTCGCACTGGTAGATGCGTTGTCCTCGGGCGCTCCAATCGAAGCTCTGCCCGGACTCGTGCGCGATCGCAACGGCACGGTCGTATTCACCCCACCTGGAGAAGATGCGGATCTCGACTCCCTCGTCCGCCCGAGCCTGCACCGCTGGATAGATCTGGCGCGGTATCAGCGCCACGGCGCCACGATTCCGATTCAGACCAAGCGTGGCTGCGTCTACAAATGCATCTACTGCACGTATAGAAACGTGGAAGGGTGGGGGTACAGAACACGCGATCCGGAGCTCGTCGCCGACGAGATCGAAGAGCTCAAGATCAAGGCGGGCGTGCACCACTTCGACTTCGTCGATTCGACCTTCAACTCGCCACCCGGCCATGCG
>DHJO01000099.1:6721-19356 GCA_002404375.1 Gemmatimonadales bacterium UBA4718 | reverse complement strand
CGGTTCTGGAGAAGCTCGAGAAGGGCTTCGACGCAGCGAAAGTGCGGGAAGTTGCCGAGCGGGTCGAGAAATTCGGAATCAAGACGCTCTGGATTTTTCTGGTCGGGGGTCCCGGCGAGACCGCCGACACCGTGGAAGAGACGCTCGCGTTCGCGGCGTGGCGACTCCGAAGGGGCGACGCAGTTTATCTCACCGTCGGACTACGCATCTATCCCGGGACGACGCTTCACCGAATCGCGATCGCGGAGGGCGTGGTGCCGGCTGGGAGCACCTTGCTCGATCCTACTTTTTATTTTTCGCACGCCATTGAGTTGCGCGCAACCGTCGAGCGACTCAAGAGGTTCGCTGCCGACCGTCCCCGCTTCATGTTCTCGGCCGACTCACGATCAGCTGTCTTGCCTTATCTCACTCGAGCAGCGTCGATTCTCCACCTGCCGCGTCCGCACTGGCAGTACATGGGACTGTTCCAGCGCGTAGCCCGCGCGATCGGATAGCGGGTGGCCCGAGATCTCGATGCCGAAGTCATAGTCGTTGGCGGGGGCCCAGCCGGCGCGTCGGCCGCCTATTCGCTGGCGCGGGCAGACGTCGACGTACTCGTGCTAGACAGAGCGAAGTTTCCGCGCGACAAGATCTGCGCGGAGTATTTGAGCCCACAGGCGTCGCGGATCCTTTCCGACATGAATGTCCTCGACGAGATCGAGCGCACATCCCCGGCACACCTCGCCGGGATGCGGGTGCGTGCGCCGAACGGGGAACACGCCGATGGCGAGTTTGCATCGACCCACGGATTTCGACCATTTCGTGACTATGGCCTCGCGGCGCGTCGAACAATTCTCGACGCGATCGTGCTCAACGGCGCGCGAGCTGCCGGCGCCCGGGTCGAGGAGCTGGCGCGCGTGACGGACGTCACCAAGGACCAGACGGGCCGAGTGAGCGGTGTAACTGTCATCGAGCCGGGCGGAACGGCGCGCGGTCTGACGAGCAGGTTCGTTGTCGGAGCCGACGGCCTTCGCTCGATTGTTGGAAAGCGACTCGGTCTCACGCATACGAGTCGTTTCTTCCCCAAGCGACTCGCATTAGTCGCGCATTACCGGAACGTCCGGGACGTAGGTGCGCTCGGAGAAATGCACGTGGACCACAAAGGCTATTTCGGGATCGTCGACGTCGGTGGCGGACTGATGAATGTTGCAGTCGTCGTCCCGATGTCCCGGGCGCGGGAGATTGGCGAAGGTCGTACGGAATTCTTTGAGAAGTGGATAGCGTCCCGTCCTCACCTCGCCGAGCGGTTCGTCGGCGCCGAGCGCGCGACGGACGTGCGCGCGACCGGCCCGTTTGCGACGGTGTCGCGGCCCGCATGGGCTCTGGGCGCTGCTCTGGTCGGCGACGCGGCCGACTTCTTTGACCCGTTCACCGGCGAAGGGATGTATGCCGCCCTCCGAGGCGGAGAAATGCTCGCACCCTTCATTGTCGAAGCGCTGCGGGGCGCGCCGCGGGACGAGAAACGCGCCCTTGCTGCCTACGAAACAGCGCGGCGTAGCGAATTCGGCGGAAAATGGAAGCTCGAGCGAATCGTAGGCATGGCCATAGCGTATCCTTACTTCCTCAACAACGCTGCAAAGGCTCTCGCTCGCCGCAAGGAGATGGCTGACCTGCTGGTGGGCGTCGCGGGAGATTTCATTCCGACAAGCCTTGTGCTGAATCCGCGATTTCTTTTCAACCTCTTCATCTCCCCGGCTTTTAGAACTTGAGCGTAACCCCAGACGAATTCCGCAGCGTGCTCGGCCGGTTTCCTTCGGGTGTCACGGTTGTGACCACCAAGGCTGGAGATGGCTCCGATCAGGGGATGACGGTGAGCGCGTTCAGCTCCGTGAGCCTCGATCCACCGCTCGTGCTCATCTGCATCGAGAAGACCGCATCGGCGTACAATGCGCTCACTGCCGCGCCCGGCTTCGTGGTGAATATCCTGTCCGTCAGTCAGGAACAGATCGCGCGGCGCTTCTCGATCGTGGACATCGATCGCTTCGAGGGAGTGGGCTACAGCAGATCTCCAAATGGCCTCGCGGTGCTGGACGATGTGCTCGGCGTCATCGAGTGCGCGACCTTCGCGATGCACGATGCGGGGGACCACACCATAATTGTGGGCGAAGTGGAGGCGGCGCGGGCGCAGAACGGGACTCCTCTACTTTATTACCGCGGCGGTTACGCACAGCTGGAGCACTAGGAATCATGCGCTCCATCCTCACACCTCCAAAACAAGACGGCCCGGAGATACTCGACGATCCGGACGTCGATCCCGAGCTCGTAACACGGTCGCTGGCCGACGTCGTCCGGTCTAACTCCCTGTTCGGCGGACTGAGCTCGGCGATCGATGAGCTGAAGGACGCGTTGAAGGAACTACCGCCTCAGGCGACGCTGCTCGATGTCGGAACAGGGCTTGGCGACATCCCCTGTCGAGCGCGGGAAGTTGCCCGGCAGATTGGAATTGACCTGACGACGGTGGGACTCGATTCGGCGCTCGAGCTCGCCCGCGCCAGCCGTCCCGTGCTCACCCTCGCGGTTTGCGGCGATGCGCTGCGACTTCCATTCGCGGATCACAGCATCGACATCGTGATGTGCTCGCAGGTCCTGCACCACTTCGCGGGGAGCGATGCGCTCGAGCTGCTGCGCGAAATGAACCGCGTCGCGCGTGTTCGCGTCGTCGTCAGCGATATCAGGAGGAGCTGGATCGCGGCGGCGGGACTCTGGCTCGCTTCATTTCCCCTTCGATTTCATGCCGTTAGCCGTCACGATGGCGTCGTCTCCGTGATGAGGGGGTTCACGCCCGAGGAGTTAGTGGATACTGTGCGTGAGGCAGTCGCGCGAAAGACGGTCGTGCATCGCCGTCGTGCATTCCGCGTGACGACGAGCTGGACTCCCGTCGATCGATGACGATGGGCGTCGGACGNNGCGTTCGATCTCGGGCCGATGCCTTACGGACGTCCAATGCAAACCGTCGACGAGCAGATCGTTCGCGCTCCGTTGGCGACAATCTTCGAGCTGGCGAGTCAGGTGGAGCTTTGGCCGCGCCATTTGCCGCACTATCGATACGTACGGTTTCGCACGCGCCGCTCAGATGGAGGGGGATTGGTGGAAATGTCGGCGAATCGGCCGTTCCAGGTCAAGACGCCGAGGGGGCGGCTCCGCATCAACTGGCCAACCTGGTGGGTGTCCGAGATGGCGGTGGACAAGAATCGGCCATCGATCCGATTTCGGCACGTGGGGGGTATCACGAAGGAAATGGACGTGGAGTGGTCGTTTTCGCCGACATCTGACGGCACGCACGTACGAATCGTGCATTTGTGGGACGGACCGCGGCGGCTTCGACTGCTCGGAAGGTTGGCTGCAAAGTATCTGATAGGACCGGTGTTCGTGCACGGAATCGCGTCACGCACGCTGGCGGGGTTGGCGGCGGTGGCGGAGCGTGAAGCGGAAAAACAGCAGCAATGAGGGCGACGTGTTTCAGCTGAATAAACGAAGAGTGGTGATCACGGGCATCGGGCCCATAACGCCGATCGGTACCACCCGCGACGAATTGTGGTCGGGACTACAACGCCAGCGCTCCGCGGTGCGGTCGGTGTCGCGGTTCGATCCGTCGCAGTTCAGGAGTCACAACGCGGCGGAGGTCAACGACTTCGTGCCCACCGATCATCTCGAGAACAAACGCGCCAAGCGGCTGGATCGCTTTGCGCAGTTCTCCGTNNGGCGCGAACATGGGGACAGCCCTCGGCGGAATTGGATACGCCGAGGGCCAGCTGGCTGTATTTCTTCAGCGCGGTCTGCGCGAGGTCGACACCACGCTGGCACTGTCCGTATTCGGCGGCGCATCGAGCTGCAATATCGCGATCGAGCTCGGCGTGATGGGGCCCAACTCCACGAATGCGATGAGCTGCGCATCGGGCACTATCGCGATCGGAGATGCCTTCCGGCAGATCCGCGACGGCTACGCCGACGTGATGATCGCGGGAGGCGCCGAGGCACCGCTGGCTCCGCTCTGCTTCGGCGCGTTCTCGCTGATACGCGCAATGTCCACTCGCAACGAAGAGCCCGAGATGGCATCGAGGCCGTTCGACAAGGATCGCGACGGGTTCGTGATGGGGGAGGGTGCCGCGGTTCTCATTCTCGAGGAGTACGAGCGCGCGGAGTCGCGCGGGGCGAAGATCTACGCGGAAGTCGCCGGCTATGGAACGACGAATGACGCGCACCACATGACTGCGCCGCGCCCCGATGGTTCGCAGGCCGCGAGATCAATGCAGCTCGCGCTCGACGACGCCCATGTTTCGCCAGACGAGATCGGCTACGTCAACACACACGGAAGCTCGACGCCGCTCAACGACACCACGGAAACCATGGCGATCAAGAAGGTCATGGGCGATCACGCGTACAAAGTGCCGATGAGTGGGACCAAGGGTTATTACGGCCATGCTCTTGGCGCGTCCGGAGCGATCGAGGCGGCCATCTGCGCGCTCGCGCTCGAGCAGGAGTGGCTGCCTCCCACAGTCAACCTTCAGGTTGCGGACAAGGCCTGCGATCTTAACTTTCTGCCGGGTACGGGGCGGAAGGAGCGTGTCGAGCACATACTCACCAATTCCTTCGGCTTTGGCGGAATCAATGCCGCGCTGGTACTGCGTAGAGTGATCTAGCGATCTCGCGCGCCGCGGCCCCAACACTCGTTACGGGGGCAGGACAATGCGGGACGCGTGGCGGCATTTCGTCGCTGAATTCATCGGGACATTCGCTCTGGTTTTCGTTGGGAGCGGCGCGATCATACATGCGAGAGTAACCGGATCACCGACGGGTCTCATCGAGATCGCACTCGCGCACGGGTTGATTCTGGCAGTCATGGTAAGCGCGCTCATGCGCATCTCGGGTCATTTCAATCCCGCTGTGACGCTGAGTCTTCTCGCGACGAGAAGGATCGAAGCGATGATGGCAGCTCTTTATATCATCGCTCAGGTGCTGGGGGCAGTCGCGGCTGGCTACGCGCTGAAGCTGTCGGTCTCCGATGCGACCTTCGCCGCGACCAGAGGAGGCGGTCTCACCATCGCGCTGGACGTGACAGCTGGTCAGGCATTCCTCGTCGAAGCGATCGCGACATTTTTTCTCGTCTTCGTCGTTTACGGGACGGTAGTGGATCTTCGCGGTCCGAAGATCGGCGGATTGGCCATCGGCTTCGTGGTTGCAGCCGATATCCTCGCGATCGGGCCACTTACCGGCGCGTCGATGAATCCCGCGCGCTCGTTCGGGCCCGCCGTTGCGAGCGGCATTTACGAGGCGCAGCTCCTCTACCTGTTCGCCCCGATCGTCGGCGCTCTGGTGGCCGCGCTGCTTTACGAGTTCCTTTTCATGCGTCGCGGCCGTGAGCCGGTGGATCACGGCGAGCTGCGACCCTAGTGATCAGGCGGAGCTGCGCCCGTCGACTCGCGGGCGCAGCTGATTTGTCATCAGCAGGTAGAGAAGCGCGAGGGCAGCTTGCACGAGCATCAGGAGGCCGGCGAGTACGGGCGCCATTTCCATGTCGGCGTTGTTGATGTTGTGGACTACGCTCTGGATCAGTCCGCCAGCTCCGACGACTGCAGAGAGTGCCTCACCCGCGAAGAGCGCTCCGGTGGGCAGATCTCCCCAGCGGGCGAGATCGCCTCGGAGATAGAGAATCGTGTAGACACCCTGAATGAGGAGAGAGCCTCCGATCGCCAGCACGATGATCGGAACCCGCTGCCACATGGTCGCCCAGGTACCAATCAAAACAAGTCCGCCGGCTACGTTGGCGATCGAGGCCAGCATCAGCAGCAATTTCAACACGACGCCCCCGGAAGAAGCTGCGTCTAAGATACAGTTCTACTTTGCGGTGTCAAGTACTTTGTAGCTGGCTGCGACGCGGCGTAAGGACTGTAACTGCAACTGAACGGGTGCGAGTGGTCAGTGGCAGAGTGGCCAGTTGATAGTTCACTACGTCGGGACGTTACTGGCGCGGATCCGGGCAAAGGCAAGAGCCTGTGCCGCAATGCCATAGAGTGACGTCCCGACGTCGTGGACTGACCACTGCTATCTACGCTACCGACGTCTCGCACCCGTTCAGTTGCAGTTGATAAGACCCCTACTTCGCAACACCCTTTCCGGGCTCCACCGGAGCGCCGGCTTCCTGCCACGCCCGCCAACCCCCGGCCATCGACGCCACGTTCCGGTAACCCATTTTCTGAAGATTGTCCGCGGAGAGCGCCGAACGAAATCCGCCGCCGCAGTAGAGGATGATCTCCGCGTTCTTGTCAGGCACGTGCGCTTCGATGTCGCGCTCGATCACGCCCTTACCCATGTGCTCCGCGCCTCGCGCGTGACCCGCGGCCCACTCACTCTCCTCGCGGACATCAATGACCTTCGCCTTTCCCGCCTCGATCTTGCGGCGAGCTTCCTCCACGCTGACCTCACGCACGCGCGATTTCGCCTCATCCACAAGCTTGAGAAATCCCGGCGAATGCTTCACAAGTGGGCGGGCGGGCGCTTGCCAGAGAGCTGGCGCAATCCGACGTGGGCTCCGCGACGCGCCGCCAGCTCCACCGCCGCGACAGTAGCAGCAGATATGGCCGTCCACGCGAGCGCGGCAGGCCAGCTATCGCCTCGTCTCCCGAGTTCTGGCGGATCCTCGTTCCTGGCTGCGCGCCAGCCCTTTTCCAGACCGCGCTCGACCAGCCTCCCCGCCACCATCGCAGCGCCGGCACCTACCAGCAGCCACGTCGTCTTCCGCGAATTCAGCGTTTCCGTCTTTATGCGCACCCTGCACCGCCTCTGAGTTGGATAACCATGAGTGGCAAGCGCGGTGCCGCGCTGTCGTGCCTCGCTAAATGTGACAGCTGGCCAACCCGCGCTTCTCGAGATAGCGCTGGTGGTAGTCCTCGGCCGGATAGAATGTGGAAGCCTGGGTGACTTCGGTCACGATCGGCCTCCGGAACCGGCCGCTTGCCTCGAGCTGGGCTTTCGACTCCTCTGCGATGCGTTTCTGCTCGGGGGTGTGATAGAAGATGGCGGAGCGATACTGAGTTCCGACGTCTGGGCCCTGACGGTTGAGCGTGGTGGGATCGTGATTCTCCCAGAAGACGTCGAGCAGCTTGTCGTAGGTCACTTCGGATGGATCGTAAGTCACCTGAACGACTTCAGCGTGTCCGGTTCTTCCGGTGCACACGTCCCTGTAGGTCGGATTGGCCATGGTCCCGCCGAGATACCCCACGATGGCATCCTTGACTCCGGGAACGTTTCTGAAGGTGACTTCCACACCCCAGAAGCATCCCGCCCCAAATGTTGCCAGCTCTGTCACCATCCCTCCCGCTTTCTCAATGACGTTATATGTCCAACGTGGTGCCGTCCGTGCCAGGCGTAGAGGGCCAGCATCTGGGCTAATGTCAGTACCCGGCCGTGTTCCGGATGTCGCAGACCCCGGTTGAAGTCGGCGGTGTTCATCGATCTGAGCAGCGCCGCCCACCGTTGATGAAGCGCGTCAAGCAGATCCAGCGAGACATCAATCGGAACTCGCTGCGAATCGGGCAGCTCGGCCCACTTCTCCTGGTCGTACGGCTTGATCGTCGGCTCGTCCTCCGTCAGAGCGAGCTTGAACCGGCAGTAGGCGTTTATGTGACTGTCGGGAACGTGATGCACCACCTGCATCACGGTCCAGCCGCCGGGCCGGTAGCGCGTCTCCAGTTGATCGCGCGACAATCCCGCCACCGCGGACCGAAGCGCGCCCGGTGCTTCGGCGATCTCCGCGATAAATCGGGGATAATCCGCTTCGCTCAGCGGCGTGTTCCAATCGAACTTCCCGACCGGGTACTGCAGATCCGCCACTTGTGCTGTCGCAGTCATTTTCGGACCACCTGCAAATAGAGTTACGCAACCCGCTCCGGCATGTGCACCGCAACGGCGGAGCCGTCCGCAATGAACGCGGACGTGGGCGCTCCTGAGAGTATAGTGGGGAGGGGCTGGTCGTAGAAAGTCTCGAGCGGGCCTGCAAGCTCATGGCGAGCGCTGGGCCAGATGCGCCAGCGTGCGTGCTCGACCATGTATTCGATCGTTCCGCCATCACGCTGCCGGGTGTAGCCCCAGCCGCGCTCGCAGAGAAATTCTTCCTCGGAGCCGCGTTCCATCTCATGCAGGGGTCCGTCGACGTGGAGCGCTAATCTGCACCGATCGTGCCCGTCGCCAAACACGTACTCCACGCTCTGCATCTCGCCGCTGGTCTTGACGATGGTGTGCTGCATCGGAACCGTGCGGTACGGCTCGTTGTAGGTGAGCCGGGCCGTCTCTGCCACGAGAAACAAGGGGACCATCTCGCGAATGAAGACGATGCCGGAGCGCCACT
Source organism: Gemmatimonadales bacterium UBA4718 (assembly GCA_002404375.1). Taxonomy (GTDB): domain Bacteria; phylum Gemmatimonadota; class Gemmatimonadetes; order Gemmatimonadales; family Gemmatimonadaceae; genus UBA4720. The sequence goes on along the minus strand of DHJO01000099.1, from coordinate 10,973 downwards.
CGCCCCCGATTCTCCGTCGCACATAGAACCGCAGATTCACTTCCTCGAAGTTCTGGTGGAAGAGTGCGGGCAGCCCGAGCACGTGTGTGTCGAGGAACAGGAACGCAACGAGGCTCAGGTACTGGCTTCCGTTGCGATCGTCGAGCTCCGTTCCCCTGGGCAGATACGGCGTGAGAACGGACCGGTCGACTTCGAAATTGAGCATCGCCAGGTAACGCCAGTCTGCGGTGAGAAACTTAGCCGTCATGCACTAACTACAGCCTTCAACCCACTTCACTTCAGGCAGTCGTCCCGCGCGGAAATTCGTTACAATCTTCCCGTTTGTCTCGAACACAATCGCCTTGCCCGCGCTGGCGCTGTCGCCCATGACGATCATGTAGTGACCACCCGGGACATACTTGTGCGGCTCGATCTGCAGGTCGCCGTCGTAAATGCTCTTGAGCTTCTCTTCGGTGTCTCCGATCTTCGCGCCGTCCTCGGTTGTGACTGACCCCGTATCGACATCGATGCGCGCGACTTCCCCTTTCACTATCATCACACCGACGTTGTCGGGCACGCCCGCGCCAACGGCCGGGAACACGAAATCACACTCCTTTTTCATGTTCGGGTTTTCGTTCAGGATGCCCATGTTGACCGCATCGGTGAGAGTCATTCCCACCTGGATCGGTCCGAGCCCGTCCTCGTTGAGCGCGACGTCGCTGACGCTGTCGTGCCCGGCGCCATTCGGGCCGTTTCGTCCCTTGACCGCCCTCTCGTCCCCTCTGTTGCAGGCGCTTTCCGCCAACACGGCGAAAACCGCGACAAGAACGCAGAAGCTTTGCAGCGATCGTTGATTATTCATTAACGTCCTCCGCCCCGCATCGACCACAGGGCGCCGAGTAGTTAGGTACCCACCTGATGGAACCGCTCCTCATACCGCACGACCGATTCGCTGATCACGCGAGCGGCCACCTCACTTTTCTCCCAGCCGACGATCTCCACCCGCCGTCCCTCGAGATCCTTGTAGATATGGAAGAAATGCTCCACTTCCTTCAAATAATGCTGCGAAAGATCGGCAATGTCGAAGTATTCGTGATAATACGGGTCGTTGCTGGGGACGGCGATAATCTTGTCGTCAGGTTCACCGCGATCGAGCATCTTGAGGACGCCGAGGGGCCGGCAGTCGATCTGGCAACCCGGAAAGGTGGGCTCATTGATGCGGACGAGAATGTCCAGCGGATCGCCGTCTTCGTGCAGGGTGCGCGGAATGAATCCGTAGTCGCCGGGATAGTGCATGGATGAATACAGAACCCGATCGAGCCGGATCAGCCCGGACTGCTTGTCCAGCTCGTATTTGTTGCGGCTGCCACTGGGTATCTCGATGAGCGCGGTCACGAGCTCGGGAGGATGAATTCCCGCTGGCAGGTCGTGCCACGGGTTGATCACGTAGTGACTCGCTCCATCGTGCCTTTGTAGGACATCGGCTCCTCATCTACCCCGAAGTTACTCGCCGCAAGGCCGGCGATTCTCTCCATTTCTCCGGAGGAGAAATCTGGTTTGTCCGATGCTTCGGCGAATTCTTTTAGCTGTTCCAGGTCGTAGATGTTGGGCAGCGCCGTCACGACGCGCGGTTCGGCAAGCAACCACTTCAGCGCCGCCTGGCCAAGCGTCATTCGGGTGGTGAGAAAATCGAGAGTGCGGATTTTCTTGAGGCCGTTCGTGAGCCACGAGCGCGGGCGATGGCGTCGGTGATCGTTTGCGGGAAAGACCGTATCCTCGGTGTACTTCCCCTCGAGCATCCCCGACGCGTGGGTGACACGAATGTTGAAGGCGCAATTTGGCGCGAGCTCTTTTGCCGCATCGATCATCGCGGTTCCTGGGTGCTGCTCGAGGATGTTCCAGATCATCTGGATGGTCCCGATGTCGCTCTCCCGCTCGCAAAGCTCCACGGCCTCATACAGCCACCCGATTGCCGGGCCGAACGCCGCGCCCCACACGCCGATGAGACCTTCCTCCTGCATCTCGCGGAGGGATTCCCAGATCGACGCGTCGCGCACGTGCTCCATCTTGATGTTGTGGAGCTGGAGGACATCGATATGATCGGTCTCGAGGCGCTCAAGGCACTTGTCGAGAGCGAACCGCATGTATTCGCGATCGAACTTCTGTGGCAACTCGCTCTGTCCGCGGCGAGCTGTCTGGGCGGCTGGGTCGTAGATGTCGTAGCCAATCTTGGTCGAATAGACGACGTCTTCTCGCTTGCCACGGAACGCTTCCGCGAGCTGTCTCTCACCTCGGCCATTGCCGTAGGTGTCAGCGGTGTCGAAGAAGCTGACGCCATACCTATCGTGCGCGGCGCGTAGAAGCTCAACGGCTTCTTCGTCTGTCTTTTCCCCCCACCACCCCGTGGACAGAGTCCACGTTCCGAATCCGATTTGACTGACTTTGATGCCGGTTCCGGGGAACAGCCTATAGCGCATTTTCCTGGTCTGTAATGTCGGACGTACAAGTTAACCGCCCGCTCTAGTTAGCGCCCCCCGCGCTCAGGAGGTGCGCCGCGCCACACTTACTTGAGGCGCTTGATCCAGTCGGCGATCGCGGGTGTGAGCTCGGGCACGATGGGAAGAGTCGGATCGGTATAAAGGCGGAGCTGCGCCATTCGATCGTCGCTCACCGCGGCCCTGTAGACGTGATTGGCCGCCGGAATGACGACGAGCTTCGCAGCCGGTTGAGCCGCCTGCAGTGCGCGCGCGTCAGCTTCGCTGACCTGTATGTCCCGCGCTCCCTGCACGATCAACACCGGTACCTTCACGCGTGCAATCTCCGCAGGTGGATCGTACTTGACCCAGTTCTGCATGTATCTCCGGTTCACAGGAAGAAGTAGAGGCTTCAGAGCAGGGTGTACGTCACCGGGGTCCTCTCCACGGATGTATCGCGCGAATGCCGAGTCCCATTTGACGAGCTCTTCGGGCGGAACCTGTCTCGCCAACTGTTCGCGCAGCACCGCCATGATTGGCCTCCCGGTCCCCGAAAGCATCACAATGCCAGACGCGGGCGCACCGCGGTTGACTGCCTGCAACACCAGCTCTGCGCCTTCGCTGTGACCAATGAGTATGACCTTCGAGAACCTCCGATCGGCGACGAGCTTTCTCGCCCCCGCAATCACATCGGCGATGAAGTCATCGAGTGATGTCTGCGCGATGTCGAGCTTCTGAAGATTCTCGCCGAGGACTCTCTTGTCGTAGCGAACGGACGCGATACCCGCATCCGCCAGCTGCCAGGCGAGGATTGCGTAGAGGTTGGAGTTGTTCTGGGCGCGCAGGGGACCGGCGGAGTTTCCATTTCTGTCCGTAGGCCCCGAGCCCGCGACGATCAGCGCAACCGGCAGCTGCGAGCTGTAGCTCGCCGGTATGGTGAGCGTTCCCGGCAGAGTCAACGTTCCGCTCTGAAACGCAAATGGCAATTCGATCACCGAGCGCGGCGGTACGGTGTCGATACGGCCCGGAGCAGCGCTAGTCTGGGCGGCAAGCGAAGAGACCAGTAACGTGATCGACAGAATCGATACGGCGACGCGACTGAACGACCTCATGAGCGGGTGGGTTGCGAGTGTGATTATCAGGGGGCGCTCGCTGGGTTTTGCTCACGCTTCCATTCGACGTACGAATAGATCACGACGCTGGCTGCGCATATCGCGATGATGATCGAGAGGGCCGCGTGCGCCCACGGCGCCACGACCAGGCCGGAAAGAAGCATGAGCATCCCCGCCGCGACGAAAACGTGCCCGCCGAACCGGTGGGTCTTCTCCCACACGCGATCGCTGGAAAGCGTCCACGGAGTCCTGATTCCTACGAACCAGTTCGGCCGCGCTCGCGGAAGAAGATTCCCGATGACGATGAAGAGAACCCCTAACCCGACGGGGAGAACACGCTCAATTGCAACCGGATACCCGAGCGCAGCACGCAGGACGATGATGTGCATTCCGAGAAGGAAGATGGGCAGGGCCCACGCGCCCCACAGGCGGCTGCTCCATCCATTGGGTCGGGCGAAGCCACTTGATGAGGTGTTCGACGACGTCTTGAGTTCGCGATTTCGTCAACAGCGATTGTCAGGTGCCCGCGGGCTAGAGCTGTCGGGCGGCCTCCGTCGCGAAATAGGTGACGATGAAGTCGGCTCCGGCGCGGCGGATGCCGAGGAGCGATTCCATCATCACTCGGTCCTTCTCGATCCATCCGCGGTCGGCTGCCGCGCAGATCATCGCGTATTCGCCGCTCACCTG
>DHJO01000099.1:0-6630 GCA_002404375.1 Gemmatimonadales bacterium UBA4718 | reverse complement strand
GCCGCCTCGCGGAAGGGTCCGTAATAGGCCGACGCATACTTCGCCGCGTAGCTCAGAATCGAAACGCCCGAATGGCCTTTGTCGTCCAGCGCGGATCTGATCGCCTGCACCCTTCCGTCCATCATGTCGCTGGGCGCGACCACGTCCGCGCCGGCACGCGCGTGCGAGAGTGCGGCCCGCGACAACAGCTCGAGGGTCGCATCATTATCTACTTCTCCATCCTTGAGGATCCCGCAGTGACCGTGGTCTGTGTACTCGCACAGGCACACGTCGGTGATCACGACCAGATCGGGGATCTCTTTCTTCAGCGCGCGCGCCGCGTTCTGAACCGCTCCCTTGTCGTCCCAGGCCGATGAACCGGTCGCGTCTTTTTTCTCGGGAACGCCGAACAGGATGATCCCGCCGACGCCCGTTTTCGCGGCTGCTTCGGCATCACGCAGCATTTCATCTACCGAGGTCTGGTTGACGCCCGGCATGGACCCTACGGCGCGGCGCAGGTTCTTGCCGTCGCGAACGAAGACGGGCAGCACGAGCTGCGCAGCGGCCAGATGCGTCTCGCGCACGAGGTTTCGAAGTGCGGCGGTGCGACGCAGTCGACGCGGACGGTATTGCGGAAAGCTCGACACTCTTACTCTGGTTGCGGTGCGGGAAGCTTGGAAAGTTGGCGGAGCTCCACCAGGAGACTCGAACCGCCTCGTGAACGAATTTCGGCGGCGAGCGCCTCGCCAGTGGACTCGGGAGCACGAGAATCCAGCACGCGCGACCCACGCACTATGTGTCTCCCGCTCAAGTCAGCCAGCATACCATATAATGTAGGCCGTCCCGCGGCCTCACTCACGAGCGCGCCGATCGGGACCTGGCATCCGCCCTCCAGGGCCGCAAGAAAAGCGCGCTCCGCGCGCGTCGCAATCGAGGTAGCCTCGTGGTCGAGCGGCGAGAGCAGCTCTCTCATCCGATCGTCGTCGCTTCTCACCTGGATTGCGATTGCTCCCTGTCCGGGCGCCGGAAGCCACTCCGGCGCCTCGAAGAACATCGTGATTCGCTGTTGCACGTCGAGCCGAATCAGCCCCGCCGCCGCGAGGATTGCGGCGTGCACCTTCCCCGTCTCCACCTTGCTCAGGCGAGTGGGGACGTTGCCGCGCAGCTCGACGACCTCGAGATCTGGTCTCTTCGCCATTAGCTGGGCACGGCGCCGTAGGCTCGAGGTTCCAACTCTCGATCCCGCGGGCAGATCTTCGAGATTCTCAGCGCCGGTGAGGCGATTCACTACCAGCACGTCGCGCGGATCCTCCCGCTCGAGGCGCGCTGCTATCTCGAGACCGTCCGGAGATTCAGTCGGCAGATCCTTCAGCGAGTGAACCGCGCAGTCGATCTTTTTCCTCGAGAGAGCGACCTCCAGCTCGCGGGTGAACAAACCTTTCGCGCCAATCTCCGTCAGCGGCTGGTCCAGCTTCTTGTCGCCAGTCGTCTTGAATGTGACAAGCTCTGATCTGAATCCACGAGCGAGCAACGCGGCTTCCACGAGGCGCGCCTGCCGAAGAGCGAGCTCCGAAGCGCGCGTTCCGATGCGGATGACTTCCGGGTCCCGCTTCGATTTAGGCGCCACGAACTACCGCTGCGACGAGGCCCTCAATTGTCGATTCTTCTGCTTCGTGTTTCGGCTCGATGCCCGCCTCACGCAATGCCTCGGACGTCTGCGGGCCGATGGAAGCAGCCGGAACGCGAAGCGCTAGCTCGCCGCCGACTGCATCGACGTACGCTCTTACCGCCGAGGCGGATGTGAACGTGACAAGATCGACTTTGCCCGCCTCGATCGCGCGCGAAAGTCTTTTCGCGCCGTGCCCGTCAGGAATCGATCGGTAGGCTTCAATGATGGTCACTTCCGCCCCCATAGCTTTCAATCCGTCCGGCAGTACATCGCGTGCCCCCTCGGCGGTCACGTAAAGCACGGTCGATCCGGCGAGGTCGTCCCGTTCATGCATCAATTCCAGCAGACCCTCGGCGACGAAGCGCTTTGGAATCAGATCCACGGTGATTCCGTGCTCGAGAAGTGCTCCCGCGGTGGCGGGCCCGACCGCGGCGATTTTCAGTCCCGCCAGGGCGCGTGCATCGCGGCCAGCACCCAGAAACTGGTCCCAGAAAATGGCGACGGCATTCTGGCTCGTGAAAATCAGCCAGCTGTAGTCGGCGATACCGGCGATGACCGAGCGAAGCGGAGAAAGATCGAGACGCGCGATCTGCGTTGCCGGCATCTCGATGACATCAGCGCCGAGGTCGCGCAGCTTTTCACTCAGAAGCGGAGCTTGTTGCGTCGCGCGGGTAACGACGATTCGCTTTCCGAAGAGCGGTCGTTGCTCGAACCAGTTCAGCTCGTCGCGGAGCACCACCGACCACCCGATCACCGTTATCACCGGCGCGGTCAAATTCTGTTCTTCGGCTTTGGATGCTATGGTGTCGAGCGTGGCCACAACGGTTCGCTGTTTGGGAAGAGTTCCCCACTGGATTGCCGCCGCCGGTATCTCGGCCGGCATGCCGCCCTCGATCAGCGCCTCGGCGATACTGCGGAGTGTTTTCACTCCCATGTACAAAACGATCGTGCCGCCCGATTTGGCGAGTGCAGCCCAGTTTGTCTGCGTGCTGGGCTTGGCAGGATCCTCGTGACCGGTCACAAATGTCACGGAGGTCGCGATACCCCGATGAGTGACCGGAATTCCCGCGTACGCCGGAGCCGCGATGCCGGCCGTGACTCCGGCGACGACCTCGAACGCGACCGAGGCGTCGTTCAGGTCCTGCGCCTCCTCGCTGCCACGGCCGAATACGAACGGATCGCCGCCCTTGAGACGGACGACGCGTTTGCCTTCGCGCGCGAGCTTTATGAGAAGCGCGTTGATCTCGCCTTGGCTCACGGAGGGTTTCGCTCCGCCGCGTTTCCCGACGTAATACAGCTCGGGCAGGCCCGTCTCGCGCGCACCGGGAGGAAGGAGCGCTGTACTGGCGAGCGCATCATAAACGACTGCGTCGGCTGAGTCTATGAGCTGCTTCCCTCTTACCGTGATGAGACCAGGATCACCGGGACCTGCACCTACCAGAAAAACCTTTCCTTCACTCAAGACGCGGTCCTTCTGTCGGCTCGCTCGACGGCACTCTATGCGCAGGGCGCGGCGTCGGTTCCTGCGGCGCGAGCCCCACTTGCTCAGCCCACCTGGCGTATTCAACCGGCGAGATCTCGGACGGCTTTATCTCGCTGCGGCCGCCCCAGAAGACGTTCGTGTAGAGAACAGGAATCCCTGTTTCCTCGAGATGGTTGTCGATGGCCGCCTTGTGCGCGAGCACCAGATCTTTATCCGTACCGTGCGCCACGGCCATAATGTTCACGTTGCCGAACTCTGGCCCGCCCTCGCGCCAGTAAGCGTGGGTGAGAATGTGATGCCGGCCCACTTCCCTTCCCGCTTCGATCTCTCGTCCGGCAGGGACATGCCAGTGAAAGAGGGCGTTGTATCTCGTCACGCGCTCACCAGTCGCGGACGGCTTAACGTGCTCGAGAAACGTTGAAAACCTTCCGATGACTTCACGCGCGCTGAGAGACCGGGCAACGCGAATGAATTCTTCGAGCGGGAGTCCGGCTTCCTCGGCACGACTTCGCCACGGATTCGGCCTGATCTCCTCGGTGACGACCTCGCGCTTGAGCGCCGTCAGCCCCCGCCAGTCGAGCGGAGACAGCTCGACTATGTTGGTGTCGAGCACGCGTCCCGGCTCTTCACTTCGCGAGCCTGGCTCCATTCCACGCCGGCGTACGTGACCGACGCCAAGAGTGAATAGCCTCTTCGCCGGCATGATACGGTACGACTCGGCGCCCACCTCTGACGCCAGAAAATCACAGTGTCGCGTCATCGAGAATCCCTGCGGCACCTTTAGCGTCGTCCACAGTCTGTACACCGAGCCTGTCGTCTCCGCGTCGGTCGAGCGGATCACCACGTGACCCGAGAATGGATCGTCCTTCGCCATGTAGCTGAAGGCCGAATCGAGCCTATCGCTCGGCACCCGCCACGCCACCAACGCTCCGGGCGCGAGATTGGTTGCCATCAACGTCTGCCTGGTCCGGCGAATGACGCCGGCGGACAGCATCGCGCGCAAGCGCTCGATCACCACATCTTCCGTGAGCTCCGCTGAGAAAGCGATCTCGGCGAACGGCTCGTTGACGAAGCCGGAGATCCGATCCTCCGAGACCGCCAGAATGCGTGCGTTCACCGGATCGGAGATTCCCGAAGGCGTCGCTGGAGTTGCCGACAGGTTCGCGACCACTATCTGACCCTCAGCCGCTTGCGCCGAACGTAGAGACTGACCGCGTACGCGGCGTAGATGCCGAGTGCGACGGTATAGGCGACGTGGTAGTACGAGGATGTCTCAGGCATGCTGCTTCGCGGCTTCCATGATTCTATCGCGCTCGACCGCGTAGCGATACCGTGAGCGAACGAAAGCGACATAGAGAAGCGTAAACGAGACAAACGAAACGAAAAACGTCAGCAGCATTTCGTTGGGTAGTGACGGTCGGTCGGGTTTTCCGATGATTGGCATTGGATGCATCGTGGCGAACAGATAAACGCTCAGATGAATGAACGGGATGAGAAGCGCCCCCAGAATTCCAAGCACCGCCGAGTATCGCGCGCGCAACTCGGGAGACTCAACCGCTCCGCGAAGAACGATGTAAGAAACGTAGATGAACCAGAGGAATAGCGTTGAGACGAGACGCACATCCCACCACGTCCAATAGGTGCCCCATATGGGTTTTGCCCACAAAGGACCCGTTATGAGTACCACTGTCGTGAACATGACGCCGACCTCCGCGGAGCTTTCGGCGAAACGGTCGAGCCGCTGATCGCGCACCCATAGGAAGACGCCACTCGCGATCGCGACGAGGCCGAAGGCGAGAAATGCGACCCACGCCGCAGGGACGTGGATGTAATAGATCTTTTGCGCCGCGCCCTGCTTCGCTTCCAGTGGCGTGAAAGACACCACGCGAATTACAGTGCCGACCACCGCCAGGCCGGCGACTGTGGGAAGCCAGGAGATCCTCACGAATGTGTGCTTGGCATTTACGTACGAATTTAACCGCGAAGTGGGCTTACCGGACGGGAACTGCAACTGAACGGGTAAATGCAATTGAACGGGTGCGAGTTGTCAGAAGTGTAGATGTGACGTACCAGTTCACGACGTCGGGACGTCACTCTGTAGCGTTAAGGCACCGGCTTATGCTTGTACCCTGAAGCGCGCCGGTAACGTCCCGACGCAGTGAACTCACAACTGGCATCTACGCTACTGATGTCTCGCACCCGTTCAGTCGTTTTTTTTCAATCCTCGACGGTAAACGGGTACGCGAGAGTGCAGGCTGTGACAAAGACAATGTCGAATGCCAGGAGCAGCTTGAGCCACGCTCCGATCTCAACGACCGGCCGCCCGCTCAACAGTTTCGACGTTGCCTGCGACGCCGCGATCACGATCGGCACGAAAAACGGAAGCGCCAGCATCGGCAGCAGCAGCTCCGCAAGCCGCGTGTTGACGGCCATCGCGCTGAACAACGTTCCAACGGCGACAAGCCCAATGGCGGCGAGGATTGCGATCGCTACCAGGGGAGCAGCAACGTCGCCAAGCGGGAGATTGTAGAAAAGCGCTAGCGCGGGGATGGCGATCGCCTGCACCGCGCCGACGAAAATCAGGTTCGCGATCGCTTTCCCGAGGAAAATCGCTTCCCTGCTCACTGGAGACGCGAGCAATCCGTCAATGGCATGGTCCGCGCTCTCGACTCCGAAGGAGCGATGCAGTCCAAGCAGTCCGGAAAAGGTGAAGATCACCCACAGCACTCCGGGTGCGAGATCGGTGGCCGCGACCGCCGTTGGATCCCAGGCGTAATAGAAAATCACGAGTCCCAGCAGCGCGAACACGAGCGCCGAGAGGAATGCGGAGCGTGTTCGGAACTCGATCGCTAGATCCTTGCGGGCGATGAGCCACGCACCGAAGAGAATGTCAGCCACCGGCTGCCAGCGCCTCGCGGTAAGTGGCTGCATAAGACTTGGCGTCGACGCGGTCGGCTGCATCGTAGCGCACGAACTTCCCGCGCTGCATAACCGCCGCATGTGTCGCGAGCGAGAGTCCCTCGACGAGATTGTGCGTCACGACGATGATCGCTGTGCCGGCTGAGCGCAGCTCCTGGAGGACGGCGGTAAGGGCGCGGGCACCGCTCTCGTCGAGGCCGCTGTACGGCTCGTCGGCCAGAACGAGCTGGGGCGAATGCACCATGGCCCGGGCGATCGATACCCGTTGCTGCATGCCCCGGCTCAGAGAGCGAATCGAAGCGTCAGCTCGTTCCAGCATCGACATGCGTCGCAGGGAGTCTTCGACCCGCGCCTTCGCATCACGGATCCCATACAGCCGAGCCGAGAACGAAACGTTCTCCCGCGCTGAGAGGGCTTCGTAAAGCATGGTGTGATGCGAGATGAGGCCGACCCGGGAGCGAGCCAATGGTCCGCCGGGAAGGGCGATACCGGATATGCGCGCGCTGCCGGACGTCGGCTTCAGCAGGCCGGCGAGCACCCGAAGAAGCGTCGTCTTTCCGGCGCCGTTCGGGCCGAAGAG
>DHJO01000089.1:4460-7713 GCA_002404375.1 Gemmatimonadales bacterium UBA4718 | reverse complement strand
ACGACTGCTTCATCGTCAGCACGGAACCGAGCGGCACCATCTCGCCGCGTACGTTTCGAACCTTGAGCTGGGCGATGTTGTCGGCGTTCGCCCGATAAGGTGCATCGGCCTGCGCGATCACCTGATAAGTGCGGCCGAACTTGTTGAAGTCGTTGACGTACTGCGAGCCGAGATAAATCTGGAGCGTAGAGAAGAGATCGTTCAGCGGAATGCCGAGCTGTTTCACCTTGTCGCGATCGACGTCGGCGAAGAGCTGGGGCACGTTGATCTGGAAGCTCGAGAACTGGCCGGCAAGTCCAGGCGTCTGGTAGGCGCGGCCGAGCATCGCCTGCGTGGTCGCATAGAGCGTCGAATCGCCAAGGCCCGCCTTGTCCTCGATCATCATCTTGAAACCGCCAATTGAACCCAACCCGTTCACGGCCGGCGGAGGAAAGACCGCCACGAAGCCATCCTGGATGGCAGCGAACTGCTGATTGAGCGACATCAGGATGGCGCCGCTCTTCAGATTCTTGGACTTCCTCTCCTCGAACGGCTTGAGTCCAAAGAAAATGACGCCCGCGTTCGACTTGGGGCCGAAGCTGGTGATCGATAGCCCCGGGAATTCGACGGCGTGCTCGACGCCCGGAGTCTTGAGGGCGATGTCCGCCATCCGTCTGACGACGGATTCGGTGCGATCGAGCGATGCGGCGTCAGGCAGCTGCGCGATGGCGACCAGGTAGCGCTTGTCCTGGCTCGGTACGAATCCCTTCGGTACTCTCGTGAATCCGATAACGCCAATCAGAACCAGTACCCCGTACACTGTGAGCGCAATGACGGAGCGATGCGTCACACGCTGTACGATGGTGCCGTAGCGCTTGGATGAGCGGCCGAAGAGACGGTTAAAGGGATCGAACAGCCCGCCAAGCAAACGGTGCATGATTCGTGTCGGCGCATCTTCCGGCGCCCCACGCGGCCTAAGTAGCACAGCGGCAAGCGCCGGCGACAACGTCAGAGAATTGAACGCGGAGATGAGCGTCGAGAAGGCGATGGTAAGAGCGAACTGCCGGTAGAACTGTCCGTCCAGACCGCTGATGAACGCCACCGGAACGAACACCGCGGACAACACCAGCGCGATCGCGATGATCGGCCCACTGACTTCCTCCATCGCGCGATGACTCGCATCGAGGGGCGAAAGGCCATCCTCGATGTGCCGCTCCACGTTCTCCACCACGACGATTGCGTCGTCGACGACAATTCCTATCGCGAGCACGAGTCCGAACAGAGACAACGTATTGATCGAGAACCCTGTGGCGAGCATGACTGCAAAGGTGCCAACAATGGAGATTGGTACGGCGACGAGCGGGATGATCGAAGCCCGCCACGTCTGCAGAAAGAGAACGACCACGATGACGACCATCAGCGTCGCCAGGAGCAGGGTGTAGATCACCTCGCGGATCGAATCGCGGACGAACAATGTCGGATCGTACACGGAAGACCATTCGACGCCCTGCGGGAACCGGGTCTTCAGGTCGGCCATCTTCGCGCGAATGGCGCTGGAGAGAGCCAGCGCGTTCGAGCCGGGAGACTGGAACACGACGATGGCGACGGCCGGCTTGTTGTCGAGCAGCGCGCGCAAGCCGAATGTCCCGGGACCGAGCTCGATGCGCGCAACATCGCGGAGACGAGTGACCGCTCCGTCCGCGCCGGTCTTGACGATGATGTTGCCGAACTCTTTCTCGTCCGTGAGTCGCCCGTGCGCAGTAACTGTCAGCTGATACGCGACGGGGTCATTCATCGGCGGAGCGCCGACGGTGCCCGCGGCGACCTGGAGGTTCTGCTCGCGAATCGCCTGGACGACGTCGCCCGCCGACAATCCATGCGATGCGACACGGTTCGGATCGAGCCAGACGCGCATTGCGTAGTCACCCGCGCCGAACACGATCACCTGACCCGCGCCAGGAATTCTCGACAGCTCGTTGCGGACATTCAGCAGCGCATAATTACGGAGATAGACCGGATCGTAGCGGCCGTCCGGGGAAAACAGGTGGACGACCATCGTGATGTCCGGGGAGCGCTTCTGCGTCACAACACCGAGAGCGCGCACCTCTTCGGGCAATCGTGCCAGCGCCTGGGCCACGCGGTTCTGCACCTGCACCTGCGCGAGGTCGACGTCCGTGCCGATCTTGAAGGTGACGGTGAGATTGAACGTACCGTCGGCGGAGGCGGAGGATGTCATGTAAAGCATCCGCTCGACGCCGTTGATCGCGTCCTCCAGCGGCGTGCCCACCGTCTGTGCGAGCACAGTCGGATTCGCGCCTGGATATATCGCGCTAACCGTGATGGTTGGCGGCGTTACTTCGGGGTACTCGCTGATCGGCAGCTGCGTGACAGCGATCAAGCCACCGGCAAGAATGACCAGCGACAGCACGACCGCGAAAATCGGGCGGTCGATGAAAAAGCGTGAGAAACGCACGGAAGCGGCTCCGGAAAGTTGCGCTACCGCGCCGCGGGTGCCGGTGCGGCACTCTCGGCGACCATGGCAGCATTCGTGGCGGCGACCTTCATTCCGGGGCGAACCCGCATCAGGCCGTTGATGACTACGCGNNCGATACTCGACGGTATTGTCGCTCTTCAGCACGAGCACGAACTTCCGATCCTGATCGGTGCCGATCGCCTGATCCTGAACCAACGTGGCCGGATGGCGCTCGCTGCCGAGCAGCCGTACACGTGCGAACAATCCCGGTGTGAAGAGCCCGTTGGGGTTCGACAACAGTGCTCGAGCGCGAATCGTTCCCGAGGCCCCATCGACTCGGTTGTCGACGAAATTGAGTCTCCCGTCATGGGGGAATCCCGTCTCGTTGGCGAGACCCACCAGCACCTGCCGTCCCTTCGGACCGGTGGCCGTGGCGCCCATGTATTTCAGGTACGCCTGCTCGTCAGTGTCGAAATACACGTAGATGGGATCGATCGAGACGATGGTGGTCAACAGCGATGGAGACGGCGGCCCCGCCTGGACGACATTCCCAGGGGTGATTTCGGCGCGACCGACGCGCCCGGAAATCGGCGCTCGCACGACCGTCCACTCCAGATTCAGTCGTGCCACTCGCACAGCAGCCTCGGCGCCCTTGACCCCGGCGTCCCCTTCGGCGCGACCGCTCGTCCGGGCGTCGAGCTCCTCGCGCGAGATCGCCTGGGTGTTCACCAGCTTCTGCGCCCGCTCGACCTCCATGCCGGCGAGCTGATTGCGGGTACGCGCCTGGGCGAGCACCGCCTC
>DHJO01000089.1:0-4420 GCA_002404375.1 Gemmatimonadales bacterium UBA4718 | reverse complement strand
ATGGGTGGAGGCGCATTGCTGCATCCCGATGCCGCGAGCACAAAGATCGCAGTGGCGGCCCAGCCACCCGCGTGAATCCTGAAGGAGACGGATTTGGCGCGAGAAAAAGTGGAACTCATGTTGCACGACTCCATTGCGAGGGACCGCTACAACGAACGGTGGTGGCACTCCGTATCGACATATGGTATGTTACCGATCGGTAACACTCCGTAAAGCACCCCAATGTTACCGGTCGGTAACATTTTAGTCAAGGAGGGGTACAAGATATCGTGAAAACAGATATTCCCAACAACGGGCTGAAAACGAGAAAAAGTCTTCGCTCCACCATCCCCCTTCGCGCGCGGATTCTGGTGGCGGCGGGGGACCTGTTTCATAAACAGGGCATCCGCGGCGTCGGGGTGGAAGCGATCGCCGAGGCGGCGCAGACGAATAAAATGACGCTGTACCGCTACTTCGCCTCGAAGGATGAGCTGATCACGGAATGGGTCCGCGGAATCGTCGCCCACAAAGAGGAAGACTGGAAGGACCTCAACGCCAAGCATCGCGGAGATCCGGAGGGCCAGCTCCAGGACTGGAGCCGGCGTACAGCGGCCAAGCTTCGCGCGATGGAAGAACGCGGCTCGGCCCTTGGCAACGCCTTCGCCGAGCTGCCCGATCCGAACCATCCGGCGCGGCGCGTCATGAAGGAGCACAAGCTTCGGGAGCACAAGCGCGTCGTCCGACTTTGCAAGGCGGCGGGATTCCCGGATCCTGCCTTTTCGGCGAACCTGTTCACCATGATGCTCGAGGGTGCCCACTCGTGCGGAACATGTGTCGGGATGAGGCAGATCGGTGAGCATCTCGTGCAAGTCGTGGATCTGATGGTGGAAAACAACCGACAGCGGCAGCGGGCGGAGCAGGGCCAGCGGACGGGCTGAGACACGAGCGCGACGACTGACTCCCATTAGTTAGTCGAACGAGATAGTCCGAAATCGACAACCGTCGCATCATTGCTTGCTGCGCCCGATAACGTAGCGGATGAACGCCCACGTTTCGCTGAGATCTGCGGCTCGTGGGGCGGTATCAGGATCCCGGCGCCCGATCCACGCTCCGCGGATCAACGGCGTCCAACGCGCGTGCAGTGCCGCTTCTCCCCAATGTGCCGCAGCGCTCTTGGAAACCACGTCGCCGTGTTCCAGAGTGTAGAGGATGCGACATATGGACAGGACAATGAATGACTGATAACCGCGAGTCCGAACGTTGGGTGGATTCTCGAGCATCGGCCCCAGCCACTCCGGCAGCAATTCGAGCATGGCCCGCCGCAGATCATCAGGCGACACTGGGTCAATGAGCATGGCAGGAGCCGGTCCCAGAAGCGTTACCCCGTGCTCGCGAATCAGACGACGCTGCACCACCCAGTCTGAGTCGTGACGCATCATGTGGAGCTTCTCTTCCTTGCCGCGATCGAGCCGCGGATGCAGGGTATCAGCCGGGTCGTAACGGCGAATGGCGCGCCTCGGGATGTAGGAAACCTCCAATTGCGTGGCGCACCACGAATCGGTCGTAGCGATTCGCGCGTGCATCTCGCGTAACGCCGCAAACGTCTCGTCCGTAATCATGTCTGCCGTGACCACTACGACGTCGACATCGCTCTCGCGGTCGAAATCACCAGTTGTCGCTGATCCGAACAGATACGCGCCGACGAGCTGGTCACCCAGGACTCCACGCACGCCATTCGTTAGAGCATCGAGCAGCTCGTTGACTTCGGGATGAGGCGTCGCGCGATTGAGCATCCCTGACTCGTCGTTATCCCGCCGAACTCGAGACGCTCAGGTATTGAAAGTCTGAAAGAGTCCGAAGACGTTGCCGGCGAGATCGTGGAACCGCCCGATCTCAGGCGTCTCTTCGCCGATCGATCGCACGACGTCGCCGCCTTCTCGGATGATGGCATCGATGGTCGCGGCCACGTTGTCGACCACGATGAAGACGAGGAGGCCAGGTTCGGTCGTCGGCGGCCGTCCGACCACCCAGGTGCCGCGCAATGCGCCCGTCGTATCTTCGAAGGCGGTGCTACCGTCCTCGCGTTTCGTAATCCGCCACCCGAACACCTTGACGTAGAAGTCGGCCGAACGCTGGATGTCGACAGCAGGAATTTCGATGTAGCCCACCTGACCATTCACCAATTTTGGAGCCAACCTGATCAACCTCCTCTAAGGGCGCCAAATACGGCCGGCAACGCCCCAACCACCCACGTGATCGCCGCCGCGATGTATGCCTGCTGCTTTGGAATCTTCCCGATCACATGCAGCCCGATCGCCAGAAGAACCGTGATCCAGATTACGAACGGATCGACGCGACTCGCGAGCGCCAATATCACCGGTGATGCGTGATCCGGATCCATGAATCGCGCCGGGCTGAAGCCAATGGCGTACATGGACGTGAGCTTCTCCGGAGCCATGAAGAGTCCTTGAGCCGCATTCACCAGGATCTGGATGATCCGCGGCATCTCCGCGTACGTCCCGATCATGATCGCCGCCGCAACTGACTCCTTCGCATCGAACAGCTTGCCGACCGCCCAGAGCACCAGGCCGGTTCCGAATACGCTGACCATGATCCCAATTGCGAAGAAGATCGGGCCAAACGACTCGAGGAAGCCACGCCCGGATGACAGCTGCTCCGCGGTCAGATTCGGACTCTTCCGCATCATCTCCGCGCTGCGCCGAGCAAACTCCGCATCCATCACGGGCTGCATCGCGTTCTTCGTCAGGAAAGCGAGGACGGCGCACGCCACTATCAGAAAGAGCAACGGCATGCCGAATTTCCCGTCAGCCCTTCGCGCGAAGACTGAGGACGGCGCGTAAAAGATGTCCACGAAATCTTCCCACAAGCTCGCCTTCGAAGTGGGCCCTCCATCGCCGACAGCCCCAGCGTCACTGACCATTGACCGACCCTCGCGGAAGAAGACTCGGAACCAGCGGGTCAATTATGCTAGCGACCGGTTGTCCCCGCTACTGTCGGCGGTTGCGCAGGCGGCTTGTATCTCTCGACATCCGTGATCAGGCGCACGCCGGCCTGATACGTGAAGTACGCGTACGCCCACTCGATGAACACCACGATCCTGTTGCGGAACCCGACGAGATACATGATGTGAACGAACAGCCACAGAAACCACGCCAGTCTGCCCGCGAATCTCACCCGTCCGAAATCGGCGATCGCGCGCGATCTTCCAATCGTTGCCAGATCACCCTTGTTGAAATAGTGAAACTTCTTTCTGGGCTGCCGCCGCGTATCCCGGATGATCGACTTGGCAACGAATGCTCCTTGCTGGTTCGCCGCCGGAGCTACCCACGGCACCAGCCGTCCGTCCTGCTGAAAGGTGGTGAGGTCGCCGATCGCGAAAACTTCCGGGTGACCTGGTACTGAGAGATCGTCGCTGACCTTCACTCGGCCGGCGCTATCGAGGGGAGCACCAAGAAACTTGCCCAGCGGCGACGCCTTGTTGCCGGCAGCCCAGAAAGCTGTACGCGCGCGAATCTTCTCACCTCCGACCCAGACGCCGTCGCGCTCGACCTTGGTGACGAAAGAGTTGACGCGAATCTCGACACCGAGATCGGCGAGATCGCGGGCGGCGTGCTGCGCGAGATCCTCCGGGAAGGACGGCAGAATTCTCGGACCCGCCTCCACCAGAACGACCCGCGTACGACGCGTGTCCACCCGGCGGAACTCCGCCACGAGCGCCTTCTTCGCTATGAATGGAATTGCCCCGGAGAGCTCGACCCCCGTGGGGCCGCCGCCGACGATGACGAAAGTGAGATACTCTTCCCGCTCCTTCGGATTCTCTGACTTTTCCGCGATCTCGTACGCCAGCAGAAAGCGCCGGCGAATCTCCGACGCATCCTCGATCGCCTTCAGCCCGGGCGCGTATGGTTCCCACTCGTCGTGGCCGAAATAGCTGTGACGCGATCCCGGCGCGACGATGAGGTAATCGTATGGAAGCTCGCGAAGGTCATCATCGACGCGGACGACGCGCCGCTCTGGATCGATCTCCCGGGCTTCGGCCATGAGTACTTCGGTATTCCTCTGACTCCTCAGTATCCAGCGGATCGGCGCCGTGATGTCGCTCGGCGCCAGTTCGGCAGTCGCCACCTGATAGAGAAGCGGCTGAAATATGAAGTGGTTGGTTCTGTCGATGAGTGTGATATCGACATTGGCGCGCTTCAGTGCGCTCGCGGCTGTAATGCCTCCGAATCCGCCGCCGATGATTACGACGCGCGGACGTGCCGGCACGTCAGGCAAGTCTCTCCTCGAACGATCTGGCGGCGAGCGTCATCAGAAGCACCAGAAATATCAGCAGCACACTGTAGGCGGCGGCAGTACCGAACGCCAGAGCACGGAGCTGAGCGAGAATCTCCATGGAGATCGGTCGGTTCGCATGGGTGTA
>DHJO01000131.1:2807-3127 GCA_002404375.1 Gemmatimonadales bacterium UBA4718 | reverse complement strand
TATCGCATCCGGAGCGTGCAGGGCGACGATCGCGTCGACGTTCTTCGCGACGATATCCTGTTGCCATTGATCCGAAGCCGCGCGTACGGCTCGTTCGTCCATCGTCTGAGTTGCCGCTGTCTGTGCGACTGCGGCGATTGCCAATGCGATCAGCGCTGTCCGCGCGGCCAATCTTCTCGTCATTTTCATTTTTGTCTCGGGTCGATTCTTCCTCAATTAGCGCACAGGCAGGGCTTGGACTAATTTGTTCGCCCGTGGGACAAATGCCAATCACGCCCTGATGCCCGACCGTCCGCAATGACGCGCGTCGTGACGTTCGG
>DHJO01000131.1:0-2742 GCA_002404375.1 Gemmatimonadales bacterium UBA4718 | reverse complement strand
GAGGCGAATGTCGCCGTCTCACTGGCCCAGTTCGGCCTGCCGGTCTCCTTCGTCACGTCGCTTCCGGCGAATCCGCTCGGCGAGTCCGCGATCAGCGAGATCAGAAAGTTCGGAGTCGACACGAGCTTCATAAAGAGAGCGGGCGACAGAATAGGGATCTACTTCCTGGAATCGGGCTCGAATCAACGGGCATCGAAAGTGACTTATGACCGCGTCGGATCTTCGATTGCCGCCGCCAAGCCTGGCGACTTCGACTGGGACGCGATCCTCAAAGGCGCGACCTGGTTTCATATCAGCGGCGTCACGCCCGCTATCAGCGTATCTGCGGCGGCGCTTTCCCTCGAGGCGGTGAAAGCTGCGCGCTCGAAGGGCGTCACCGTGTCATGCGATTACAACTATCGGAAGAATCTCTGGTGCTACGGAAAGAAGGCGCCGGAGGTGATGCGCGAGATCGTGTCGCATGCCACGGTCGGCATCGCCAATGAAGAGGATTGCCAGAAGGCGCTCGGGATAGAGATCGATGCCGACGTTTCGAAGGGGAAGCTGGATGCCGAGCGGTACTCTCTGCTGGCGGAAAAGGTGCTGAGCGAATTCCCCAATCTCGAGAAGCAGGTGATCACGCTGCGCGAGAGCCACAGCGCCGATCACAACGGCTGGTCGGCGATTCTGCGCAATCGCAAGAAATCCCTCACGAGCCGCAAGTACGACATCACCAACATCGTGGACAGAGTCGGGGCGGGCGATTCATTCGCCGCGGGATTCATCTATGGCTCGATCACGTACCGCGACGACCAGCGCGCGCTCGAATTCGCCGCTGCCGCCTCCTGCCTCAAGCACTCCATACTCGGCGATTTCAACCGCGTCGACGTGTCCGAAGTGGAGACCCTGATGAAGGGAGAGGGGAGTGGCCGCGTACAGCGTTGAACCGATTGCGGTCTCCCAAATGAGGCACTCGGCCTTTCCCCGCGATCTCGGCGCCGCACGATATCTGGATCTTTTCATCGTGGGCGGCGTGTCGGCCGTTCTGTCGATCAGGTTCATTCTCCGAATCGCCGGCTATCCAAGTCTGGGCGGGGCGAGATTTCACATCGCCCACATGCTCTGGGGAGGACTGTTGATGGCGGTGGCGCTGCTCCTCTGCCTTTCCTTCCTCGGCAACCGAGCTCGGCTATGGGCGGCACTCCTGGGCGGAATCGGATTCGGAACGTTCATCGACGAAATTGGCAAGTTCATCACGCGCGACAACGACTATTTCTTCCAGCCATCGATCGCGCTCATCTACATCACGTTCGTCCTCATCTATCTCGCGTTTCGGGATCTTCAGATGGGCCAAGGGATCGGCAGGGAAGAATATCTCGTCAATGCAATCCACGATCTGGAAGAGGCGGTCATCAACGGGCTCCCACTAGGAGAACGCGCCAGAGCGCTTCGGTATCTCGGGGCCATCGCCGAGAAGGACGACCTGACATTGGGATTGACGGCGCTGATCGAGCGCGCGAGAGTTCAGCCGCGCAGCCATGGATTGCTCCAGCGCATTCGCGGGTATGTCGTCGCGAGCTACGAGGCGGTACTCGCTCGAGCGAATCGATTCGGCGGACTCGTCACGCTTTTCGTTCTGCAGCTCGCGGTCAACGCCGGGACGGTCGTGCTGATCGTCGCGGGACAGTTGTCGGAGGGAATCGTCGCGGAAGCCTCCGGCCAGCGGAGCGGGATGATTGGCCTCCTTCCAACTTCGGACTGGCTACTGATCGTCTCGACACTCATTCCGTCCGTTTTCGTTGTCGTCGCCCTGTTCGCGCTCCGCCGCTCGAGGATGACGGCACTGCTCTTTTTTCACCGGGCCGTACTGCTGTCGATCCTGTTCACCGAGGTATTCATGTTCTACCGGAACCAGGCTGCGGCACTGGTGGTCCTGGCGTTCAACCTCTTCTCGTGGGCGTGCGTCAACGTTGTAATCACGCGGGAGTCGCGGACCAACGAGGGGCCGCGCGCGGCGACTTAACTGAACACTACCGGCCAGGGGCGGTGGGCGGGGCGGCTTGGGGCTGCGGGCTTTATATATTCCTAATTCTCGCCCTCAACCAAAGCCATGACTACGACTGCTGCAGAATCATCCCCCATCGAGACGGAGTCCCCGCTCTCCGTGCTATTCGCGGATCTCGACGGCGAATTGGCTATCACCCGGCGCATGCTCGAGCGGGTTCCCAACGGACACGACGACTGGCGCCCGCACGAAAAATCGAGGTCACTCGGACAGCTCGCCACCCACCTGGCCCAGCTACCCGGATTCGGAATCCTGATGCTGACGCAGGACGATTTCGACGGCAAGACCCAGCGCCCACAGGAACCCAAGCTGGCGAGCAGCGCCGAGCGGGTGAAGCTGTTCGACGAGCTGAGCGCGCAGCTGCGAGGGATACTCCGGCAGCTGACGTGGGACCAGGCGCGCTCCACATGGACTCTGCGCATGGGGGATAACGTCCTTCTCGAGGCGCCTCGCGTGAATGTCTTCCGCAGCGCATTCATCACGCACGCCGCCCATCACCGCGCACAGGTAGGGGTATACCTGCGGCTGCTGGACGTGCCGGTGCCATACAGTTACGGTGCCACTGCGGACGAGCAGCCTCCGCTGGTGCGTTCACAGTGACTGTGCGAGTAGCCTGACGCTTTCGCGGTTAAGGCCCTTGGTGATTGCGCGGGTAGTCCCAAAAAGAAAAGCGGGGCGTCGAAAGACGCCCCGCTTTT
>DHJO01000062.1 GCA_002404375.1 Gemmatimonadales bacterium UBA4718 | reverse complement strand
GGGCTGGCGCTACTCGCTGCAGTAATCGTGGCGCTGCCGCTTGGCTTGGCGCTCGAACGAACACGGCCACTGGCGGAGCCTTCTATCGGTGTGCTCGGAGTCTTGCAGACCATTCCGAGCATCGCGCTGCTCGCCTTCATGATTCCTCTGCTAGGCGTCGGTGTCGTCCCCGCGCTTGTTGCGCTCTGGCTGTATGCGCTATACCCGATTGCGCGGGGCACGTACACCGGCGTGCGCGATGCAGATCCCGAGGCAGTCTCTGCCGCCGAAGCGCTCGGAACAACTCCAGTGCAGCGACTGATGTGGGTACGCCTTCCACTGGCTGCGCCGGTGATAATGGCCGGGATACGCACGGCGGCGGTGATTACAGTTGGAGCAGCGACGCTTGCCGCATTCATTGGCGCGGGAGGTCTGGGCGAACCTATTGTCGAAGGCCTCGCTCTCGCTGATACGCGAATGATTCTCTCGGGCGCCCTTCCGGCCGCCGTGCTTGCTCTGGCTGTCGACGGCGTGCTCGGGTTAGTGGAACGACTTGTCGCTCCGGCTCACCAGCGAAGCCGAATCTGGCGAAGGCAGGCCGAAGCTCCGATCTAGCTTTGGGTCGCTAGTGCTCGACAGGCTGAGACCGCCGAATCGATGAATTCGCGGACCTGCCACTCCTGCTTAGATGCTCCTTCGAGCCTCGACCCGGTTAGAACCGCCCCCATCCAATCGCGAGTGTGCCATGTGCCGCGGCCCCAGAGTGGCCGTGACCGAGCCTGTGCCGCAGACGGGTGCGGACTCATGCTGACGTAGAAATACGGCTCGTCGTAGTAGCTATCGCCGGGCTCGAGCCCGACCCCGATGGTGCGCCCGGGCGAGACGGAAATGACTGTCGCGATGTCAAAGTCGTGCGGCCAGCATCTGACCTCGCTGGCGTCGTGGATCGAGCGAGCGAGAGAACCGAGTATCGACGCGCCGTTCGAGAACCACTTTGACAGCTCTTCAAACTGTGATCTCTCACTCGCGTCGAAGGAGTCGCCCATTGCCACCGGATGGCCGGGAATCTCGTAGTGCCGCTTGAGCGTATATCGCCCGGCATCAACGCCCAGTGGTGCGATTTGCTCCCGAATCCACTGGGTGGCCTCGACGATGGTGCGGCCATGCAACCGGTATCGCGCAATCGGTTGATCCCTTTCCGTGACGATCAGCAGCGTAAGATCGGCCGGTCTGACGCAGACGCGGAATGACTTGCGGGCGGGGATTACCCGGGAAACCAATCCCGCGAGAGCAGGTACCCATTCCAGATTGGTGTGACTGTCGTCGGGTCGGTGCTCGAGGAAGGAGATTCCCGCGGCTGCGCCGAACTGCGCAGCGTGGTGGAGCTGCAGGCGCGAGTCGGAGAGGTGTGTGCTCTCTTCAGGACGAACTGCCTGCCAGGCCCTGGTGTTGGTGGATTTGCTGCGCGTTTCCTGCGGTTGAAGTTCCACAAAAAAAATCCAGTCAGAAGCTTCTCCAGCATACGAACACGGAGGGTCAGCCACAAGCTGAGGGGACAACATTGGGGGGCCGTGCGTCCGCTTCCCGCTCAGCTTGCTTGCTCGACCTCTCAGGCGCTAAGCCGCATCCGCTAGCAGCTGCTTGCGCAGCGTTGCGGCGTGGAATCGCCCGTAGCTGAAGTAGATCACCAGCCCGATCGCGAGCCACACGAAGAGTCTGATCCAGGTTGGCAGCGGCAGCCCCGTCATCAGGTAGAGGCATATCAGAGTTCCGACGATCGGCACCCATGGCATCCCCGGAGTTCTAAACGGCCTCGGCGTATCGGCCGCCGTCTTCCTTAGAATGAGTACTCCCGTGCAAACGATAGCAAAAGCGAGAAGCGTTCCCATGCTCACGAGGACGCCGAGAACCGCGATGGGGAAGAGACCGGACGCGATTGCGACGAGTACGCCGGTGATGATGGTCGTCACGTGTGGGGTGCGAAAGCGTGGGTGCAGCTTCGCGAAAAGGGGTGGCAGCAGTCCGTCTCTGCTCATGGAATAGAAGATTCGCGACTGCGCCAGCATGTTGACCAGTATCACGCTCGACAGGCCGCAGATCGCACCAATGCTGATGATGGGCGGAAGCCATCTCACTCCCGTCGCCTGAGCGGCGAAGGCGAGTGGGGACGCGACATTGAGCTTTGCGAATGGAACGAGGCCGGTCATCACCAGGCCGACGGCGATGTAAATCACTGTGCAGATCGCGAGCGAGGCGAGAATTCCGATCGGGATGTCTCGACCAGGATTCTTTGCCTCCTGGGAGGCGGTGGATACCGCGTCGAACCCGATATAGGCGAAGAAGATAATTCCGGCGCCCCGTAGAATTCCGCTCCAGCCAAACGATCCGAACTGGCCGGTGTTGGGCGGAATGAACGGATGAAAGTTTGCCCCGTTGGCATATCGCACGCCGACGGCGACGAACAGCGTTAGAACGGCGACCTTCAGGATGACGATAATCGTGTTCACACGTGCGGACTCACGGATGCCGATCACGAGAAGCGCCGTAACCGCCAGGCACACAATGACAGCTGGCAGGTTGAAGAGCGCTGTTACCGAGGTTCCCTCGTGCAGCGCGATCTGAGTGCCCGGAGCACCGGTAAGCTGCGCCGGAATATGAATTCCCATCTCATTGAGCAGGGTCACCGCATAAGCGGACCAGCCGACAGCGACGGTGGACGAGCTGAGGGAGTATTCGAGGATGAGATCCCAGCCGATGATCCACGCGACGAGCTCTCCCATGGTGGCGTAGGCGTACGTGTAGGCACTTCCCGCCACCGGGATCATGCTCGCCAGCTCGGCGTAGGAAAGCCCGGCGAATGCGCAGGCAATTCCGGCCAATACCATCGAGATGATGAGCGCGGGCCCGGCGTGCTGAGAGGCGACGATCCCGCTCAGGACGAAGATCCCGGTTCCGATCACGGCACCGATGCCGAGAGTGACGAGTGCAAGCGGCCCAAGCTCGCGGCGCAGCGTTCCGGAGCCCGCCTCAGCCAGCAGTGATGCCATGTCCTTCCTGACGAAGAGCGACATCGTACCCCCAATTGGATGCGGATTTGTATACAAATACCCCAGCCCACAATAATCCGGGCCGTGGTGAGGCGCAAGGAGGCGCGGGTGAGCCGGACGGGCGAGCGTTATATTGGCCGCATAATGCCGAGACGACCTGCCCCGAGACCGAGAGCCCAGTCAGCGGGACGACGCGGGACTGGCGCGTCCGAGCGCGCGAACCGGCTCTATGACTCGCTACGCGGAATGATCGTCCGGGGACAACTCGCGCCGGGATCGCGGATCGTCGAGACCGAAGTCGCCGAGCGCTTCGGGGTCAGCAGAACCCCGGTACGGGCGGCGTTTCAGCGTCTGGAGCGAGAGGGATACGTGATTGCTTCGACAACCCATCAGGCTCGAATGACGGTCGCGCCCCTGACCAGGGAAGATGTTCAGGAGCTGCTGGAGATCGTCGCCGAGCTGGAAGGTCTCGCGGCAAGGAGCGCCGCACGGCTTTCTGGCGCCGAAAGAGAGCGGCTGGCCAGCGAGCTCGAGGGGCTGAACGCGGATTTTCGGCGCGCCGCATCGGCACGGGGAGCACAGCCGGGAAAGCTGTACGAGCTAGACGAAAAATTTCACCGGCGCTATGTCGAAGCCAGCGCGGGCGCACGTCTTCGCTCACTGCACGAAGCCGTGAAGCCGCAGGCGGAACGCTACATCAGGATGTACATCGCGCTTCTGCTAGACACAGTCCCAACGGCGGGAACGGAGCACGACGCCATCGTGGATGCTATCCGCACCGGCAATGCCGCCGCCGCTCAGCGCGCTGTTCAGACCAACTGGCGGCATGCTGCTGAACG
>DHJO01000005.1:1605-2856 GCA_002404375.1 Gemmatimonadales bacterium UBA4718 | reverse complement strand
AGCTCGTCGAGCGCGAAGGGCTTCACGAGTTAGTCGTCGGCGCCGGCGTCGAGTCCTTCCACCTTGTTCTCGGTGGAGTCGAGCGCGGTCTGCATGATGACCGGGATGAACGGAAGCTCCTTCCTCTCGGTTTTCGCTTTCAGCCGACGCACGACTTCCATGCCGTCCATCTTCGGCATCATGACGTCGAGGAGAATTAGATCCGGGCACCATCGATCGACGACGTCCAGCGCTGCCTGCCCATCGTTGGCGCCCTCTACCTCGTAGCCGCGCGCCTCCAGCCGAGCACGGAGGAGCTCGATGTTGTCCTCGTGGTCGTCTACGATGAGAATCTTGTAGTGAGGCCTACGCTCCATTGTTCTTGCCGAGGAACCTCTGCACCTCTGCGACGACTGCCCTCGGCTCGCACGGCTTGGCGAGATAGCCATCGCAACCCACCTCCATCGCTTTCTCGCGATCGGATGCGAGAGCGTGTGCGGTCAGAGCGATGATGGGAATCCCCTTTGTCGACGGATCGTGTTTCAGCACTTGCGTCGCCTCCCAGCCATCAATGATCGGGATGGATATGTCCATCAGAATCAAATCTGGCTTCTCCGACCGGGCCTTGGCTATGCCTTCTTCGCCATTCAACGCTTCGGTTACCTCGTAACCGAAGTGCTTCAGGATTGTGGAGTAGACTATACGATTGTCCTCGTTGTCCTCCACCAACAATACCATTTTACCTGAACTACTCATTCAGCATCCTCGCACGGCTATTGCTGGGTAGCCTTTAGGGCAAATTTCTTACCATCCCCCTGAGCTACGCCTTTCATGTTCAATACTCCCGGCACCTCCAGGACGGCGTCCTCTATCCCCAAGGCCCCGCCGCCTGGTTCCATTCCCCAGCCAAAACCGGACGGATTACCGCACGAAACCGTTCCTGATTGGAACAATATCAGTCTGTTTACGGCGGGGATCGCAGTGGGCGCCATATTGGGAGCGACCGTCGCTCTCCTCCTTGCGCCCGGGAGTGGAGACCAGACTCGCCACAGCATCGCGCGCCGGGTGGGGAAGTTCCGCGGAGCGGACGATAACGTCTGGGAAGACCTCGCCGAGGAGCTCGAGCTCGCCGCCGCCGAGAGAGAAGAGGAAGAAGCCAGCCTCTCAGCGGAAAGCTAGTCACTCTGACGTTGTTGCGCGGTCGGTCGGTGACGGTATCCTCTTCGGCGACGACGGCCGCTGGTCGGAGCCCCTAACACCGCTCCTTCGCTC
>DHJO01000005.1:0-1596 GCA_002404375.1 Gemmatimonadales bacterium UBA4718 | reverse complement strand
ACCCAGCCGGTCTCTTGCTACGTGAGCACGTCGCCTGCGAGGACACCCCCCACCGCCCTCCCACCGAGTTCGACTCGAGGAGCGTCAGCACGTGCCGTTTGTCCGCGGCTAACCCTCGCGCCGAGGCGGCGTCGAGACGATTGCGCGAGGGGATGGCCGCCTGCGGCGGCCCAAAGTTGCTGTGATTTCTCAAGGGTAGTCGGAGGGGGTCCTACGTAGGACGCTCCGCAGCCCAGGCGCCGAGCGAAGCCGGCTGCCGTACCGTGCAGCGAAGCTGCGCGGTGGGCGAGGACGAGCGGCCGAAGTAGGATCCCCTCCGACGAACCGGCGCGACAATCTCCAAGAAACAGCGCCGCAAGCAGGTGTATCCTAGCGGCTAACCCGCTCTCAGCCCCGCGTCGGCTTCGGCTTTGTAGTACCGGTCGTTGTAATCTCTGTTCGGGAGCTTCATCGCGGTCTGGTACTCGGCGCGGGCCTTGTCCTTCTCTCCCATGTCCCGGTACACGCCGGCAAGATCCACGTGGTGAACGATCCGGTCGGGCTCATTCGCGACCGATTCCTCCATGTACTTCTTTGCGTCGGCCCAGTTCGCCGAGGAGAAGACTTTCCCTCCGAGCAGATTCTTCGCCAGCATGCGCGTGAAGCCGTTGAGACGCATCACCTCGGCGTTCCACATTCCCATCACGTGGAGACAACCAGCGTGCTTGGGATTGATCTTCAGGCACTCCAGAGCGTGGGTGCGGACGTCGGTAGCGTACTTGATTCGCGCGCGCGGTCCCTGGGTAAGAGCATTCTTGCCGAGCGACCGGGCGAGATGGAAATGGCCCTCGGCGTCACCGGGGTTCACTTCGACAGCGCTTCGCGCGTAAGACTCCGCGTTCTTGAAGTCATCCTCCCGGGTCTTGTCATTGCGCTCGAATGATCCAAGATCGACCGCGGATCTCGATGCCTTCCAGAGCGCTTCGTAGCTCTTCGGATCCAATTTGATCGCTTCCTGATAATGGGCGAGGGCGGCGGGAGCGTTCATTGCGACGTATTCTTTGTCCCCGAGCGCGATGTGATCTGCCGCAGTCTGGGCACTGGCCACAGAAGCGACGAGCATCATTCCGACCGAGAGGTACTGAAAAGCGCGCATGCGGACTCCGATTGCAATTGTGAGTGTGCCACCGACAAATACCCCGGCTGGCGCTAAATGATCGTACCCCGTCTGATCGAACGCAAACGCAACGGCGAGAGGCTGGAGCCACAGGAACTGAGGGAACTCGTGCTCGCATACTCAGGCGGCCAGGTGCCCGATTATCAGATGGCCGCACTCCTCATGGCGGTCTATTTCCGCGGCCTCGACCGCGCCGAGATGAACGCGCTGATGGACGCAATGCTCGAAAGCGGAAAGCGACTCGATCTATCGCACCTGCCGATGCCTCGGATCGACAAACATTCGACCGGCGGCGTTGGTGACAAAGTCTCTTTGATTCTGGCTCCGCTCATCGCCTCGCTTGGCGTCGCGGTGCCGATGATGTCGGGCCGTGGCCTCGGACACACCGGCGGAACGCTCGACAAGCTCGAGTCGATACCGGGCTTCAGGACGGCGCTGAC
>DHJO01000071.1:2844-3137 GCA_002404375.1 Gemmatimonadales bacterium UBA4718 | reverse complement strand
GGCGCCGGCGGTCGCGAAGAACGTGAATGGCGTAGTCAGCACCTCTTCGCCGCGACCCACGTCGAGCGCGCGAAGGGAGAGGAGGAGAGCATCGGTGCCATTCGCGCAGCCGATCGCGTGCGTCGTCTGCGAGAGCTTGGCGACGTCGCGCTCGAAACGCTCGACGGGCTCACCAAGAATGAACGCCTGGTCCTCGACGACCTTCATCATCGCGTTCACCACCGAATCGCGAATCGTCGCGTGCTGTGCTTTCAGGTCAAGAAGTGGGACCGCCATCTACCTTTTGTCTCCAA
>DHJO01000071.1:312-2759 GCA_002404375.1 Gemmatimonadales bacterium UBA4718 | reverse complement strand
TGTCTCCAAGTCGTCGTGCCGCCGCCATCTATCTTCTGTCTCCAATTCGTTCGGAATAAGCCTTTAAAGATACATGACTCGGGCTCATACTTGGGAGCGGAGAGGCAGCGGAACTTCGCGCCCGGTCTTGGCGGATTCGTAGATGCCGAGAATCAGCTCCAGAGATTTCCGCCCCGCGCGTCCGTCGGTGTCTGGCTTGGCCTCGCCCCTCAGCACCGCGAGGACGTTTCTGTAGTAGCCCTGGTGGCCAAGCCCATAGACACTGGGCGGACTCGTATTCGCGCTCTCGACCAGCTTGTCGTCGTCGTCCGGATCGGCGAATTCCCAGTGTTCGATCTTGTTGACCGCTGTTCCGCCGACCTTGGCGGAGCCCTTCTCTCCGAGAATCGTGAGCGAGCCTTCCAGATTTCGGGGATACGCCAGCATTGTGACTTCGATGGTGCCCAGCGCGCCCGAGCGGAACTTGAGGATGGCGATACCAGTGTCCTCGGTCTCGATACGTCTCGCGAGCGTCGCCGTCTTTGCCATCACGCTCTCTACGGGGCCCATCAGCCACTGAATTAGGTCGACGTAGTGCGATGCCTGATTCATGAAGGCTCCGCCGTCGAATTCCCACGTCCCGCGCCAGGGAGCCTGATCGTAGTATTCCTGCGGCCGTGCCCAATGGACGGTGCAGCTCGCCAGATAGATGCGGCCAAAACGATTGCGATCGACCGCCCGCTTCAACAACTGGATCGGAGGATTCAACCTGTTCTGTTTGACCACGAACAGCTGAACACCCGCCTTGTCGCACGCCTGAACCAGAGAGTCCGCCCCAGTCAGAGAGATCGCCATCGGCTTCTCCATCACGACGTGCTTGCCGGCCTTCGCGGCCGCCACTCCCTGCTCCGGATGCAAACCGGACGGAGTCGCTATCGTCACGATCTCCGCTTTGCTCTCCTCCAACATTCGCTCGTAGGAAGTGAAGTAAGGAACTTTCCACTGCGTTCCGGCCTGCTTCGCCCGCTCGGCATCAGTATCAGAAACGGCGACCAGCTCCAGTCCGTCGATCTTGTCGATCGCTTCGAAATGGTTTTTGCTGATACGCCCGCATCCGACCAGTGCGATCCTGAAGGTCTTCTCCGAGGCCACCTACGGAATTCTCCTCAGCTCTTCGCCGTCGAGTCGATACTTTGTCCCGCACACCTTGCAGCTGGTCGGATTCCTGTCGGACAGGCGCTCGCCACACTGGCACATCCAGCCGACCTTGCGCGCCGGAACACCCACCATGAGAGCGTATGCCGGAACGTCGTGGGTGATGACGCTTCCCGCCCCCACGAACGCGTATTCGCCGAGCGTGACACCGCAGATTATGGTCGCATTGGCGCCAAGCGTCGCACCGCGTCCGACAAGAGTCTTCTTGTATTCGTTCCGGCGCGAAACGTGGCTCCGTGGATTTATCACGTTGGTGAACACCATCGACGGTCCGCAGAACACGTCGTCAGACAGCTCCACGCCTTCGTATACGGAGACGTTGTTCTGAATCTTGACGTTGTTGCCGATCCTGACGCCGTTCATCACCACGACGTTCTGTCCGAGCGAGCAGCCCTCGCCAATCACCGCGCCGCCGAGCACGTGGCAGAAATGCCAGACCTTGGTGTCGGCGCCAATCTCCGCGCCCTCGTCCACATACGCGGACTCGTGAATGAATGGCTTCGCCCCCCCCATCAGACGCCGGCTTCCTTCGGAATTCTGGCGTGCCACTCCTGCAGCGAGAGCACCGACGACGCCCTCGACCGAAGGGAGAGGATCGCATCACAGGCCGCGCTCGCCGCGGAGAGCGTCGTTGTGTACGCCACCCGGTTGGCGATCGCCGCCTGTCGCATCGTGTAGTCGTCCCGCTGCGACTCTTTGCCGAGCGGCGTGTTGATCAGGAGCTGTATGTCGCCGTTGAGCATCATGTCCATTCCGTTGGGCCGGCCTTCATGGATCTTGAGGACCGTCTCCACCGGAATTCCGCGCCCGCGCAAGTGCTTCGCCGTGCCGCTCGTGGCGAAGAGTTTGAACCCCATTTCCTGGAACCGTCTGGCGATCGGAGTCACGGAAGTCTTGTCGGAATCGTTGACCGTGATGAAGATCGCACCTTCGCTGGGCAGCACGTTGTCTGCCGCGAGCTGCGCCTTGCCGAATGCGCTGCCGAAGGAATCCGAGATCCCCATCACTTCGCCCGTGGATCTCATTTCGGGGCCAAGAATCGGGTCGAACTCGCGAAACTTGTTGAATGGGAACACGGCTTCTTTCACGGAGATGTACGCGGGCGCGACTTCTTCCGTGAACCCGATGTCGTCCAGCGTCTCGCCGAGCATCACCCGCGCGGCGATCGCCGCGAGTGGAACACCGATCGCTTTCGAGACGAAAGGCACCGTTCGGCTGCCGCGCGGGTTCACCTCGAGCACGTACACCTGCCC
>DHJO01000071.1:0-145 GCA_002404375.1 Gemmatimonadales bacterium UBA4718 | reverse complement strand
GCTGCATCACGCCGCCGATCACTACTCGCTCCCCGTCCGAAATGGCATCGACGTCAGCCTCGAACGCGTCCTCCAGGAATCGGTCGATCAGAACCGGCTTGTCCTCGGACACAACCGCGGCCCGCGCGAAGTATTCGGCAAGCGA
>DHJO01000076.1:2515-4926 GCA_002404375.1 Gemmatimonadales bacterium UBA4718 | reverse complement strand
AAGTCGATCAAGGACGTGACGCCGATTCCGCACAACGGCTGCCGTCCTCCCAAGCGTCGGAGAGTCTAACCGATGCGTTATACAGGATCGAGCTGCAGACAGTGCCGCCGCGAGGGAACGAAGTTGTTCCTCAAAGCAACCAAGTGCTTCACCGAGAAGTGCCCGGTCGAGCGTCGTCCGACGCCGCCGGGACAGCACGGTGCCTCCACTGCCCGCCGCCGCAAGGTGTCGGAATACTCGAAGCAGCTCCGTGAGAAGCAGAAGATCAAGCGCATCTACGGCGTGAGCGAGAGACAGTTCCGGAACACCTTCGAGCGAGTCGCACCGCTCCCGGGAATCACGGGACACAATCTTCTCGCAGCGCTGGAGTCGCGTCTCGACAACGTGGTGTATCGCATGGGCTTCGCCGGCAGCCGCAAGGCCGCGCGCCAGCTCGTTCGTCACCGCCACGTCGAAGTGAATCAGAAATCGGTCGATATCCCGAGCTTCCTCGTGCAGCCCGGCCAGGAAATCCGCGTCCGCATGAAGTCGCGAGAGCAGGCGAGCGTGATGGCGGCGATGGACCAGTCCTCGCGGGGCGCGCCGTTGTCGTGGATCGCGGTGGATCGCGACACCTTCAGTGGCAAGATGCTGGAGAGGCCGACGAGACCGAACATCCCGATCGCCGCGCAGGAACAGCTGGTGGTCGAGCTTTACTCGAAATAGGGAAGAGGGAAGCGGGTTAGTCCGCAGTTCGTAGTTAGTCTCCCAATCCGCAGTTAGTCAGCAGTCCGCAGTGCAGTTAGTTCGCAATCCACAGTTGCAGCAGGACGAGACCCTAACTCTCGTTACGGGCTCACCGCGCGTTAGGGGCGGGGTGGCACGTCTAAGGAATCGAAAAAAATGGCAACCGCAATTGATCTAAGGGGACTTGTCCGTCCGCAGCTAGTCGAAGCGACGAAGCGCGAAGACAATCCCAATGTCGCAGAATTCCGCCTTCAGCCGCTCGAGCGCGGCTTCGGACACACCCTCGGGAACGCCATGCGGCGTCTCCTGCTTTCATCGCTCCGCGGGTCGGCGGTGTGGGGATTCCGCATCGACGGAGTCCTGCACGAGCACCAGACGATCCCCGGCGTGGTCGAAGATGTCCACCAGATAATCGGGAATCTCAAGACGCTCACGCTGTCGCTCGACGAAGGCGTAGAGAACACCGTCCTACGCATCTCGAAGAGCTCGGCCGGCCCGGTAACGGCGGCGGACATCGAGGGACAGGGCGGCGTAACGATCGTCGATCGCACCCAGCACCTGTTCACCCTGCAGGGTGACCGCGAGATCAACGTCGAGCTATACGTCGGACGCGGGCGTGGCTACGTCGAAGCCGACCAGCACGTGGTCGACAAGACTCTTCCCGTCGACGTCGTGCGCATCGATTCGATCTACAATCCGGTCCGCCGCGCCAACTTCGCCGTCGCCGAGACGCGCGTCGGACAGCGCACGGACTACGATCGCCTGACGTTGACCGTCGAGACGAATGGCACGGTCACGCCCGAAGAGGCTGTGAGCTACGCCGCCGCACTGGCGCAGACACACTTTCAGTATTTCGCCGGCTTCGGCTCCCACGCTTCGGCTCCGCTTACGCCTGGCTCCGACATGCCGGGCGGGGACGCGCACCGTCTTGCCGAAGTGCTGCGCACCCCGATCGAAGACTTCGAGCTCTCGGTTCGTTCCGTGAACTCGCTCAAGAATTCCAACATTCGCACCCTGGGCGATCTGGTCCGCCAGAGCGAGAGCCAGATTCTCCAGGTCAAGAACTTCGGCAAGAAGTCGCTGAACGAGATCGCCGATCTGCTCGAGAGAGAGAATCTCAACTTCGGGATGAAGTATGAGGAGACTCCCGATGGCGTCCGCATCACCGATCAGGGCACGCCGGCCAACCGTAACGTCGCCACTGTCGGCGCCGACGACGAAGAGGAAGTGTAAGAATGCGTCACCGCAAAGTTGGCAGACAGCTCCGCCGCACCAGCGAGCAGAAGCTGGCTCTGATGAAGAATCTGGCAAAGGCGCTGATCGAGCGTGGCGCCATCGAGACCACCGAGGCGAAGGCCAAGGAGCTACGCCCATTCATCGAGAAACTGATCACGAAAGCCAAGACCGGGACGCTTCATAACCGTCGCCTGGCCGGTGCTAAAGTTCCGCATCGGGCTACTGCCGACAAGCTGTTCCGGGAGATCGGGCCTCGCTTCGCGACGCGGAAAGGCGGTTACACCCGCATTCTCAAGACTGGTCACCGCAAGGGCGATGGCGCCGAGATGGCGCGCATCGAGCTCATGCCGACCGAAGGCTAACGATATGGCGCAGATCAAAAGACACCGCTGCTACGTGTGCGATAAGGGAGTCGCGTACGGGAACAACGTCTCGCACGCGAACAACAA
>DHJO01000076.1:0-2239 GCA_002404375.1 Gemmatimonadales bacterium UBA4718 | reverse complement strand
AACTCGCACCCGTTCTGTTGTACTTCAAGATCATGTACCTCCTCGAGGGTTGGTCTGCTAACTTGGTCGAGTGAATCGCGTAGACCCGTATGCCTAAACGTCTAGATATCCACCGGATCTTGGTAATCGGCTCAGGCCCGATCATCATCGGTCAGGGCGCGGAGTTCGACTATTCCGGCACTCAGGCTGCCAAAGCGCTGAAGGAGGAAGGGTTCGAGGTAATCCTCGTCAACTCCAACCCGGCGACGATCATGACCGACCCGGAGTTCGCGGATCGGACGTACATCGAGCCCGTGACGCCGGAGTACGTCGAGCTCGTGATCGCCAAGGAGCGGCCGGACGCGCTGCTGCCGACGATGGGCGGACAGACGGCTCTCAACGTCGCGATGACGCTCGCCGAAAATGGCGTGCTCGAGAAATACGGAGTCGAATTGATTGGCGCCGACGCGCGCGCAATCGCGATGGCCGAGGACAGGAAGCTGTTCGGCGAAGCGATGCGGCGCATTGGTCTGGCGGTTCCGCAGGGCGATACTGCGAACACGCTGGACGAGGCGCTCGAGATCGTGGAGACGACTGCGTTTCCCGCGATCATCCGCCCGGCCTTCACGCTTGGCGGCACGGGCGGCGGGATTGCCTACAACCGGCAGGAGCTGGAGGACATCGTCCGGCGCGGGCTCGATCTCTCGCCTGTCGGTCAGGTACTGGTCGAGCGTAGCGTCATCGGCTGGAAGGAATTCGAGCTCGAAGTGATGCGCGATGGCGCCGACAATGTGGTGATCGTCTGCTCCATCGAGAACATCGATCCAATGGGAGTCCACACCGGCGACTCGCTCACTGTCGCACCCGCGATGACGCTGACGGATCGCGAGTACCAGCTGATGCGAGATGCGGCGGTCGCCGTGATCAGAGAGATCGGCGTCGAAGCAGGCGGGTGCAACATTCAGTTCGCGATCAATCCCCGGGACGGGGAGATGCTGGTAATCGAGATGAATCCGCGCGTCTCGCGGTCGTCGGCGCTTGCGTCAAAGGCGACTGGATTCCCGATTGCGCGCATCGGCACCAAGCTCGCGGTCGGCTACCGCCTAGACGAGATCCCGAACGACATCACTGGAACGACGCCCGCTTCTTTCGAGCCGGTGCTCGATTACGTGGTCGTCAAGTGCCCGCGCTTTGCCTTCGAGAAATTCCGCGCAGCCAACCCGCGCCTCACGACGCAGATGAAATCCGTCGGGGAGTCGATGGCGATTGGGCGCACGTTCAAGGAAGCGTTCCAGAAGGCGCTCCGCGCGCTGGAGATCGGTCGCGCCGGCTGGGTCACTGCTTCGACCCTCGCTGACGACCGGCTCGAGGAGGACACACTGGAAGCGTTGCGCGGGGCGCTGAGGCAGCCAACGCCGGAGCGCATCTTTCAGATCAAACGTGCGCTCGAGGCGGGACTCCATGTGAACGAGATCAACGAGCTCACGGGCATCGATTGCTGGTTTCTCTCACAGCTGGCGGAATTGATCGACGCGGAGCACGCGTATGCAAAGCTTCCGAGCGTCGACAAGGACGTTCTTCGGCAAATGAAGCGGATGGGCTTTTCCGATCGACAGCTCGCCGACCTGCGCGGCGAATCGGAGCCGGCGGCAAGGGCCAGACGAATTGGGCTGGGTATCGTCCCCGCCTACAAGATGGTCGATACCTGCGCCGGTGAGTTCCCCTCAGCGACGCCGTATCTGTACAGCAGCTACGACGAGGAAAGCGAAGCGCCGCGAACGGAGAAACAATCGGTCGTGATTCTTGGCAGCGGCCCGAATCGAATTGGTCAGGGCGTGGAATTCGATTACTGCTGCGTGCGCGCGGCGCTCGCCCTTCGCGAGCAGGGATACGAGACGATCATGATCAACTCGAATCCGGAGACCGTGTCGACCGACTTCGACATCTCGGACAAGCTGTATTTCGAGCCGCTCACTCTCGAGCACGTTCTGGACATCGTCGAGCGCGAGCAGCCTCTGGGAGTGATCGTTCAGCTCGGTGGACAAACCCCGCTCAAGCTCACGAACGGGCTGGCAAAGGCCGGCGTGCGGATTCTCGGCACCCAACCAGACGCGATCGACATCGCTGAGGATCGCCGACGATTCGACGCGATCGCCAGGAAATTGGGAATCAGGCAACCGGAGAATGGCACCGCGACTAGTCTCGAAGAGGCGGTGACGGCGGCCCGCAGAATCGGTTACCCGGTGCTGGTGCGTCCCTC
>DHJO01000052.1:4099-4521 GCA_002404375.1 Gemmatimonadales bacterium UBA4718 | reverse complement strand
TCGCTCGTCTGAAGCGACCGTAGAAGCGGCTTGCCGTTCTTGAGCACCGGATCACCGGCGTCAACGTTGAGCGCGAATGCTGCGTCAATGAGGTCGCGGTGGTTCTTGAGCAGCCAGTCCATCCCGTTGTATCCGCCACCGCCTTCCTCGCCTGCGGTGAGCGCGAGAATCAGTGTCCGCTGCGGGACCACGTGCTCGCGT
The DNA here is from genome assembly GCA_002404375.1 of Gemmatimonadales bacterium UBA4718. Classification (GTDB taxonomy): domain Bacteria; phylum Gemmatimonadota; class Gemmatimonadetes; order Gemmatimonadales; family Gemmatimonadaceae; genus UBA4720. The sequence continues at coordinate 4,320 of DHJO01000052.1, read as the reverse complement.
TTCATCCGAAGGAGCGCCGTGGCCAGCGTTGTCGCGCCATCCTTGATGTCGCTCGTCCCGCGTCCGTAGAAAAACCCGTCCTTCTCGGTGAGCTTGTATGGGTCCAGCGACCAATCCGATCGCAGCGCCTCCACGACGTCGAGATGCGCGATGAGGAGAATCGGCTTGAGCGTTTTCGACGTGCCCTGCATGCGGACGATGACGCTCGAGTCCTTGTCCCC
>DHJO01000052.1:3508-3975 GCA_002404375.1 Gemmatimonadales bacterium UBA4718 | reverse complement strand
CCTTTGTACGAAGAATTGATCTCGATCAGCTCGCGAAAAATCTCCCGCGCCTCCGCCTGATTGGGCGTCAGCGAAGTTTGAGCGCCGAGCGGGATGGCCCACTGACACACGAGGGCGAGGACGACAAAGGAGCGGTTTATCATTTGGTTTGTAGGCGGGTGGGGGCGATGAACGCACATGCGGACGGGACTGTCCACGCCAAGGGATTATAGGTCAACCGGCTCCTCGCTGCAGTCCCGTCCCGGCGGATAGTCCTCAGTTTCGTTCAGCTCCCAGTGACGCCCACAGATTGTCTGGCGGCGAGTGGTAAACACCCATATAGTAGGCCGTCGGACACTCTCAGTCCCCAGACATGCTATCCACTTCGCCGTTTGTGTACTTCGGCTACAACATTTGATGGCTCGACTGAATCGGGGAGGTCTAATGCAGTCGAACAACATGCTCGATTCTCGACAAGCGCTCGCGGC
>DHJO01000052.1:2642-3205 GCA_002404375.1 Gemmatimonadales bacterium UBA4718 | reverse complement strand
TTTGCGGTCCTTTGCGTCGTGCTCGCCTTTACGGGCGCGTTCCGGCTTACTCGCTCTGCCGTCGAGATGACCACCGGCTTGGCCGCTCTGTGCCTCCTTGTCGCAGCCGGGTTCGGATGGCTGGCCGTGTACGCGGCGGGCGGTGCGCTCGTCGGGGTCCTGCTCTCGGGAGTATTGGCGCTTTCCGTCACCGACATGATTCATCGGGTAGTCATGAACGAGGTCGGGCGCGTCACGCTCGGCCAGATGTACGGCGAAGCGCAGGGAATCATCGACGCACGCGAAGAGATTCTTCGCATCGTCGCCCACGACCTGCGCAATCCGCTGAACACGATTCACATGGCGACGGAGCTGCTCATCGACACCGCGGGGACCGATGCCGCGCGAAGGAGCCAGCTTCGCATTATCGGACGCGCGGGTGAGCGGATGAACCACCTGATCCAGGATCTGCTCAGCGTCACCACGATCGAAGCAGGACGGTTATCGATCGCGCCGCGCAAATCGTCAGTTGCCGAGTTGCTTTATGAAGCGCGCGAGATGCTCGAGCCGATCGCGAAAGAGAA
>DHJO01000052.1:1229-2490 GCA_002404375.1 Gemmatimonadales bacterium UBA4718 | reverse complement strand
TCGCGCCGACGGCCGGGTGCGATGCTCGGTGATCGACACCGGTCCGGGAATTCCGCCCGCGCAGATTCCTCGGCTGTTCGGAAAGTTCTGGCAGGCGAAGCGCGGCGATGGCCGCGGAGTCGGGCTGGGACTTGCCATCGCCAAAGGCATTGTTGAGGCGCACGGTGGAACCATCAACGTCGAGAGCGAAATAGGCCGCGGCAGCGTCTTTTCGTTCGTGCTCCCGGTATGGGGTGACGAGAGCGCGCGTCAAATGGGGACGACGCAGCAAATGCGATACACGACCCAGCACGAGATCGCGCCCGCCGAGCTGCGGTAGGTCAACTACAACTGAACACTACCTGCCCGGGGCTGTGTGCGGGCCGGCAGGGGGCTGGGGGCTCCAGCTATCAAGTGCACAAATCCTGCTGCGCCGTCGGCAGCGGGGCTTTGTCGTATCACCACCGGAAATACGGGTCGGACTGAAGTAAATCGATACTGGTTTCCGGCCAGCTCTGATGTTACCATATTGGTAACATGAGAGTCATAAGCCGTAGGGTGCTAACCGAGTTCAGTCGGCAGCACAGGCTGGCCGCGACGCCCCTGTCGGCATGGTACGCGATGGTGAAGGCCAAGCCGTATCACGATTCGCATCAGGTGAAGGCGGATTTCGGGACTGCAGACTTTCGGAAGAATGGGATCGTGATCTTCAACATCGGTGGGAACAAGTATCGTTTGGTGGCTCACTTCAGATATGACATCGGAATCGTGTACATCAAACACATTCTGACTCATGCGGAGTACGACACGTTGAAGCTCTAGGCAGCACGCTTATTCAGCATCGTGGATTCACAAATCATAGTGGAGATTAGAAAAATGCCAGCGACCGCAACGGCGACGCGCCCGCGGAACAAGGCAATCGGGAATCCGATCCAGCATGTGATTCGGACGGAGAAAGAGCACAATGAAGCCCTTAAAGAGATAGAAGGCTTGCTGGACAGCAGTCCCAAGAAGGGAAGCAAACAGTACGACCGACTGGAACTTCTCTCCATCCTGGTAGAGGCGTATGAGGACGAGAAGACCGACATGCCGCCGGATGCGACGCCTCAGGAGCTAGTGGAGTTCATGGCGGAGCAGAAAGGGATCGATAGGACAGCCCTGGCCGAGCTCCTTGGTGGGCGAAGCCGGCTGTCGGACTTCCTCAATGAAAAAAGGGAATTGTCTCTCGGACAAATAGCCCGGCTGAAGCGAGCCCTGGGGATCCCCGCCGACCTGCTCGTCG
>DHJO01000052.1:0-1211 GCA_002404375.1 Gemmatimonadales bacterium UBA4718 | reverse complement strand
AGCACCCAGCTCAAGCCGCCCCGCGCGGCCCACATCAGCGACAACGCCCAGGCGGGCGCGGGCCTGCGCACGTTTGCGCGGATTGTCGGGAAATGGAACCTGCCCGCCTCTGACGCGATGACCCTCCTCGGCGTAGATTCGCGGTCGACCTACTACGATCTCCTCAAGCGCGCCAGAGAGAGCAAGGAAGTGAAAGGGCTGAGCAGGGACCAGCTCGATCGTCTCTCGTATCTGCTGGGGATCTACGCGGCCATGAGGGTGCTCTTCCCCCACAACGAGCAGAGCAGGACCGAGTGGGTCTCCCGCGCGAACACGGCGCCACTTTTTGGCGGACGATCGCCCATTGAGATCATGCGATCCGGGATGATCGGGCTCTATCAGACATTTGCGCACCTCGCCGCCGCGCGAGCCTGGTAATCTCCGCTGGCCACGTCTGACAAAACCGGCCGCCTCTCACCGAAGCGACTCGCCTGGAAGCAGTCGGTAAAGCTCGTTGCGTCGATTTTTCCGCCGATAGACCTCTTCGAGGAGGTCGCGGACGCTGAAGATCTCGACGCCCTCGTCGCGCTCCGCGCTCGCACGGATCCGCTGTTGAATCCGCGGATTGAACCCGCGCTCGCGATTCCTCCCCAGGACCGCGTGTACGGACCAGGCGCGGGCTACGTAATGGCGCCCTTCGTCTATCCGTCTCCCGACGGGACGCGCTTCGGCCCACCGGCGCTCACCGCGGAATCATTCGGGGTTTATTACGCCGCCAGGGACGAGGCAACGGCGATTGCGGAGGTGAAGCATCACCGCGTCGCTTTTCTCGAGGCGATGCGCGCGCCGGCGCAGGATCTGGATTTCGAGGTTCTCAAGGCGCCGGTGAAGGGCACGCACTTCTACGATCTGCGGGGACGCCAGCGCGAATTTCCAGACGTCTACTCTCCGACCGATTACTCCGCTTCCCAAAAGCTCGGCGTCAAGCTGAGGCAGAAAGACGGTGATGGAATCGCCTACGACAGCGTCCGCCGCGAAGGTGGCGAGTGCGTCGCTGTGTTCCGGCCGCGTTGCGTTGGACCAGCGCGGCCCGTGAAGCAATTGATCTTCAGGTGGGACGGCTCGGCGATCACCGCGGTGCTCGAGACGCATCGCCTGGCGTGAGGGAACGGTCGCTCGCGCAGGAACCTAGGACAACAGCGTTAACACAGATGCTTCGGATGAACGGCCGG
>DHJO01000013.1:4900-5156 GCA_002404375.1 Gemmatimonadales bacterium UBA4718 | reverse complement strand
ACATGACACGCAGCATCCCGGTGGAAAAAGCCCTCGATGACGCGATGATCGCCTACGCTCAGAACGGCGAGGCAATTCGACCAGAGCAGGGATATCCTGCCCGCTTGCTTCTTCCAGGTTGGGAAGGAAACAGTCAGGTGAAGTGGATCAAGCGCATCCAGTTGGCAAGGGAGCCTTTCATGACGCGCGAAGAGACGTCCAAATACACTGACCCGCTCGCGAACGGGACGGCGCGGATGTTCAGCTTCGTCATGGA
>DHJO01000013.1:1224-4685 GCA_002404375.1 Gemmatimonadales bacterium UBA4718 | reverse complement strand
TCATCACCGGCCTCGCCTGGAGCGGACGCGGAAAAATCGCGCGAGTCGACGTGAGCGCCGACGGTGGAAATACCTGGGCAAACGCCGAGCTTCAGGCGCCCATCCTATCGAAATGTACGACTCGCTTTCGCCACGCCTGGAAGTACGACGGGGGCGAAGCTTTGTTAATGAGCCGCGCGGTCGATGAGACGGGTTACGTGCAGCCGACTCGCGCACAGCTGGTCGCCGCACGTGGTGCGGGGACCTTCTACCACATGAACAACATCCGCGGCTGGAAGGTCGAGCGTGGCGGGAAGGTTTTCTTTCACGTGGAAGCCTGACCGATGCGTCGGACCGTTCTCGTTGCCATCGTTTTGCTATTGTTTGTGGTGGGTGGCGCCCTCGTCGACCTGTGGCCGCGTTTCCGCCGGTCACGGGTACCTGACCGATTCGGATTCGGTACTCCGGCGACGCGAGAAGAGATTCGTCAAGCCGATACCGATGTCACGCCGGACGGTCGAGGACTGCCACACGATAGCGGAACGGTTTCACAGGGCGAATCCGTCTACAAATTGCGTTGCGCCGGATGCCATGGTGCCACTGGCACCGAAGGACCATTCGACCGTCTGGTGGGACGTGAGCCAGGCGACAGCTTCGACTTCGGCCGCGACCCGAACTTTCTGGCGAAGCGAACCATAGGGAATTACTGGCCCTACGCGACCACGCTATACGACTACATCAATCGGGCGATGCCCTTCGATGCACCCGGCTCTCTCAGCTCAAACGAGGTGTACAGCGTCGTCGCTTATCTTCTCTACCGCAATCAGATCATTCCCGGGAATGCGGTAGTGAGTGATCGTACTTTGCCGCTCGTGCGCATGCCGGCTCGCGGTCGCTTTGTCGTCGATAACCGCCAAGGCGGACGGTCTATTCGCTAAGGATTGCGACCCTTTCCGCTAGTATCGGACTGGTAGATCGATGAAACTGTCCCCGAACCAGTCGATCCTCAGTGACTCCTTCGTGTCCGCGATCGTCTCGTCGCTGACATCCGCGCCCGTGCCGTAGTTGACCTGCATGTCGGGCTGCTTGAGGACGTTGATCAGCACAACGATTCGGCTGCCGGGCTGGAGGAGGCGGCTCGTCAAGCGCACGCTCTTGAAGTCCAGGCGCTCCCGCGTTCCAGGCGTCAGCAGCCTCGGATGAACGAGATCAGCAACGGCGCTCGCGCGCGTCCAGTAGGTAGAGAGCAAGACGTACTCGTTCTTCGACGTCAGCTCGTAGAGCGAAATCTGAAAATCGAAGTCCTTCTTGTTGGTCTGGAACTCGAGTCGCCCCGAGAAGAGGCCGCTCACCTCGATCTGAGATTGAAGCGGATTGCTGACGAACTTGACACCGTTCCAGGTATCGATCGTCGTGTCGACGACGCCTCCGCCCGGTGACACGCGATCCGCATCGGTCCGGTCGCCAAGATCGACGTTCTGCCTGACGACGGTCTTGGTGCCGGGATTACGTTCGCTCAGTCGATAGCTGTCGCCAACGCGCAATGCTATCAGGTTGTAGCGCAACGTCTGGGTCGACATCGCGGCGATCGAAGGTGCGTGTTTCCACACGTTGGCGCCCATCACCTGATAGTTAATTTTGTCCTTCAAGAGCGCGGGCTTGGGCGCGCCCTTGAAGATGTAGTCGAACCACTGGTACCGAAGCTCTCCCATGTCGAACAGGGCCACGGGATCGAGCCCGTATCCATTCAACACGTACGTCGAATCGAGCGTGTTGACCATCCCTCGCTGCGCCTGGAAATGGTCATACGGGCCGATTACGAGATAGTGTTGAGCGCCAGGATTGTACTTGTAGTGTTGCGTCAGATAGTAAACGGCAGCTCCGGGTCCGCCATAGTAGTAGCCGGCGGTTTGCAGCACCGGGATGTTGATTCGCGCGAAATCATTCTCGTACGGAATCATGCTCTGCCAATACGAGTCATAGGTCGGATGCGAGAGCCACGTATCGAAGATCGGATTTGGTGTGCCGTCGATCTTGTCGAGTTCACGATACGAGCGGCCGCTGACGTACCAATCGCGGTTCAACCTGTTCCAGCGAGCGCGATCGTTGTACGTCGAGTCGTCGAGAGCTTTCACGTCCGTGGTGTAAAACGGCCAGGGATAGACAAAGCTCAGAAAAAGATTGCCGTCCATCGGCACATCGATGGCCGGCGCCACCGACGCCTGCGGCATCAATGCTTTGAGTGCCTTTGGCATGTGCTTCGCCGCCGCCCATTGGGTGAATCCCGAGTAGCTACCTCCCCACATGCCCACTCGTCCGTCGTTCCACGGCTGCGCGCTGATCCAATCGATCAGTGCAGCTGCGTCGGCACCATCGTACGTGTACGGCATCGCGGCGTCGGGGCTGCATCCTTTGCCGCGGGTGTATCCAACGACACCGGCGTAGCCATTCGACGCCGCGCGCCGCGCCTCGAGGAGGAGAGGCGCCGGAGCCGCATAGATGGTGAAGGTGAGCAAGGCAGGCAGCCGTCCACGAGCAGCGCGGGGCCGAACGATCATAGTGCAAATGGTCGCGCCATCAGTGGTTTTCACGGGAATATCCGTCTCGACGATGTAGCGTCGGCGATTGTCCTCTTCTACAAGGGGAATGGCGAGCGGCGGAATTCTCGCGATGACCTGTTCAACCTGATACGCTCGGATCAATTTCAGCGCATCGGCCAGCGAGATAGTGCGCTCGTCCTTCGGCTGCTTCAGCGCCGAGTTGAAGTTTTGTTGGAGTGCAGGCAAGTAGACGAACAGTGGCCGCTCGAGCAGCCAGGATGTTTTGTCATCCAACGGTGTCAGGACTTCACGGAATGTCTTTTGGAATGTCGAGTCGAAGGACGATCCATCACGACCGGGGTTGGCACGCGCATAAATGGAGTACAGCAGCAGCGTCGCGCCTGTCTGACGAGAATCACCCTTTGACGCCAGCGCGCGCAACGATCTGAGAGTGGTGGTGGCATCCGTATAGCGACCGGCGACCAACTGCAAACGGAACAGATTGTCGAGATAGTTGGCGCGATTGTCGTCCTTGTAAGCCGCTATCGCCTGCCTCGCGAGAGCCGACATGGCTCCAGCGGTGTCGTTGCCGATCGCGGCGCGGGAGAATGGCAGCTCCTGCGCTGATGCGAGAGAAGCAATAGCCACGCAAAGGAAAGCAACGCGAAGCGACCTGGTAGCGACTGTAGTCATGTATACCAGGCAATTATGGGTTGCCGCTCGGGTTCCGACAACGGGTGCCACAAAGAGCTTCGTCCCGCGCCGGGTACCGTATCGTGCCGTTAGATTGGCACTGGTTCGAAAGCGACTATGAATCGGGGATTCTAGTTGGATCCCATCCAACCGCACAAATGCCAGAATGAAAGTCCTTGTTACCGGTGGCACGGGGGCAATCGGCAAATTCCTGTTGCCGTTACTGCTCGAGAATAGACACGAAGTCGT
>DHJO01000013.1:0-1161 GCA_002404375.1 Gemmatimonadales bacterium UBA4718 | reverse complement strand
ACAGCGGCGGTTCGGCGCGCCGAGCCGGATGTGATCATCCATCAGCTCACCGCGCTCTCCGGCGTTGGTAACTTTCGGAAATTCGATCAGGAGTTCGCGCTGACCAACCGGTTTCGCACCGAAGTCACCGACACACTGCTCGCGGCCGCGCGCACCATCGGCACCCGGCGATTCATCGCTCAGAGCTACTGCGGCTGGCCGTACGCGAAGAAGGGCGGCCCGGTCAAGACGGAGGAAGATCCTCTCGATCCAACGCCGCCCGAGAGCTTTGCAAGGACTCTCGCGGCAATCCGCTACCTCGAGGGCACAGTTTCCAAAACGACGTTCCTCGAAGCGATCGCCCTGCGATACGGAATGTTCTACGGCCCGGGCACCTCAATAGGCAAAGGAGGCGCGATCCTCAAAATGACCAGGAAGCGGCGTTTCCCTATCGTCGGCGGCGGCGGGGGAGTCTGGTCCTTCATTCACATCCTCGATGCCGCGCGCGCAACCGTCGCGGCGATCTCCCGCGGCGCGCCGGGCATCTACAACATCGTCGACGATGATCCCGCCAAGGTCGCGACCTGGCTACCGGCACTCGCCAAGGCCATCGAGGCAAAACCGCCATATAGAATTCCCCACTGGCTGGGAGAGCTCACGATTGGCAAGGCCGGCGTGTCGATAATGACTCAGATCCGTGGCTGCTCGAACGCGAAGGCGAAGCGCGAGCTCAATTGGACGCCAATTTATCCGAGTTGGCGAATTGGTTTCGTCGACAGCCTCGATTAGGATGAACCGCCGCTCATTTCTTCACGTCACGACCGGTGCATTTGTCGCGTGTTCGCTGCCGCCCCGCGCACAAACGCGTTCGACGCCGTCTCGCCCGCGTCCGTCGCCCGCGCAGCTTGCGTGGCAGCGTGACGAGCTCGCTCTCTTCCTGCACTTCGGTGTGAATACCTTCACCGATCGCGAGTGGGGCGACGGGCGTGAGGACCCTTCGATCTTCTCGCCATCGGCGCTGGACGCCAGTCAGTGGGCGCGCGCCGCGCGAAACGCTGGCGCTCGATCACTCATCCTGACGGCCAAGCATCACGACGGGTTCTGTCTGTGGCCGACGCGTACCACCAGTCACTCGGTCGCGGCGAGTCCGTGGCGGTCGGGCCAGGGCGACGTCGTCCGGGA
>DHJO01000014.1:11045-23691 GCA_002404375.1 Gemmatimonadales bacterium UBA4718 | reverse complement strand
GGAATTCGCATTGTCGTAAATTGCCCGCCATGCAAACCTACTGGAACCCCCTCCGGGTTCTCATGTGATTGCCGCCCTCGCTGCGCTCGCGCTGGTGCTCGGCTTGCTGGCTCTTCTTTGGCAATCCCAGGAGAGGATCCTCTTCCAGCCTCCGCGTTTTCACGAACCCCCAGTAGAGACCGGCCGCGCGAGCTATCGCGCTTCGGACGGCCAGCTCCTCGCGAGTTTCCTCGTCGGCAATCCGCAGACGGCGGCCGGCGTTCTTCTCTGCTTTCACGGAAACGCCGACCTCGCAATGTGGCAGCTGGAATGGGCCCGTTCGGTAGAGGCCCGCTCCGGATACGCTGTCATGCTGGCCGAATATCGCGGCTATATGTCGCTCGGAGGGAGACCAACCTATTCCACCACAAAGCTCGACGCGCTTGCCGCGTACGATTATCTGGAATCTGTGTTCGGCATCGATGGTACGCGGGTGGCTTACTTCGGACATTCACTCGGCAGCGCCATAGCGGTTGAACTGGCGGAGGTTCATCGTCCGCGAGCGCTATTGCTCCAGTCTCCCTTCTCCTCCGCGCGCGCGATGGCCAGGTTGATCGTGACACCTCCAATCGCTGTCATCTGGAGGGCCATTTCCCGGATCCACTTCGACACAACACGTGTGGTATCACACCTAGATGTTCCGGTTTCCGTCTCACACGGCAAACGCGACCGTATCGTTCCCTTCAGAATGGGACTCGAGGTGTACGATGCCGCCAGGAAAAAGGGTCGGCTTCTGGTAGTGGAAAAGGCGGGCCATAGCGATATCGCTGAAGTTGCCGGTGAGGAATACTGGAACTGGGTTACCACAGTCTTGGATGCGCCAAATTGAGATCGACTTGCAGCAACAAAAAGGAGGCCGGTTCATCTGCGAACCGAGCCTCCTTTCTACTCAATTCCAGGGCAGTCCTACTGGATTGGTAGCCCCGACATGTCCCGGATCGAGATCGGTCCGACATTGACCGACTTCAGCCCTGGCTCGACCATCTTTCGATCCCCGACGATTACGATCGCGAGGGAGCCCGGATTGACGTACTGCTGCGCGACACGATTGACGTCTGCCTGGGTTACTCCCTCGATGCTCTGCACGTAATTGTTATAGTAGTCGAGGGGTAGGCCATAGAGAGCGACGGGAACGAGTGCGGCCGCAATTTGCTGAGTTGTCTCGAAATTTCCCGGAAGCTGAAGCTGCAGATATCGCTTTGCCCGAGATAGTTCGTCTGCGGGAACGGACTGACGGATCCCATTCAGCTCTTTCATGAACTCGAGCAGCGCTGAATCCGTTTTTGCCGCAACGATTTCAGCGGAAGCCGTGAAAGGACCAGCTGCACGCCTCATGTCGAACCGCGAGCCTGCCCCGTAAGTGTAGCCGCGAGTCTCCCGCAGATTCTGATTCAGCCTGCTGCTGAACGATCCACCTAGAATCGTGTTCATCACAGTGAGCGCGAAGTAATCCTTTGTCGAACGCGGAACGCCAACGCCGCCAATTCGGAACGAGGACTGTGCTGCGCCCGGCTTGTCGACGAGATATATCGTAGTCCTAGCGGGCTTTGGCGGTTCGCCGTATGAAAGCTGCGGGACATCACCGCGTTGCCAGCCACCGAGAAGCTCATTTACCTTCTGTTCAATTCGGTCGGGGTTCACATCGCCGACGACGATCAGTGTCGCGTTATTCGGCTTGAAGTTGGTTTGATAGTACGATTGCAGATCGGCTGTCGTCAGAGACTTCACCGATGCTTCAGTTCCTATCGACGCCAGGCCATACGGATGCGCATTCCCGTAGATGATCGCAGGAAACACGAGGTTAGCGATCGCCGGTCCCTGATCTCTGATTTGCAGCAGCTCGGTAAGGCGATTCTTTCTCAGACGCTCGAACTCGTTTGCTGGGAAAGACGGGTGCAGCGCTACATCGGCAAACAGCGCGAGGGCGCTGTCCAGCTGGGCCGTTGGAGTGTGGAGTGACAGGGTGCTCGATTCCCAGCTGCTTGTCGGCGACAGGTTGATGCCGAGGAACGCGGCCTGATCGGCGATGTCGAGGCTCTTTCGAGTCGTCGTTCCTTCGCGGAGCATGGCAGCTGTCAGGTTGGCAACACCCATCTTTCCCGCCGGATCCGCAGTGGTACCGCTGCCGACCAGCAGTACGAAATCAGCGAGCGGCAGCTCGTGTTGCTCGACGATCAGCACCTTTAGACCGTTGGCCAGCTGCCTTGTGACAATCGGCGGAAGCGACACGGTTGGGGGCGGCCCGAGCGTGGGCGGTTTCGTCCGGTCAATTGTTCCCTGAGCACCGGCGATAGAACGCAGGCCGGCGAGAGCGATAACCACAGCGCCCAGTGTTCGCGCTACTCTGACGGAGCTCATCGACCACCTCCGCTTGCGGTCAACATCATTTCTTTCTTACCCTCTGGTACAACGGTCAGAACGATCTTGGGGCGACCGAGATAGGTTTTCGCAACTCTCTGAACATCGGCGGCGGTTACACGCTCATATCGGGCTGCATCCTGCTGCACGAAGTCGGGGTTGCCGGCGATGTAGTTGTAGTAATTCAGCCTCTCCGCCTTCCCGAGTACGCTGGCCAACCGATTCAGGAAGGCGGCTTTGTAGGAATTCTGAGCTCGCTTGAGCTCACGGGGTGTGACCCCGCTGTTGATGACGTTCGCAATCTCCGTCTGAACCAATCGGTCTATGTCCGCGACCTTTTGTCCGGGCTTGGGTGTGACATCGATCTGGAACTTGCCGTCCAGTCTCCCCCCATCCTGAAATGCGCCAACGTTCTGCGCTACTTGAAGCTCGTAGACGAGTTTCTTGTACAGTCGCGAGTTTTTGTCGTTGGCGACGATCTGCGCCAGTATGTCGAGCGCGGCGTCGTCCTTCGACAAATCCTTGACCGAGTGCCAGGTATAAAAGAGCCGCGGGAGTTGCACGCGGTCCTCGAGCACCAAAAAGGTATCGCGTGGAATTGCAATCGCTGGTACCGTCGTTCGCCGCTGGATCGCTGGACCCCGCGGAATGCTCCCGAAATAGTCTGCAACTAGCTTCTTGACGGTCGCGGAATTGAAGTCTCCGGCGATCGTCAGAGTCGCATTGTTCGGAGCATAGTACGTCTTGAAGAAGTTCTGAACATCTGTGAGCGAAGCAGCGCTCAGATCGGCCATTGATCCGATCACCGGCCACGAGTAGGGATGCGATTTCGGATAGAGAGCGGCGAGAATCACTTCATCTGCCCTGCCGTACGGAACATTGTCGACACGCTGTCGTCGCTCATTCTTGACGACATCGCGCTGCAAGTTCACCTTCGCAAGGTCCATGGTCGGCAGGAGATATCCCATGCGATCTGAATCGAGCCAGAGCGCGAGCGGAAGGGCATTGGACGGAAGGGTCTCGTAGTAATTGGTCCGGTCTTCAGTCGTCGATCCGTTGTTATTCGCGCCAGCTGACTCCAGCATCTGGTCGAATGACCCGACCGGAACGTGCTGGGACCCCATGAACATGATGTGCTCAAAGAGATGAGCGAACCCGGTTCGGCCGACTTGCTCGTCCCCGGACCCGACGTGATACCAGGTATCTACCGCGACTATCGGAGTGGAGTGGTCCTCGTGAAGGATCACCTCGAGGCCATTGGGCAGTGTGTATTTCTCGAACTGGATCCGCGGTGTCGTCTGGGCATTTGTCGCAGAGGCTGCCACCGCCGCGACAAATAAGTAGCCTAGAGCGACTAAAAAAGAGTTCCTTTTCACAACTTCCTCTCGAAAAAGAAGGCCATGGGTGCCTTAAGTGATTCACTGAAAATATACTTCCAGCGCTCCTCCCGATTCGGCGAGATCGGACTGGTGCGGGTCGGAGATGTGTACGGCGTGAACCCGAAGCGTTTTGCCAGGATTCTGAGTCGCAGCATGTGAAACGGATCGCTGACCAAGAGCGCGCTCTGTAAGCCGCGTACCTCCAGCATCCCGGCGACTGCCCGCATCGATTCGCTCGTGGTGCGTCCTTCATTCTCCACCAGGATCGCGCTATCCGGCACACCGTGTTTCTTCGCGTATTTTCGCCCTACGGCTGCTTCACTGGTGGTATCTCCGGAGCCTGTTCCACCCGTGAGAATCAACAGCGAAGCAAGATGACGGTTCCAGAGATCCAGGGCATGATCGAGCCGGGCACGCAGCACGGGTGACGGCTTGCCGGCGTACTGCGCCGCCCCCAGGACTACTATGGCCTGCGCCGGCCTCGCTTCGTCACGCGAGCTCCAGACCAGAACTGCCACAGCTGAGATGAGCCATAGGAAGAAAGCCGTCACCATACCGATTGTCAGTATTCGACGTGCGATTCTGATGGCTTGTTTCGCTTTGGCTCCCCGCTTCATCGGTCGGAAGCTACGCTAGAGTGCACGGCGCGTGTGAGGCTCCGGACAATCGACTGAATACCCCAGCGCAGTGAGCGTCACTTTGAATTCGTCCTGAACGGGTACCTCTCCGTGTACCAGCCATATTGGGCCGAGATTCGGGGACTTGTCCCTCACTCGACCAAGCCACGCAATCATTTCCGTCCGATCGGCGTGTGCGCTATAGCCGTCGATGACCTCAACGCGCGCATGCAGCGGGATGTCATCGCCGAAAATGTGAAGAACGGGTTGCCTCTCAACTACTCTCCGACCCAGGGTGTGCTCCGCCTGAAAACCGACGACGAGTATCGTGTTTCGCAGATCGCCGGCGCCCTGAGCAAGATGGTGAAGAATCCGACCGTTCTCCATCATCCCGGATGCGGCGATGATGACCATCGGCCCGTGTGCACGGGAAAGTGCCTTTGATTCCTCTACATCACGCGTGTAGTGAAGTAGATCGAATCGAAAAAGCTCTTTGGCCTTTTGGACCATTTCCTCGGAACGGTCGAAGGTCTCTGGATGCATCTCGAAGACTGTAGTCGCATCGATCGCGAGAGGGCTGTCTACGTAGATGGGTATCGTGGGAATCGCGCCTTCCTGCGTGAGCGAGTGAAGCGCGTAGATCATCTCCTGGGTGCGACCGAGCGCAAAGGCCGGGATGAGGACCCGGCCGCCTCGTGCAGCAGTTTCGCGAATTACCTGGGCCAGCTGGGCCTTGGCTCCTTCTACCGACTCATGTTCTCGATTTCCGTACGTCGACTCCATAATCAGCGCGTCAGCACCTTCAGGAGGAACAGGATCCCGGACGATTGCGAGCCCGCTCCGACCGATATCTCCCGAGAACACCAGCCGCCTCGTCTTCCCTCCCTCGGTACAGTCGAGTAGAACCGAGGCGGAGCCGAGTATGTGTCCCGCATCGATGTAGCTGGCCTTCACTCCGGGTACGACGTCGAACGGCCTGTTGTACGGAACCCCAACCATCAGGTCCATGGTGCGTACCGCGTGGCGCATTCCATATAGGGGCTCGATGAATTCCTTGTGCCGTTTCGCCAGGAATTCTGCATCCCTCTCCTGGATGTGCGCCGAATCGGCCAGCATTACCGCGCACAGATCGCGCGTTGCCGAGGTAGCCCAGATGGTCTTCGAATATCCTTCCGCAACGAGGTAGGGAAGGCGACCTGAGTGGTCGATATGTGCGTGAGAGAGAACGACCGCGTCGAGATCCTTGATCGGCACAGGAAGCTGTCGGTTCTTGTCCGCCGAATCCTGTCGCTTGCCCTGAAACATTCCACAGTCGAGCGCGACCGTGTATCCGTTTACATGCAGCAGGTGACAGGAACCCGTGACTTCCCTTGCCGCGCCGACAAACGTTATCTCCAAACAGCTAGCCTTCTGCTACCGCATCGCGCTGAAAGAGGATTGTGACGCGCTGCTCGTCCTGAGACATCATTGCGGGCTCCCAACCTCCTCTGCTTCGCTCGTTCAGGAGATCGGTGAGCGTGTCTTCATCTTCCCGCGTATGCCGCGTCAGCTTGACCACCACAGCCTGGTATTCTTTCATCAGGAGTTAGAGATTATGAGCCGGTGAACATCCACTGTGCCGAGGCCGGAATCCTGGGGCTAGAATGATCGAGCGGGTCAAGGAATTCCCGACGCTGACTATTATCCGGCATCCTCTCGTTCAGCACAAGCTAACGATTCTGCGCGATCAGCAGACTCAGACGAAGCATTTCAAGGAGCTGGTCGACGAGATCGCCATGCTCATGGCCTACGAGGCAACGAGCGAATTGACACTCGAGCCCAGAGAAGTAGACAGCCCACTCGAGAGAACTTCGGGCTGGCACATCAGTGGAAAGAAACTGACCCTGGTTCCCATTCTCCGAGCTGGCCTCGGTATGGTTGAAGGCATCCTCCGTCTCGTTCCATCGGCAAGGGTGGGCCACATTGGGCTCTACCGCGACCATGACACCCTGCAGCCCGTGGACTACTATTTCAAGGTACCCGGGGATACTGCAGAGCGGGATTTTTTTCTACTTGACCCGATGCTCGCGACCGGAGGCAGCGCGGCCGCGGCGGTGGCGTCTCTCAAGAGAGCCGGCGCCAATCGTATTCGATTCCTTTGTGTGGTGGCTGCCCCGGAAGGAGTGCGGCGCCTCAGCGAGGCTCACCCTGATGTGCAGATCTACTGCGCCGCACTGGATCGCGAACTCAACAGTCAGGGTTACATCCTGCCCGGTCTCGGTGACGCTGGTGACAGACTATTTGGGACGAAATGATCGTCTAGCCGAACCACTCTCTCGGGTTCAGCCTCTGCTGGTCGGCCGCATCCATGACCCACTGCTGATTCTGTAAATCAACGACCTCGCCGGAAACAGACTCGAACCAGCTGGTTGCCTTCTTGGTGTTCCCGATCCGTCTCCACAGCTCCCCCACGAGGTATGTAAGAATCGCACGTTCATCCCGCGGAACGGCGTCGTAGGCACTCAGCGCCTCCTCGAACTTTCCTACAGCGTGCCGGCGAAAGTATCTCTCGGCTTCCACATCTCCCTCATCGACACAGCACCAGGCCGCACGCAGAAGCAGGTCAGCAACGTGGCGGCCTTCCATGCCTTGCCATTGTGCGACCTTAGCCGCCGCTTCGTACTTCTCTGAGCCACATACGGGCGATGGGTGTAGAGGCGCGAGCTCCTTCAGCACCTGTTGTTTCAGGATCGGGCTGACTTCCGTCGGTGCCGTAAAATCTGCTTCTCCACCGGAGTAGCCACACTCACTGCACATATGGATGAGATAGGCAAGCGGCTGAGTGCCGGCGGCTCGTTCATGAAAATCGGTCCGTTTACCCCCGAACGCATTCGTCGAAACCACGCTCTGGGACTTAAACTCGTTGTCACACACGGGACAACGAAGTTCTATCTGACGCAGCGTTGTCATTAGCTGCTCCTCCTCTCGCTCTCAGAAAGAGAGAAGGAATATCCGTGCCATGATTTGGAATTTTGTTTGGAGAGATCGGGCTTGTTGAGACTTTCGGTCGATTGTATCTTCTCGCATCGCAAAAACCGCGAAAGGCTCCCCACCCCGCGAACTGGTCGTTGATGCTCATCAACCTACTGCCCGACTTCTTCGCAGTTCACAACAGTACCGACCGTGTCGCCGCCTATCTCCGCTACTTCGAAAATCACCGCCGCTTTCTGGAAGCCTACTGGCACAATTACGTCCTTGACCCGGCGGGCCCTCATTTTCTGGAAGTCGTTCGCTCTGCCGCACTAGCGAGCCGGGTAGATCTTCGCACGATGCTGGAGAGAATCGATGTCGTCTCTCTGGCCAGGAATACGGAAGAGCAGTGCAGGACTTTGTTGGACATCGATATCGATATCGATGTGGTGCTGATGGTCGGCGTCGGCGCCGCTAATGCCGGAGAGCTCGTTGTCGACGGCAAGGGGATCGCCTTCGTCTGCCTCGAGCATTTCACGAGCGTCACGAATCCCGAAACCCAGGGATTGGGACTCGATCCGGAGCTGATTCCCCTCTGGCTGGCGCATGAGATTGCGCACACCGTTCGGTATGCGTCGCCAACCAGCCGTAGCGAGTTGAAACAGTTGGTCGAGGACGCGGGCGGCTACTACTCCTACTGGGAAACGGGGAGACGTGCTACCCTCCGTGAGCTCATGATCAACGAAGGGTTGTCCACCCATGCCTCGAGGATCATCAGCCCTGGGCATGCCGCTTGGGAGTACTACGGCTATACTCGACGGGAGTATGCGAGTGTTCGTGAGCTCGAGCCGTTGATGACGAAGTCGCTCAATGCCGATCTCGACCGGGCAGGTCTGGGTTTGAGACTTCGATACCTCTCCGGCGGAATGAGCGATGACGCCCGCACAGTTGACAGGCACGTTTTCCCAGAGCGAAGCGGCTATTTTCTGGGCGCAAAAATGGTTGAGTCAGCGGTGAATGCACGCGGACTCTCCTGGGCCATTCGTGCCAGCGCGAGCGAGATCATGTCGATCTCGAGCTCTGCAGCTGCCTCTGCCTGAGCTACTTACCGACGCAGAACGAGCTGAAAACCCGATCGAGAACGTCGTCAACGTCGACGGCCCCAATCAACTCCTCGAGCACGTAGACAGCGGCTCGCAGGTGAACGGACGCCACCGGCGCAGGAAGCCTTTCCTCGCGCCAGGCTTGCTGAAATTGCCTGATTTCCACGAGCGCTGTAGTGAGTGCCTGCCGGTGGCGTGCTCTGGTAAGCAGTGGGAGATCAGGCGCAGCTTCTCCGTATTTCGAAGCAATTGCATTGTTGATCGCGTCGAGCAGGTTCTGGAGACCCTCACCGGTGTGCGCGCTGACCTGTACTACATGCTCGCGGTTTAGGTCGTCTCTGTGTGGTGCCAGGTCAGCCTTGGTCCGCACAGCTATCACCGGTGCAGTCGACTTGCGACCTGCGGAGTCGATCGTTAGGTCGAGGCCGGCGGAATTTTCGGCGCACGCAAGCACCACAGCGGCGCCCGCCAGATAGCGCTCGCTTACCTCGATTCCCAGGCGCTCGATCGGATCAACAGTGTCCCGAAGGCCAGCCGTGTCAACAAGCCGCAGTGGCCACTTTCCACTGTCGACGACCGCCTCGAGAGCATCACGCGTAGTGCCGGGAATCTCAGTCACGATCGCTCGAGACCTCCCCAGAAGGGAATTGAAAAGAGAAGATTTTCCGGCGTTCGGCGGGCCCGCGATCACCACTACGGCTCCTTCCCGGATCAGCTCTCCGGCAGGAGCCGTGGCGAGAAGCGCTTCCAAAGAAGCAATCATTTTCGCAATGGCGGCTTCGATCTTGTCGCGCGGAACGGGGCCGTCATCCTCTTCGGGAAAATCAATGTCGTAAGCAATAATTGATTCGAGACCGATCAGGTCTTCCCTCAGCTGCAACAGACGGCGCGAAAGTCCGCCATCGAGCTGGCTCAGGGCGGCGTGTTGCATTGCCTGAGATCGTGCATCGATTAGATCACCTATTGCTTCAGCTTGCAGAATATCGAGTTTTCCATTCAGCACCGCGCGTCGGGTAAACTCTCCGGGAAGAGCTTGTCGCGCACCCGAGGAAATCAGTGCGGCTACGATTGAAGCAGGTACCAGGTATCCGCCGTGCGTCGAGATCTCGACAGTGTCATCACCGGTGAACGAGTAGGGTCCTGGAAACAGGGTGATGAGCGACCGATCTAGCACTTCGCCCAGATTGTAAACGGTGCTTAGCTGAACTGCGCGGGGCTCGGAAGGCCAAGGTCGTATGTGTTTCTGGGCGATTGCGTACGCGCCCGGACCGCTGAGCCTGACGAGTGCCAGCGCGCCCATTCCAGTTGGAGTTGCCACTGCGATGATCGTATCCTGGAGCTGCGCAACGCCGGCTGCGGCACCCGGGCTCACGAAACTGTGGTTGGCAGCACGAAGCTCGTGCCTGGCTCCAGAATCTTCACTGCGGGATGAAGCGGATGACCCTGAAGCGTTGCACGCAGCCGGTCTATCGCATCAAAGGCAGTGGACGTCACGTGGTTGAAGGTTCCCCAGTGATAAGGAATGAAGTACTTCGCCTTCAATAGCTCGAAAAGTGCAAGAGCGTCGGAGCTGGTGAGGTGCCCCTTTCGAAATCCGGGTTTCCACCAAGGCGCGTGTCCAATAGGCAGCAGAGCGACATCGAGGTTTCGGCCATGAGGGGCCAGGTGATTCTCTACGAGTCGCATTGTATCGGCGGTGAGGGCCGTGTCACCGGCAAAGAAACACGAAGCTTTATTAGTATCTATCAGATACATATTTGTCGCGCTGCGCCATCTGTCGATTCCGTATCGGTTTCCCTTGTGCGTCGCAGAGGCGGCATGAATAGTCACACCTTCCAGCTCGGCAGCCTCCCCTGGCGCGAGTCCGAGCGCGTGCCGGTACCCCCGTTTCCCGAGCCACTTCGCTATGGACGGGGGAGCGAACAACGGAATATCGTCGGGTAGCGCGTCGAGAGAATCGAACGAGAGATGGTCTGCGTGGGCGTGCGTAAGCAGTATGGCGTCGAGCTCCGGCAAGGCATCGAGCGCAATTCCTGGCGCACTCACGCGCGGAAGGAATTTGCCAAGTGCAAGATCGAAATTGGGGTCGGTGAGAAGTCGCTTCCCTCCCACCTCAATTAGTAGCGTTGCGTGACCAATATACGTGACACGCAGCATGGTCTCCTCTATCCTCCTTTGGGGCGCACCTTTGCTCGTTCCCGAGCCAGAAGCCATTGCTGCGGGAGGGCCGCAATATTCTGGGCCGTGTAGTACAGATTGAGACCTGAAGCCATGTTGACAAGCACTACAGTCATCATTACGGGGAACATGTATCCCATCATCTTCGCCTGTGGATTGGGAGGAGCATTACGCATTCCAATCCAGGATAACAGATACATCGATGCGCCCATCAACAGCGGCAGGATATACAGCGGATCCTTGATCGAGATGTCGTGCAGCCAGAGGAACGGCACGCCACGGAATTCAATGGTGTTCTGAAAGACGAAAAAGAGCGCGAATAGGATTGGCATGGGCAGCAGGGCCGGCAGGCATCCAGTCAATCCCGCGAAAGGACTGACTCCCGCATCGTGATACACCTTCATTATCGCTTCACGCTGCTGGATCGGATCTGGGTACTTCTTCTGTGCTGCAGCCAGTTTTGGCTGCAGTTCCTGCATCTTAAGACTCGACCGCATCGTACTCTGATTGAGGGGCCAGAGCGCGAACCGAACGAGAATTCCAAGAATCACCAATACCCAACCGTAGCTCAGGTTGAGCCGGTTATGCATCCAAAGGAGAGCCTGAATGACCTTTGATGCGATTGGATGCACAACTCCCTGAAGGAAGCGCCATCCGTACGGATTGACGTGATCAAAGTCTCGGCCCATTCTCGCTAGTCGCTGGGATTCCTGCGGCCCCGCATAGATCTCGAAAGCAAAGCTGTTGTTCTTGATCGCTTCTACCACGGTTGCTGCTGCATTTGTGGCAACCTTGGACGTGCGCGGACCACCGCTGAGGGTGACTTCGCTGAAGAGTGTGCCGCTCAGAGGCGAGAGAATTCCCAACACAAAATATTTGCTCTTTACGGCAACCCAGCTAAGCGGACCTGGCTCTAGGGTTTTTTCTCCCGGCTCAAGATTTCCAAATAGCACACTCCGTGCATGATCCCGCTCGGGTTTGAAGCTATAAGCGAGACTTCGATAGTCCCCAGTCGTGTCTGCTTCAGCAGGCCTGAGTGTCTTGGGTAGGTCAACAAGAAGATAGGCCTGTCCGGATGGCCCTTTTACGCGTCCGCTGACGCCAATCGCATAACTCGCCGCGGTGTCCTGTGAAACCGCGTAGGCGATGGACACCGTGTCGTTCTTTACCGACGCGTTGTAGGTAAGCGCTTCCTCTCCCCCGGCGTTCCTCGCCCTCGAAAGAACGAAGGGAACCTTCGATAGATCGATGGTATCGCCTTGCGTCACAAGCCTGTACCCGAGCAGCGGAGAACTGTCAGCCGCCAGATCTACCGGACCTCCCGAGGCAGACCGGTTCAGATAGTCGCGCATCACGATCGAAACGGGTACGGCACCAGTAGTGGTGAACTTATAAATGGCCTTCACTGTGTTGACAGTCGTGGTCTCCACAGCTGCTCGATCAGTTGTCCGCGTTGACATGGCGCTTACTCGAGCCACCAGTGAAGCGGTCGCCAGATTCACGTTCGGCAATGAGGACGACGCAGCTGCTGGCGTAACAGCGTTGTTCAAGCGAGAGCTTGAATCTCCAGCGGATGATACACGAGATCCTGGAGTTGTCTTTGACGTGGGAAACAGCAGCTGCGCAACCGCAATTACGATGAGCGAAAGAAACAGAGCAAGGAAGAAGCGCTTATCCATTCAGGGAACCGGATCGTAGCCGCCCGGCCGAAAGGGATGACACCGAAGAATTCGACCAACTGTAAGTCGGATTCCTTTGATCACCCCATGTCGCTCGAAGGCTTCAAGCGCATAGGCCGAACACGTTGGATAGTAACGGCAACTGGCTGGAAAGATTGGTGAGATTGCCAGCTGGTAGCCGCGAATCAAAAGAACGAAAACCGACCGCATGATCAGTGTGCTGCGATTCCAGCCGCCCAGCTGGCGATAGTATCCACTTGTACGGCGAGTTCATCAAAAGTCGAGCGATACGCCTCGGGTTTGGCTCGCACAAGAAGGTCTACTCGCCCGATTACAGGCAACAG
>DHJO01000014.1:0-10972 GCA_002404375.1 Gemmatimonadales bacterium UBA4718 | reverse complement strand
TCGAGACACTCGGTTTGCATCCGCTTCCCTGCACGTCGTACCGACTCCAGATCGGCTTCTCTCGTCAGCCGCCGGTTCCGAGGAAAGCGGAGGCGCTTATACGCCGGCGTACTTGGAGGGCAGTTGGACGGTAAGCCGTTTACGTCCTTTCTTCCGGCGGCGGCTTAGAACTTCGCGTCCCCATTTAGTAGCCATGCGCAACCTGAAGCCATGTGTGCGAATACGGCGCTTGTTGCGGGGACGATATGTAGGCTTGCCCATTACAATGCTCCAGAAACCAATAAGTTGCTGTCGAGAGCCGGTAAAACTATTCCAGCATTGAAGATAGGTCAAGTCACGCAAAGCAGTTCTCTTCTCGCTGGTTTGACTTTTCCACATAAAACGGCTAGGGTAGCGCGTCATGCCGCTGAGTCCTGCCGAAGTCTGGAACCGCTTACTCGATCGCGCCCGTCAAGAGCTCCCGGATCAAACTTTCCAGGCGTGGCTGGAGCCCACAGAAGCTCTTTCCATCGAAGGGAGTACCCTTTTTGTCGGCGCTCCGGACCAGTTCACCGCAGACTGGAATGATTCCAAACACGCTGGCCTACTGTCGAGCTTCTGTCCAATAGTCCTCGGATATCCCATGAACGTGGTATTCCGGGTGAACGAGGAGCGGAAGAAGCGCTCTCAGATGGACTTTTTCGTCGCTCCGCCTGCTGCTGTCACAAGACCCGCGCCAATACAAAACGGCAGTAGCTCCCCTCCACTCAGCCAGCGTTACACCTTTGACCTTTTTGTGATAGGTAAATCGAATGAGCTCGCCGCTGCTGCCGCTCATGCAGTAAGCCAGGCTCCGGGCAAGGTCTACAATCCGCTCTTTATCTACGGAGACACCGGGCTTGGAAAGACCCATCTAATGCAGGCAATTGCGCACGATACGCTCGATCGAAACTCAGGAACACGAATCACTTATGTCGCAGCTGAACAATTCATGAATGAGCTCATAAGCTCAATCGGTGAACGGACTGTCGCTGATTTTCGCCGGCGTTACCGCGAGGTGGATCTCCTTCTGATCGATGACGTTCATTTTCTGAAGGGCCGCAAGGAAGCAACCCAGGAAGAGTTCTTTCACACATTCAATGCACTCTACGAGGGCGGCCGTCAGATCGTTCTCACCAGTGACCGTCCACCATCTGAAATCCCTGGTTTGGAAGACCGCCTAAAAAGTCGCTTCGAATGGGGAATGGTCGCTGACATTACGCTACCTGATTTTGAGCACCGTGTCGCCATCCTGAAGCAGAAAGCACACGTCGACCGCCTCGAGCTAACAATCCCTGACGATGTAATTCACTTTATCGCCGAGCACGTCCGTTCCAACGTCAGAGAGCTCGAGGGATCCATAATCAAGCTTCTCGCGTATGCTTCCCTAAAACACAAAGACATTACTGTTGAAGTCGCTCGCGAGGCCCTCAGGGACAAGCTTCGAGCAATCGAAGGACTCGAGGCAGAGCCCAATGGAAAGCTCACAATTCTTACCATCCAGCAGGCAGTCGCAAAAGAGTGGGGAGTAACCGTTGATGGCCTACGCTCCAAGACGAGAACAAAAAACCTCACTATTCCCCGTCAGATCGCTATGTACCTGGCGAGAGAGCTTCTTGCCACTCAGCTGGTAGAAATCGGAAATGCGTTTGGCGGACGTGATCATTCCACGGTAATTCACAGCATCGACAAGGTTCAGGAATCCATTAACCAGGATTCTGACCTCAAGACACGCATTAATCGACTTCGCGGAATGTTGGAAACCTTTATCTCAGCGCCGGTTCGTGTGGAAAGGATCACAGCTTCATGAAAGTGATGTCGACAACCTTCAGCAACTCGCGTTACCAACATCTTACCACACATTAGCCGGCATAGCGGAAATCAAGCTGCTCTCATAAGTTAGACCGACTCGACACAGGTCCACACTACCCTACTACCGCTACTGCTTTTTAATCTCTTTAAAAAGAGACTACTAGTACATCACCCGAATTCCACAGAGGGCAAGGGATGCGCTTCACGATCTCTCGCGAAAAGCTTCAGGAAGGGCTTGCGGCTGTAGCTGCCAGCATCCCAGCGAAGACGACACTCCCTGTTTTGGCAAATATCCTACTCGAGACGACGGATAAGGGAATCAAGCTGTCCGGAACCGATCTCGATATTGCAGTGAGCACGGAAGTAATGGCGGATGTAGACGTTCCTGGTGCTGTTACCATTCCTGCAAAAAAACTGAGTGAGATTGCTCGAGAGTTGCCCCCTGCTCCTGTAAAGATTGGTGCAGTTGGAGAGCAAAGAGTGACGATCGAATGTGGCCGCTCACGGTTCAAGCTTCTTGGTCTCCCGCGGGACGAATTTCCGACATTTCCATCTGTGCGATTTAGTGAGAGCTGGCGGATTCGCTCGGGAGATCTGCAGCAGTTGATTTCTCATACTTCGTTTGCAGTGTCTGCTGAGGAAAGTCGGCCGATCTTGAATGGTGTGTTATGGGAACTCAGACCGGATAAAATGCGGATGGTCGCAACTAACGGGCATCGGTTGGCAAAGATGGATGTCCCAATTGACTCAGCTAATGCGCCGTCGAGCGATCTGATCGTTCCACCGAAAGCGCTGGAACAAGTGAGACGACTATTTCCTCCTGAGGAGGAGCTTGAGATTGCGCGGGGGGACAACCATATCGGTTTCCGGTCGCCGTTTACGGCAGTTTTCACGCGCCTTATCGAAGGTCCATATCCGAACTATGAGCAGGTAATTCCGAAGGACAACGACAAAGTAGCTGTCGCCGATAAAGTAGCTTTGGCAAGCGCGCTGAAACGAATGTCAGTAATTGCTTCGGACCAGACTCATAGAATCCGGCTGTCGTTCAATTCCGGGATGTTGAAATTCAGTGTTCAGACTCCAGACCTGGGTGAAGCCCAGGACGAGCTTCCGATCCGCTATACGGGAGATCAGCTGGATATCGGTTTTAATGCGAGCTACCTGCTCGAAATTTTGCGCTATATGCCAACCGATGAAGTGAAATTGACGTTCAAAGCTCCAGAGAGAGCTGCGACGATAGAGCCAGAGGGCTGGAAGGACCCAGCATCATACATGTGCTTGGTAATGCCGCTCCGCCTCGTCGATTAGGGAACGATCTGGAAATCCTGTTTGGAACTCTGCTTGAACTGAGACCGTCTAGCTGAGGCTGTTACGCCGAGATCGAGGAGCTGATTGACCGTCAGATGGACAATTCGACCGGCTGCAGTATCGAGGTAGTAGAGTGCAGTTCCAGTTCCAGTTGCGTCGATTGATACTCGATGTTGCTGAAGCCCTCCTTCTCCCTTAGCGCGAGTCGTGTCCGTTCTCAGAATTACCAGCACTGGATGACCTTCGTACGAAGCCTCCCCTGAAACGACGTAGGACCTGGTCGTATGTGCGGATGTTGCTAGGCCGGCTTGGCAACCCTGTACGTCTGTCGAGTCCTTCCAACTCACTCCCGTTGACAACCGTTCCGGGAATGCAATCAGCAGATTGTGGAGGTCCGTTACCAGCATCGAGCTGACTGCATCGCATTTTCCGTTAGTAGCCTCTGTATCGACTGTCAGGACGCTGTCCGTGAATGAACCGGAGATCTGGACAGGTAGCTGGACAGACTGGACTGATCCAATCAATCCTTGGGTGGTTGTCGCAGAAGTGTCTATCAGAGCTGTGAGATTTATTGCCTGATCTACCGGTTCCAGGGTTAGTAGCTCGTGGGTGATATTGGTGGAAATTTCCCGATGGGCAAGTGAGTCCGGACTAGTGCTCTCAATGACGGCACTTCTCGAGATTCTGTACCTGACTGTGCCGGGCGTGTACTTGAAGGATGACAATCCGGCCGTAGGCGCGACAGGAACTGCTGGTTGAGGGACCGGGGAAACGGGCAGTGGGGAAGGAGCGCTTGGCGGCACGCTTCGAGTTCCACCGCAGGCAAGCGCGAAGCCAGAGAGGAGATAACAACATGTTCTTCGATCTGGAATCTTCATGTAGTCTCGCCTGAATATTCTTTTGAAGAAAACAAACAACCTCCAGCGATGCATTACTGGAGGTTGTTCATATTAGCGGAGCAACCGGTCTATAAGCCGGGTCCTGTCGGACTACGTAAGTAATCCGGACGATCATTTCTCTACGAGCATGGTCACCCATGCCCTCTAGCAGCCTACCCGCGGTGTCTTGGTCGAGGTGGACTCCTCTCGCCGCATATTTGGCCTTGCTCCAGCCGGGGTTTGCCGTGCCGCTCGTGTTGCCACGAGCGCGGTGGGCTCTTACTCCACCGTTTCACCCTTGCCTTCCCGAAGGATGGCGGTCTGTTCTCTGTGGCACTTTCCGTCACGGGCGACTCTCGTTACCCGCGCCCAGGTGTTACCTGGCAGCCTGTCCACTGGAGCCCGGACTTTCCTCGGATTGGTATCAATATGATACCTATTCGCGATCGTCCGACCGATTGCTCCTCTTCAAAATATAACCGGAATGACGAATGGGCGATTCGTACCTCGGGAGTGTGACGAGCATCTGACGCTCCCTCGTATCCTTCCTCGACGGTCTGTTCTTTCCACTCTCAACCGTGAGGATCACATGCCCTCGGATCCAAAGCGCAGTTCACCTCGTATTCCCGTATCGACCATTCTCACTCCACTCGAGCGATCAAGGGTAGACGCGGCAGCACACGGGTTATGTGACGCCCTTCATCGCGAATCGCTTGAGGAAGTTCTTTCTGATCTCAGGGAACAGAAAGCGGGCCTCGTGTTGATATCCGTCACTCGATATGGTGCACAGAGCTCCGCACGAGTAGCCGCAATGGTACGGGAGTTCCCCAGAGTTCCTGCTGTAGCCCTGTTGACTGAAACCCAGAGTTCCACACCGCATACCACTCTGGCGCTCGGGCAACTCGGAATTCGAACGCTCGTTGATGCGAGAATGCCGGCAGGTTGGCAGACGCTCAGAAACCTGTTGGCCTCTCAAGGGTCAACCGATCTGCAGCGCTCCGCCCTCACTCAAATCGGTCTGGATTTACCGGGAGCATCTAAGGATTGCTGGAGATTCTTCGAGTTGCTTTTTGATACGTCGCCAAGGATCTCGACGGTGCGGCAACTGGCGCGCCACCTGAATATTCTTCCGAGCACCTTGATGAGTCGTTTCTTCAGGGCAAAGCTGCCAGCTCCCAAGCGGTATCTATCCCTCGCCAGACTGATACGAGCTGCTCGTCTCTTCGAGAATCCAGGACTGTCGGTAGCTCGGGTAGCAAATCACCTGGACTATTCGTCGCCACAAAGCTTCGGCCGGCATGTACGCACAGTCATGAAAATGTCTCCGGTCAAGTTTAGAAGCACCTACGATGGGCAGGGAATGCTTCAGTTCTTCAGAACGGAGCTGGTTCTCCCTTACGTGGAGGTGCTTTGCACATTTCGCCCGTCTGCAGCCTACCCCGGCTGGATACCGAAATCACACAAACCAATGCGTGGAGACAGTACTAGCGCATGAGGGCAGCGATGATCTGACTTGCGGTCACGAGGCTTATGACACTGACGCCAGTCTTTTCGATTGCTTGTCGCCCGCCCTCTTCACGGTCTACTAATGCTAGAACACCCGTTACGGACGCTTTTGCGCTACGCACGGCCTCGATTGCGCGCAGCGCGGAACCGCCCGTGGTTATTACGTCCTCTATTATCGCAGCACGGTCTCCTTCTCTGATAGGTCCTTCGAGGAGCTTTCCCGTACCGTGAGACTTTGGCTCTTTCCGCACGGTGAATGCACGCAGCGGATGGTCCGAGGCAGCACTCGCATAACTGATCGCGTAGGAGATCGGATCAGCCCCGAGTGTGAGGCCTCCAATGGCGTCGACTCTCCAGCCGGTTTCCCGGAGTGTCGAGAGTGCAAGAGGCCCAATCATCGCCAGTCCCTCGGGACTCATGGTTGTCAAACGGGCATCAACGTAAAAGTCCGACTGCTTTCCTGAAGCAAGCGTGAAGCGACCGCGCTTTGCGGAACGGTCCGCAAGCAGTGCGATCAACTCTGAGTAGTCGGTCATGGTGCGAGAGGTTATGGATTCTTATGATTGGAGTCAATGCATTCGCTTTCACCGCTTGGGTTTGATTCTTGGACAGGTCTCATTGGATGGATTGTGTCGCTTGCGACCGTTCTTGGTCTTGCCCTGGTGCTTCGGCACGAACGCCGACAAGCTCGCAGCCTCGTAGAGCGCTCGAAAGAACTGGAGCGGCTTTCCTCGGAACTATTGCGCGTGAACCGGATGAAAAGCGAGTTCCTCGCAAACGTTTCTCACGAGCTTCGTACTCCCCTCAATGCCATCGTCGGTTTTGTCGATCTTCTTCGCGAAGGCGTATACGGAGAGCTTGCTCCACGTCAGGTGAAGCCTGTCGAGCGCATCGAAGCATCCGCCAATCACCTTCGCCACTTGGTTGACCAGGTTCTTGATCTGGCGAAGATGGCTGCAGGACGGCTCGAGATTCATACGGAGACGATTGATCTCCGTCCTTTCGTCCTGGATGTTGCGAGCGAGATAGAATCGCTGGTCAGTGAAAAAGGACTCACCCTGTCTCTCGTCATGGGTGCAGCTCTGCCACGAATTAGAACCGACCCTACCCACCTGCGCCAGGTTCTCGTGAATCTTCTCGGAAACGCCGTGAAATACACGAATAACGGAGGAATTGTCATTCGTACTCGCCTTGTCGACTCGCTCTCCGAGAATGGCCCTCCATTGCCGGAACGAGCTCCTTACCCGGCCAATCCATGGATCGGAATACAGGTCATCGATACGGGAATTGGCATTCATGCGGCGGACCAAAGCCGGATCTTCGAGGAATTTGAGCAAGTTGATGCAGGTCCGCGCGGCAACTCCGCAGAGCGTGGTACTGGACTTGGACTGGCGATCTCGAGGCGACTTGCTGGCCTCATTGGGGGGATGGTCGAGCTCGAGAGTGAGCCGGGGAAAGGATCGACCTTTACTCTTTGGCTCCCCGTTGATCCTGACGACCTAACGGCTACGTCTAAGTAGTCCTTTGAATTTGTCGAGAATCTTTGGCTGATCCGGCAGGATGCGAGCAGCCTCCACGAAAGCGTTCGCGAAGACGATTACGCTCGAGTATCTGTCAGCGGGAGATCGTGACAGAGCGCGCATTACAACAGCATCAAGTTCAGGCGCAAAATCAAAATTGCCTTGTCCCGCATCCTTGAGAGGAATTGGAGGCATCGTGAGAAGTTGGGTAAACATCTCACGTGGCGCCTTGGCGGTATAGGGAAGACAACGCGTGAGGAGGTAATAGGCTATCGTTGCGAGACTGTACTGGTCAGCGGCGGCGGTCACAATTTCACCAGATAGAGCTTCCGGGGCGATATACATGAGAGTTCCGACGAAGAACCCCGCGCGCGTGAGCCGCTCGTCGCCCGAAGCCTGTGATGTGTCTGTCGCAATGCCGAAATCGAGCAACTTAACGAGGCGGGTTCTTGCGTCGTACATCACGTTTTCAGGCTTCAGATCGCGATGCACGATCCCGGCATCATGAGCTGCCTGAACCCCGGCAGCTATCTGCGAGACGATGGTTGACACCTCATCTCTCGGTAGCGGGGCATGCTGCTTGGCGTAACGATCGAGAATCTCGCCTTCGGCCCACTCGATAGCGAGAAAATGAAGACCACTCTCGGACTGTCCTATTTCAATGGTCTCGACAACGTTTGGATGCTTCACGCGGGCGCCGTATTTTGCCTCTCGCACGAAACGAGTAACGGCTGTCGTGTCCTGACGCAGCTTTTCCCGTAGCACTTTCAGAGCGACGGTGCCATGATTCGGGTGTTCAGCCAGGTATACGGCTGAAGTTCCGCCTTCGCCTACTTCTTTCCTGACGCTATAGCCAGCTACGGAAGCGCCGACCATCTGTTCTCGAGACACGCCGCGAAACTAACAGAAACTAGCGAAACCGGATAGGGTATTAACCACTCATGCTGATTTTCAAGAAACAATTTCCGGAGCTACTGCTTTTGGGCTCAGCTCTCGCGTGCAGCTCGGCAACATCCGGTGGAAACGCCCGACCCAACCCGCGGGCTCTCCCGGCGGAGGGGAGTCCACCCTCCGATGTGAGCGACATCTATCGGCAGATTGGTCTGCTGGCCGCCCCAAACCCGCTTGCATTTGTGGGAAGGCTCTCTTCCTTTGCCAGCGGATCTCCCGACACAACGCTCGTTCTGGCCAGTATCTCGATTCCCAATCGCGCCCTCACCTTTACGCGTGAAGGTGATAGATATCGCGCTCCCTACGAAGTGAAACTCACGCTGACTCGTAATGGAACTGAGGCGGCAAACGTAAACGTGATGGAGATAGTGCGTGTTGGCTCTTTCAGAGAAACCAACCGCACAGACGAGAGTGTGATCTTTCAGCATTATTTTCATATTCCGCCCGGCGAGTACGCGCTCTCGGTCACGGTTCGGGATGTTGGCGGATCCCGTGCCGCATCCCAGGAGGCTGTGATCAGGGTACCATTTCTGGGCGCGGGACGCCTGTCCACACCAACCCTCGTCTACGAGGCAACTGGACGCTCGGTGCTGGACTCCGTGCCACAATTATTGGCCAGTCCCCGCTCAAGCGCGGTGTTCGGTCGCGACAGCACCGTAGCGATCTACGTCGAAGGCTATGGATCGGGCACTCGGCTTCCTGTCAACTTCGTGGTGCGGAACGACAAGGGTGCCGAGATCTGGCGTGATTCTGCCGCGCTGAGACGGAACGGAGCACTCTTCAACGGCGTTGTAAACGTTCCGATTTCAACTGTCGGAGTTGGAGTCGCCCGGATATTTTTTACCCGCCGCGATGCGAAAGGCGCCGACAGCGTCGAGGCACCGCTGTTTGTGAGCTTTGGGGAAGACATTCCACTCATGTCGTTCGAAGACATGGTTGGCTATCTGCGATTCTTTGCGACTCCTTCCCGTCTCAGCGCGCTTCGAAACGCGCCTTTGGAAAAACGCGCGACAGTGTGGGCTGAATTTCTGCGGGCAACAGATCCAATTCCGGAAACACCCACCAACGAAGATTTGCAGGCCTACTTTGGAAGGATTCAGCAGGCCAACGTCCAATTCAGAATGGATCGGAACCCCGGATGGCTGTCCGATCGCGGGATGGTTTTCGTTGCATTGGGAGAGCCTGACGAGGTATTCGATCGGACCATCAATCAAACGCTCTCACCGACACAGACTTCCTCCGCCGCACGCCTTCAGATCTGGCAGTATCGTCAATACAACACGCAGCTCGTGTTTTTTGAGGATACTGGGCGATGGAGATTGACTCGACCGAGTGAAACGGAGTTTCTCTCGATCAGCGCTCGTCGCCAGCATTAAATCTGTAATCGACCAGCGGCGAAAACAGATTTGCAACGCCCTCGCGCTCTTCCAGAACGAGGGCGTTTTATATTGACTTCATGAAAGCTCCGGAAAGCCCACGATTGTTTCTTGTCGATGGATACGCCCTCATCTATCGCGCTTTTTTTGCTCTGATCTCGCGACCTCTTACCACGAGCAAGGGGGAGAACACTTCAGCCAGCTGGGGGATAGCCAACTTTCTCCAGAGACTCATCACCAAGCACCAGCCGGAATATCTCGGCTGGGTGCACGATTCAGGTCTTTCCTTCCGGCACGAGCGTTATCCCGCCTATAAGGCCACGCGCGAAAAGCTGACCGAAGAGCTCCAGTCCGATTTTGATCGCGGCATGGACCGGATCTGTGAGATTCTCGATGGCTATCATATTCCGATCATAACACTGCCGGGATTTGAGGCGGATGACGTCATCGGTACTCTGGTGGCGAGAAGCGTCGAGGCCGGAGTGAACGTGGTGGTAGTATCTGGCGACAAGGACTTCCAGCAGCTGGTCAAACCGGGAGTGTGGCTCCTGAATCCTGGTCGAGGCGGACCGGCCAACGTCGAGGAGCACTGGGTAAGTGTCGAGAATGCAGAGGAGCGTCTTGGTGTCGCGCCCGAATTCGTCACCGATTATCTGGCACTGGTCGGTGATTCGTCGGACAACATCCCCGGAGTACGCGGTATAGGAGACAAGACCGCGAGCGAGCTGGTGAAACAGTACGGACATCTCGAATCAATCCTGGCCCACGCCCCGGAGATTACCAAGAAACGTCCCCGTGAAGCGCTCGTCGAGCACGCAGAGAATGCCCGCCTGTCGAAAGAATTAGTAACTATCCGCGACGATTTACCGGTTCCGCTGGATCTCGAATCGCTCAGAATCAAACAGCCCGATCATAATCGGCTCCGGGATCTGTTCATCGAGCTGGAATTCCACTCGCTGGCGAAAGACTCCGCGGCACAGGCTCCGGCCGAGCAACAGCCCCGAGAAAGTGTCAATTACGTGACTGTCGATACACTCGAAGGGATGGAACACGCCATTAGACGTGCGCGCGAAGCCGGAGTGATATCCGTGGCTACCGAGACACTGATCCATCCTGAAAGTCCACAGCTAGTGGATCCGCTGCGCTCCTCACTCGTTTCAATCGCGATTGCCGTCGGTGAGGGTGAGGCCTACTACTTTCCGTTTCAACATCGGTTGCCACAAGGCGGCCAGGGAGAGCTCCTCGTCGACGCAGCCGGAGACCGTTCGGCAACCGACGGATCAGAGGACCGGGGACTGATTCGAGGAGGCGATGAAGTCGAATCCGAAACGCCGGGAACGAAAAAGAAGACCAACAGTGACTCGTTGAGCATTGCCGGCAGAATGCTGCGGGAGAACAGGCCGACCAATGTTCGCAATCTCCCTCCGCTCAATTCGCTGCAGATGCGACCGCTGAGAGATCTTCTGGCAGACCCGGCTATCCGAAAGACCGCGCAGAACTCGAAGTACGATCTGCTGGTGCTACGTAGTGCTGGAGTGAATCTCGTCGGACTGGACTTCGACACTATGCTTGCGAGTTATGTACTCGATCCTGGACGGCGCTC
>DHJO01000122.1:562-2643 GCA_002404375.1 Gemmatimonadales bacterium UBA4718 | reverse complement strand
GTGAAGATCTTCTCGCGCATCGAGGACCAGGTCGTCGAAAAGGATCGAGGCGAGAGAATCGGTGAGATCCGCAGACTCGAGGGCGAGGAGAAGATCCGCGTCAACGAAGTCCGCGACTCCGAGCTGAACGAGCTGCTCGACGGGCAGACCGTGTCGCTCGCGCTCAAGTCGGGAACCGTTGAGGAAGCAATTCCCGCCGGGACCAAGCTGACGGCGCAGATGCTCCAGGACCTCAAGATTTCCGGTCTGGACCTCAAGACGTTCAGGGTCGAAGACAAGAAGATGAACGAGAGAATCCGCACCATTATCGACCTGGCCAACGAAGAGAAGGCCAAGCTCGAGGAGAAGGCGGAGGAGAGGATCGACCGAGTGCTGCAGCCCGACGAGCTGCCACCGGGCGTCATCCAGCTCGTGAAGGTTTACATGGCCGAGAAGCGAAAGGTCTCGGTCGGCGACAAGATGGCGGGACGCCACGGCAACAAGGGTATCGTTGCCCGCATCGTCCCCGAGGAGGACATGCCGTTCCTCCCCGACGGTCGTCCTGTCGACATCGTTCTCAATCCGCTCGGCGTTCCGAGCCGAATGAACGTCGGACAGATTCTCGAGACCCACCTGGGCTGGGCAGCGAGACTACTTGGGTTTTACGCCAAGACGCCTGTCTTTCAGGGCGCGAACGAGCGCGAAATCGGCTTGCTGCTCAAGCTCGCCGCGGTCGCGTGGGTTCGCGATGCGCTCGACCTCAAGGTCGACGGCGTCAGGATCAGCGACGATGAGATCCGCGGCATCGTCGCCGACGTCAAGGCCAGTGCGCACTACGGCGAGCGCGTCGAGCTCCTCGGCGATGCAACAATCGATGCGCTTGGAGCACGCGGCGTGTCCGCGGAAACGCGCGATGTGTACAACCGCATCCGTGATTTCATAACGGCAGCCGCACGCGAGCTGGCCACCAGAGACACGGCGGAAGTCGATAACCAGATCGCATTCCACAGCCACGCAGCCGGCGACGAGGAATACGAGCCGACGGCCCGTGCCCAGTACAAGACGGCAGCCACGCAGATCGAGAAGAAGCGCAACACAGATCCTGCCTCAGTCCTTGCGAGTCAGGAGCTGCCCGCGCTCGCGGCGGCATTTGGTCCCAAGAAGTCGGACATCGATGTCGATGCGGCAGCCATGGAGCTGATGCGTCTCGCCGGAATTTCGGCGGGCGGAAAGGTCAGGCTTCGCGATGGCCGCACTGGCGAGACGTTCGCAAACCCGGTCACGGTCGGCGAGATCTACATGCTCAAGCTGTCCCACCTGGTCGACGACAAGATTCACGCCCGGAGCATCGGGCCCTACTCTCTCGTCACGCAGCAGCCGCTCGCCGGTAAGGCGCAGTTCGGCGGCCAGCGCTTCGGAGAGATGGAAGTGTGGGCACTCGAGGCTTACGGCGCTGCGCATACGCTGCAGGAGATTCTCACCGTCAAGTCGGACGATGTGAACGGACGCAGCAGAGTTTACGAGGCGATCGTGAAGGGCCAGAACCTTCCCGAGCCCGGAATTCCGGAATCCTTCAACGTGCTCGTTCAGGAGCTGAAGGCGCTGGGAATCCACGTCAGCATGGGAGCGAACGCGACCAGCGGCTACGGCCTCGGCAACATGGGCTCCAGAAACGGTAACGGGAGCGAGGTATAACTGATGATTGATTTTCGCAGCACGCGCGAGACGCGCGCGTCTTCATTCGACTACATCCAGGTCCGCATCGCATCTCCCGAAGAGATGCGCGGCCCGAAGGATTCCAAGGAGCGGGAACGGCTGGAGATGGCCGGTCTCCGCACCTGGTGGTCGTGGGGCGAGGTCCTTAAGCCCGAGACGATCAACTACCGCTCGTTCAAGCCGGAGAAGGATGGCTTGTTCTGCGAGCGGATCTTCGGCCCGGTAAAGGACTGGGAATGCCACTGCGGCAAGTACAAGCGCATCCGTTATCGTGGTGTGATCTGCGATCGCTGCGGCGTCGAAGTCACCCTGAGCCGCGTCCGTCGCGAGCGCATGGGTCACATCGAGCTCGCCGTGCCCGTCGCGCACATCTGGTTCTTCAAGAC
>DHJO01000122.1:0-483 GCA_002404375.1 Gemmatimonadales bacterium UBA4718 | reverse complement strand
TCGTCGACGCGGGCAAGCAGGAGTCGGTGCCCGAGAACATGGCGATCCCGGACAGCCCGGGCCGGCCGATCGAGAATAATTCTCTCCTGACGGAAGACGAGTATTTCTTCCTCCGCCAGAAGGCCAAGGACGAAGGCGACAACGCGTTCTTCGCCGACATCGGCGCGCCCGCCGTTCGTGAGCTGCTCAAGAGAATCGACGTCGACAAGGTGGCAGAAGAGCTGCGCGCCGGTCTCGTCGACGAAGGTTCGCAGCATCGCAAGAAGCAGATGCTCAAGCGGCTCAAGGTCGTCGACGCGTTCCGCAACTCCGGCGATTCAGGCCAGGAGCGCAACAAGGCCGAGTGGCTGATCATGGACGTGATCCCGGTGATTCCGCCGGATTTGCGTCCGCTCGTTCCTCTCGACGGCGGCCGCTTTGCGACCTCCGACTTGAACGATCTCTATCGCCGCGTCATCAATCGCAACAACCGGTTGATGAAGC
>DHJO01000019.1:3006-3160 GCA_002404375.1 Gemmatimonadales bacterium UBA4718 | reverse complement strand
GTCTGGTGATTCACGAGACGGGGACCGCGCGCATGGGGCGTGATCCGAAGACCTCCGTTCTCAATTCCCACAATCAGGTCTGGGATGCGCCCAACGTGTTCGTGACGGATGGCGCGTGCATGCCGTCGACCGCCAACCAGAATCCGAGCATCAC
>DHJO01000019.1:1828-2889 GCA_002404375.1 Gemmatimonadales bacterium UBA4718 | reverse complement strand
GTCGAAGCCTACACTCTGTTTCTGAGCGCGCTGATACTCGTTGGCGGCGCGATGGGCGACCAGTTCGGCCGGAAGCGTGTATTTCTTTTCGGCGTCGTGTTTTTCACTGCCGCGTCGGTCTTTTGCGGCTTCGCACCTTCTCCGCGTGTGCTCATAATCGCGCGGGCTCTGCAGGGAATGGGCGCGGGTTTCCTGGTGCCGGGAAGTCTGGCGATCATCAGCGCGACCTTCAACGACGCCGAGCGCGGGCGGGCGATCGGCACGTGGTCTGGATTCAGCGCGATCACGACGGCGCTGGGTCCGGTGATTGGTGGTTGGCTGA
The DNA here is from genome assembly GCA_002404375.1 of Gemmatimonadales bacterium UBA4718. Taxonomy (GTDB): domain Bacteria; phylum Gemmatimonadota; class Gemmatimonadetes; order Gemmatimonadales; family Gemmatimonadaceae; genus UBA4720. The sequence continues at coordinate 2,567 of DHJO01000019.1, read as the reverse complement.
TCCAACACGTGAGCTGGCGCGCCGCGTTTTTCCTCAACGTTCCGCTGGCCGTAATCGTCGTCGCCCTATCGCTCCTGTTCATGGATGAGAGTCACGATCCTTCCCGCTCGGCGCGTATCGACTGGCTCGGCGCTCTCCTCGGCGTCGTGGGGCTGGGAGGACTCGTCTTCGGGCTGCTCGAGTGGGCGCCCCTTGGGCCCAGCCACCCGTTGGTTATTGGATCGCTTGCACTGGGAGTAGTGTGCCTTGTTCTGCTGGTGGTCGTCGAGCGTCGCGCGTCTAACCCGATGATACCGCCCCGCCTATTCCGCTCGCGGACGTTCACGCTCGCCAACCTTCTGACTCTGCTGCTTTACGGAGCGCTGGGAATCGTCCTGTTCCTGCTCCCGCTCGATCTCATACAGGTTCAGCACTACTCCGCAACGGAGGCGGGTGCAGCGCTGGTGCCATTAGCGGTGATCATGTTCGCGCTGTCGCGATGGGCTGGTGGTCTGGTCGCGCGAGTAGGTCCGCGCCTGCCACTGACTGTGGGTCCTGCCATTGCCGCCGTCGGTATCGTTCTGTTCGCGCGCGGGGTTGGCGATTCGTACTGGTCGAGTATTTTCCCCGCGGTTTGTCTTCTCGGCCTCGGAATGACGATCACGGTCGCCCCGCTCACTACCACGGTGATGGGCGCCGTCGAAACCGTCCACGCTGGCGTCGCTTCGGGCATCAACAACACGGTTGCCCGGGTCGCTGG
>DHJO01000019.1:0-1736 GCA_002404375.1 Gemmatimonadales bacterium UBA4718 | reverse complement strand
GACAAGGAATTGCCAAAGATGGCAGGGGCGGACCTCAAGTTCCTGGCGGTCGACAACCCGGAACTAGCGATCGTGCAAAAGTCGATCGACGAGGCATTTATTTCCGGTTTCCGCCTGGTGATGTTCGGAGCGGCGATCCTGGCGCTCGCTGCAGCCGCGTTCGGCTGGGGCATACGTTCTGCGTCAGTGAAGCGAACCAAGAGACGATAGCAAGAGCGAGGAGATCCGATGCGCGCTGAACTTCTTGTCCTGCGGCTGATTCACATTCTGAGCGCCATCATGTGGGTGGGGAGCACAATGTACACCAGCTTTTTCCTTGTCCCCGCGCTCTCGAGCTCGCCTGCCGTAATGGGTCAGGTATTGGCGGGACTGCAGCGCCGACGATCATTGCTCGTGCTCCAGATCGTTGCTGCCCTCACGATCCTGTCGGGTCTCCGTCTCCTCTGGATCGATTCGGCGGGCTTTGCGGCGGGTTACTTCGCCAGTGCAACCGGGAGAACGTTTGGGATCAGCGCAGGCGCGGCAATTCTCGCGGCCGTGTTGTCATTTGGCGTGGCGCAGCCGGCAATGGCTCGCGCGGGCGCCGTCGCGGCGTCGCTCGCTGCCTCTGCTAACGGGGCTGAGCGCGAGCGACTCACGTCGGAGCTCAATGGACTGCGCCGGCGTGGAACGGTCGCCAGCACGGTGGCTGTGGGCTTCGGGCTCCTTGCCGCGTCCGGAATGGCGATCGCGCGGTACGTCTGAGCCGCAACTGACTAGTTCCGCTCGAACAAGGAGTGGAATGCGTTCCTCACCGTAATCCGCCTCAGATACTGGAGCTCGTCTCCCGCGAACGGCACGGGCACGATCTTGAACGTCTCCGTGAGCGCGTTGTTCGAGATCGTATTGTCCAACGCCAGCAAGTCCAGGAGACCGGAAGTCACCGGTGGATTGGGCAGTAAACGTTCGGCGAGCGCGACCAGGGGGCGCAGCATCTTCACCGGCACCGGCACCAGCTTTCGATGCGTTCCCATCGCCGTCAGAATCCGCTCAGTCATCTCACTCAGTGTGAGTGGGACCGCGCCCCCCAAAGCGTAAACCTGTCCGACGCTTTCTTTCTTCTCGAGCGAAAGTCGAACGACTCGGGCCACGTCATCAGCGGCGATTGGCTGGAACCGCGCCCTTCCACCGTTCGGAAGCGGAAAAATCTTCGGCGTCAGCCGGATCAATCGGCCGAGCACGTTCACGAATTGATCTTCGGGGCCGAAGATCACGGAGGGCCGGAGAATCGTCCAGCGGAGGCCGCTCGTTTTGACAGAGTCCTGTGCGACTCCTTTGCTGCGCAGGAATGGATACGGCGATCTGCTGTCGGCACCGTTCTGCGACATGAAGATTATCCGAGCGACACTTTCTGCCCGCGCCGCCGATATAAGTCGTTCTGTCGCAGCGGTGTTCGATTCCCGGTAGCTCTCGCCCTTCTTCTCGATCGCGATCGCGGCGAGATGAACGACCGCACCGCATCCGCTGAGACAGTTTCTCAGGGTAGTCGCATCGCGCACGTCACCGACTCTGAATTCCACCGGGAGTTGTCCGAGCGCCATTGCTGCTCGCGCCGGATCCCTGATCAGCGCCCTCACCTGCCAGCCGTTCTTGGTCAGCTCACGACAGGTGTGGATGCCGACTAGTCCAGCCGCCCCGGTTACCAGTACGGGCTTTTTTTTATCGGCCGAAAGAGGGAGCGGCTGTTCGGCTACAGC
>DHJO01000169.1:9840-11679 GCA_002404375.1 Gemmatimonadales bacterium UBA4718 | reverse complement strand
CGTCGGCAGCGTCAGATGTGTATAAGAGACAGCTGTAGCGCCGCGATGGTCCACGTTCCGGGCAGCCGCGTCCAGGGCGCGGTCCATTGCCGCGTCTAAGTTATCACCCGCGAGGAGTCGCGAGAAATAGGTCGCTCCCCAAACGTCGCCGCATCCAGTCGGATCTCCGGGACCACCGTGCCGCGGAAGCTTCGCGGGCAATTTCGCGGTTCGGATGGCGCCCGATGTCGCGCCGAGAGCAGGGCGGCGCAAATCGGACAACCGCTCGAACCCAGACGCCGCGAAATAAATGAGACCGCGATTACCGAGCGTAATGGTTAGCGAGGAAACGCCGCCGGCCAACGCGATCGCAGCCAGTGTCGTGGGGTCGCTAGCCATCATGTTCATCTCGTCTTCGTTCACCTGTATGAGATCAAAACAGCGGCACCACGCCCCGGGATTCGGAAGGGGCCGGAGAGTTCTCGTCCCGTTCGGCTGCACGGCGAGCAGCAGCGAGTGAATGTCGCAGTAGATCGGACCCGTGAAGTGCTGTCGAATCAGCTGCGCCGTTTCCAGATCGAGCTCGAATCCGCTGATCAGATTTATGTAGAGCGCGTCGAGATCAGCGAGCAGCGGCTTGAGGCCGAGCCAGCTCCACGCCGGAACGCCACCGCTCAGACGCTCGCAACGGCGCTCGTCACTCTGGTAATGCATCACCACTCTGTTGTTGGGATGCGGAACTTCGATCGGAGCCGCCCCAGGAGCCGCTCGCTCAAGGCCGGCGACAAACTGCCGCGCCGACTGCGCGAGATCGCTCCCCACCTTGAGGATCGGAACGAACTCCCAGTCCGAAGGCAGGGCGGCCTCGAGCGCGCCGAGTGCGTAGGTGATTCCGCCCCACTCCTCCACCGGTGCGTCACGGGGGTCTCGCCCGTGAATAACGTCCCAGACGAAGCTCCCCATTACGCCAACCCGTCGCTTGCGCTTCATCGAGACTCGACGAGAGTCATTCTAGAGCTCACCCAGCGTTTGCATCTTGAAGGTTGCGATCGCTCCCACGACGCCGGCGGAGAGGGGAAGCGCTCCCGGCACGATGCGACACGCCTGCACGGCCGGCTTGAACGCGCGGCGTTTTACCTCGGCGCGAAGAGGCTTGAACAACGCATCGCCCGCCTGAGTGACGCCGCCCGCGAGAACCACGACGTCCGGATTGAAGATGTTGAGCAGGTTTGATATTCCGGCTCCGAGCAATCGAGCCGTCTCGCGGACGACTTCAGTCGCGATCACATCTCCGCGCTTAGATGCCTCGTAGACCGTCTGCGCCGTGATTTTTTTCGGATCGCCGCCCACCATACCGGCGAGAATCGACTCGCCCTCGTCTCCGCTCAATGCCTCCCGCGCGCGTTCGGCGATTGCGGGACCCGAGGCGTAAGCCTCGAGGCAGCCGTAGTTGCCGCACTTGCAAAGCCTCCCGGTGGAATCGATCGTCGTGTGGCCGATCTCGCCCGCCACGTCGGACGCCCCGTGATAGAGCTTTCCCTCGAGGATCAGCCCTCCTCCAATGCCTGTTCCAAGCGTCATGCCGACCACATTGCGCCCTCCGACAGCCGCGCCGCACCAGAACTCGCCGAGCGTAGCGCAGTTTGCGTCGTTATCGAGCGTGGCATCGAGATGAACGCGTTTGGAGATCTCGTCGCGCAGAGGGAAGTTCTTCCAGCCAAGATTCGGAGTAACTATGACGATCCCCTTCGCCCGATCCAGCGGCCCCGGTGATCCGATTCCGACTCCGAGAAAATGCGATCGCTTCGCGCCGGTTTCCGCGATCGTTTGCGCGATCACCTGCTCGATCATCTCCGCGAT
>DHJO01000169.1:7996-9727 GCA_002404375.1 Gemmatimonadales bacterium UBA4718 | reverse complement strand
CCATCGAGCGGCATGGCGCCCGCAACGATGTTGGTTCCACCGAGATCCACTCCGATGATGTAACGCTCCTTGACGCTCATACGGGCACCGGTGGGTTGAGGACTTCGGAGAGTAAGCTTGAGATGTACTCGGGGCCGAGCTCGCGCATGCAACGCCAGTGTCCCAGGGGACACCGTTGTGGACCATGGCGATCACACGGACGACAGGAAAGGCCGTCGAGACCGGCTACCGTGTGACGCTCAGCGAGGGGGCCGAACCCGAACTCCGGAACGGTAGGCCCAAAGATCGTGAGCGTGGGCGTTCCCATTGCTGACGCAAGATGCTGTGGCGCCGAGTCGTTCGTCACTATCGCCTGGGCGCGGCCGATCAACTCCGCGGACGCGAGAAGCGAAAGCTCGCCGACGGCGTTGATCACGCAACCAGCCGGAAGCGCTGCCGCGATTTCCTCCGCGATGGGCTCGTCCGACTTAGAGCCAATGATTGCTATTCGAGCGTGGTCGCTGGTCCTCTTCGCAAGCTCGACGTAGTAGGGCCAGCGTTTCGTGCCCCACGCGCTTCCCGGAGCCAGCGCGACAAATGGCTCCTCGAGGCTGCCGGCTCGCCTCAGCAGCCGGTCTACGGTGAGACGCTCTTCGTCGGAGGGATACAGGCGCGGCCGAATCTGATCGCGTGTCGGCGGATCAGCGCACTCCGACATCGCCAGCGACCACAAGCGCTCGGCGTGGTGGTGATCCGGCCTGTACGGAATCTGTTCTGTATAAAGCGCCCTGCCTGTGGAGCTGGCGAATCCGATTCGTTGCTTCGCTCCCGTCATGATCGCGAGCAGTCCGCTGCGAAACGAACCCTGCGCCAGATAGGCGGTGTCATATGGTCGTCGGCTGCGGATCTCCCGAACTGTCTGCCACAGGTTGAGCGCCGAACCGTACGTCCCGCGCTTGTCGTAGCGAATGACGGTCCGGATGTCCGGGTTGTTCGCGAGGACCGCGGCTCCCTGTGGAGTCGCGAGAACGTCCACCGGGCCACGCTTCGCGAGCTCCCTGATTAACGGCGTCGTAAGTATGACGTCGCCAAGAAAGCTCGTCTGAATAACGAGCGATGCGCTCACTCAGTCTACCTGCAGCACGGCGAGAAACGCCTCCTGCGGAATTTCCACTGAGCCAACCTGCATACCTTCTAATCCACTTGGAGGACCGCAAGAAAGGCTTCCTGCGGTATTTCTACTGAGCCAACTTGCTTCATTCTCTTCTTTCCCTCCTTCTGCTTCTCGAGGAGCTTCCGCTTGCGCGAGATGTCCCCGCCATAGCACTTGGCGAGCACGTCCTTTCGTAGTGGCTTCACGCTCGTCCGCGCGATGACCTTGGTTCCGATTGCTGCCTGGATCGCGACCTCGAACAGCTGTCGAGGAATGAGATCCTTGAGCTTGTCGGCTATCTTTCGCCCCCACTCGTACGCCTTGTCCTGGTGGATGATGACGCTGAATGCGTCAACGGGATCGCCGTTGATCAGCATATCGAGTCTCACCAGATCGCTGCGACGATATTCGAGCATGTCGTAGTCGAGCGACGCGTAGCCGCGGCTTACCGTCTTGAGCTTGTCGAAGAAATCGAGAATTATCTCGCCGAGCGGGAATTCCCAATCGAGCTCCACGCGCTGGGTGTCGAGGTAGGTCATGTTCTTGTACACACCGCGGCGCTCGGTACCCAGCGTCATGATCGGTCCGATGTACTCCGC
>DHJO01000169.1:6967-7848 GCA_002404375.1 Gemmatimonadales bacterium UBA4718 | reverse complement strand
GTCTTGTAGACTTTGTATTCGACTGAAGGAACTGTCGTGACGAGCTCGAGATCGAACTCGCGGGTCAATCGCTCCTGCACGATTTCCATGTGCAGTAGCCCGAGGAATCCGGCGCGGAATCCAAATCCGAGGGCTGTCGATGTCTCCGGCTCGTAGTTGAGTGAAGCGTCGTTGAGCTTGAGCTTCTCCAGCGCATCGCGGAGCGTCTCGTATTGCGTCGTATCCGTCGGATAGAGCCCGGCGAAAACGAAGCTTCGCACGGCTTTATAGCCTGGTAGTGCTTCACTGGCGTGATTGTCCGCGTCGAAAATCGTGTCGCCCGCGCGCGTTTCGCTCACCGACCGTACGCTCGCGACGACATAACCGACTTCGCCCGGACCGAGCTGCTCGGCAGGGACCTGACGAAGCTGGTTGTACCCGACTTCATCCACCTCGTACACCGATTCGCTCGCGCCGAAGGTGATATGCGTGCCTTTCCTGATCACTCCGTCGACGACTCGAACGCTGGGAATCGCGCCCCGATAACGGTCGTAATACGAGTCGTAGATCAGCGCGCGGAGCGGGGCGTTCTCGTCGCCTTCAGGCGCAGGCACCTTCCTTACGATCTCCTCCAACAGCTCCGGAATGCCAATGCCCTCCTTCGCGCTCACGAGAAGAATCGCATCGGGTTCGATTCCCAGGAGGTCGGCGAGTTCCTGCTTGCGCAGTTCCGGTTCGGCGCCAGGCAGATCGATCTTGTTCAGAATCGGGATGATCTCCAGGCCCGCGTCCACCGCCAGAAAAAGATTGGAGAGAGTCTGCGCCTGTATCCCCTGTGACGCGTCGACGACCAGTATCGCGCCCTCGCAGGCGGCGAGCGACCGCGAGACCTCGTAGGTGAA
>DHJO01000169.1:0-6887 GCA_002404375.1 Gemmatimonadales bacterium UBA4718 | reverse complement strand
TCCACATGGCCCGGCGTGTCGATGAGATTGAGCTCGTATTCCTGGCCACTCCGGGCGGTGTACGTCATCCGTACCGCGTTCAGCTTGATGGTTATCCCGCGCTCACGCTCGAGGTCCAGCGTATCCAGCACCTGAGCTTTCATCTCCCGCTTCTGCAGCATGCCCGTGGCTTCGATCAGCCGATCGGCGAGTGTCGACTTGCCGTGGTCGATATGCGCGACGATGCAGAAGTTGCGGATGTGCTCGAGCTTCAAGAGGTATCTCTGGGTTGTGCGGGGTGTTAGGCAGGAACCACGAAATATAACCGTCAGGGGCCACTCATCCCCGACCGCGCAAAAGAAAAAAGGGCTGCCGAAGCAGCCCTCTTTCTTGCAGCGCACGTCGTCGCAATCGCGACGTTAGTGACGAGGCGGTGGAACGGGATCAGCCACCGGCCTCGAATGGGTCTCCGACTGCGCTCGGGGTGGAGGCGGCGGCGGGGAACGGTCTGGAACACGCGTTGGCTCCGATCGCGGCTGAGGCGCTTCACGGTATATGGGTTTCGAATACTCCCGAGCCGGCAGCGTCCCGATCACAGGGGTTTCGGCGCGGGGCGCACCGCGCTCGACAGGGACGCGACTCCTCTCGGCAGATCCGCCGCCACGTGCCTCGTCGCGAAGATCCCTGAATATCTCGCGCGGGTCTCGTCTGTTCGACCTCGGCGCGGTGATGGTTACATCGCCCATCTGCGGCGGCTCGGCGCGTCGCGTTATCGGGAATGTTCCGATGGCGGCCGCTCGGGGGATGCTCTCGCCTGGGCGGCCGGATCGCCGCGGACTATGATCTCTCCTGCCGAGCGTGTCGCCCGGATTTCTTGGTGCTGCGGGCGGGCGGAATCTCGTATTCCGCTGCGACGGGCCATAGGCAACTATGGGCATCCCACAGAAGTCGTAGCCAAGGATGCTCACGCTTTGCCCGCCGCGTCGCAGCTGTGCGACCCGATTCAGCACGGATAAGCGACTGAGGCCGAGGCCCGGACCGTAGCTGCCGTAGTAGAGGTCGCACGCATACAATGAATTCGACGCGTAGTAATTGTGGTATTGCGCCGAAGCGAAGCGCATATAATCGGTTCCGATGGACTCGCCATTGGCGCCCAGGTACGCTGCGAGCGCGTATGCGGCCGAGGCAGGGGCGCGGTGCTCGATGAGGCGCCGTATCGCCGAAATATTCCAGTCGCCCTCGCTTTCCACTCGCTCGAGGTTGAACGGAGCGCGGGACGCGAGCGCGATAACGGTGCCGCGGCTGTCGTTCTCGTCGCTCGCGTAGTAGTCGGAGTAGCTGACGTAACGTCCGCTTCCATCATAGGTGCCTCCGCCATGAGAGAATCCGGCGAAAAAATTCGGGAGGCGGAGCTGCTTATGCTGAATGATCCTGACCGATATTCCAGGAAAATCCGGATGGAGGACCTGGATCTGGCCGTCGAGGTCCAACGACACCGCGAAAACGTAGGCGTCCTCCGAGACTTCGATGGCCGGCGTAACGTAGTTCGACGCAATCGCCCCGTTCTGGGAGTAGACGCGAATGCCCGGAGCTCTCTGACTCGACTCGTCCTGTGCGGCCGAAGATGATGCCAACAGAGTAATGAGAAGTGCCGCGACTCCCGCCGCCGATGCCGATCTCGCTCCACGCATGCCCGACCTCCTTTCCTTTGTATACAATTTGGCGAGAGGTCTCAGCCGGAGTCAATCCCCAAACTGGGCCACGGTCGGTCTCTGAACGCGCTACCTGTTAGGCAGCTTACGGATTTACTTTGCGCCATGCCGCTCCCGCAATTGCTCTCCATCATCGAATCGCTGGGAGAGTTCAGACAGCTTCTTGATGAGGTGCCCCCACCGGGCGTTCGACGCGATGTCGGTGGATTGCACGGATCCGGCGACGCAGTGGTGCTCGCCGCGCTCGCCCAGAATGCAAACCGGAGGTTCTTCGTCGTCGTAAATGACGATGTTGCAGGCGCCGAGCGCTGGCTCGCGGATCTGACGACGCTCGTCGAGGCCGAGGCGGTTGCGTTCTACCCGCCGCGGGAGAGCTTCGGTGAGGCCGAGGCCCACGCCGAAATTGCCGGGGAAAGAGTCGAGACGCTCGAGCGGATAGGTCAAGGCGATCTCCGTATTCTGATCACCACCACCCGCGCGCTTCTCGAGCGCACGCAGCTGCCACGCGCGCTCGCTTCGGCGAGGGTGGAGCTGCGGAAGGGCGATACTCGCCGGCCTGAAGATCTCGCGTCGCACCTGGAGGCGATTGGCTTCGAGCGCGTACCCATGGTGGAGGACGTCGCCCAGTTCAGCGTGCGCGGCGGGATCTTCGACATCTACAGCTTCGGAATGGCCGAGCCCGTCCGCCTCGAGTTTTGGGGGGATGACATCTCGGAGCTCCGTCACTTCGATCTCGTGACGCAGCGCTCGACTCGCGACGCGGAGCTCGCGCTCATCCTGCCCGTAGATGGCCAAATCGCCGTCGGCGAAGGAGAGCCCGAGCGCTCTTCCATCCGCGCCATTTTTCCCCCGGACACTTTGCTCGTCGTCCCCGCCGGCACGCACCTGGTCCCGGAGCTCGAGAGAACGTGGACCGAGGCCCAGCACCACATCGACCTCGCTCGGCGAAGGGGGGAGGATACCCCGAGCAGGGACGAGCTGTTTGAATCGCCCGAAACCACGCTGGCAGCACTGAATGCGTTCGGGACGATCGGGCTCTCTGGTGAGAATGCGCAGCTCGTCTTCCCATTTCGGGAGCCAGAGGAGATTCAGCGCGACATCAAGCGATTGAAGCAGATCGCCGCCGACGGAATTCCGACGATAATCCTCTGCGACAATGCCGGCCAGGCTGAGCGCCTTGACGAGCTCCTGAACGACGACCGGGTCTCGCCCGCGAGTCTGGCCATTGGGGTTCTCGATGGCGGCTTCGTCATTCCGCCAAGCGGAGAAGGTTTTCACGGATATCGGGTACTGACCGACCACGAGATCTTCCGCCGCGAGCGCCGGTTTCGCCGAGCGCGCCGCTACGCCGCAGGCAGCGCTCTAGAGAGCCTGACCGCGCTCAAGCCCGGCGATTACGTCGTGCACCTCGAGCACGGGGTGGGGATTTACCGCGGCATGGAGAAGATGTTCGTCCGCGAGAGCACGGTCGAAGTGGCGGTGATCGAATACGAGGGTGGGGACAGGCTCAATGTTCCGCTCTATCGAATCGATCAGATCGAGCGCTATCGATCGGCGGCCGACATGACCGCGGACGCGCCTCCACCGCGGCTTCACGCGCTTGGCGGAAAGCGCTGGGCGTCGCAGCGTGACAAAACGCGCGCCGCCATCCAGGAGATGACGGTCGAGCTGTTGGATCTTTACGCTCGACGAAAAGTGGCTACGAGACCGCCGCATTTTCCCGACACGGTCTGGCAGCGGCAGCTGGAGTCTTCGTTCCTCTTCGAGGACACGCCCGATCAGCGCACAGCAACCACCGACGTGAAGGGCGACATGGAGCGCCCGCGCCCAATGGACCGGCTCCTTGTCGGCGATGTCGGATACGGAAAAACCGAGATCGCCGTGCGGGCCGCCTTCAAGGCGGTTCAATCGGGCCGCCAGGTTGTCGTTCTGGTGCCGACGACGATTCTGGCCGATCAGCACGCGAGAACCTTCAGCGAACGGCTCGCCGACTTTCCGGTGAATGTGAAGACGATGAGCCGGTTTCAGACCGCCAAGGAGCAGACGGCGGTTCTGGCCGACCTGAAAGCGGGAAAAATCGACATAGTCATCGGGACGCACCGGCTCCTCAGCGGGGACGTGGCGTTCTCCCAGCTCGGATTGATTGTCGTTGACGAGGAGCATCGCTTCGGTGTCAAACACAAAGAGCGCCTCAAACGCCTTCGCCTCGACACCGACGTCCTGACTCTCACTGCAACGCCAATTCCGCGAACTCTGCACCTCTCGCTGGCTGGACTTCGCGACATGACTCTCATGCAGACGCCGCCGCGCGACCGGTCGCCGGTGCTCACCTACGTCGAGCCGTGGGACGACGGCCTCATCGACGAGGGAATCTCGCGCGAGCTCGATCGCGGAGGGCAGGTGTTCTTCGTCCATAACCGGGTCGAGACGATCGATGGAATGGCGGAGCACATTCGGCGGGTCGTTCCGCGCGCCCGCATCGGCGTCGGGCACGGTCAGATGCGAGAGCGTGAGCTCGAGGAGGTCATGCGCACATTCGTGGACGGCGAGATCGACGTCCTGGTCTCGACGATGATCGTCGAGTCGGGGCTGGATGTCCCGAACGCCAACACGATGTTCGTCAACCGCGCCGACACTTTTGGATTGGCGCAGCTCTACCAGCTGCGCGGCCGCGTCGGGCGCTCTCATCGGCGAGCGAGCTGCTATCTGCTCGTGCCCGATTCGATTGACGAGGACGCGAACCGCCGCCTCACCATTCTGGAGCATCACACCCAGCTAGGCTCCGGCTATCAGATCGCCCTCAAGGATCTGGAGCTCCGTGGGGCGGGGAATCTGCTCGGTCCCGAGCAGTCGGGGTTCGTCCACGCTGTTGGGTTCGACATGTACCTCCGCATGCTCGATGAGACGGTCAAGCGCGTCTTGCGCGGCGACGATGCGCCGAGGCTTCAGCCGGCGGAGATATCGCTCGATGTCCCTTCGTATCTGCCCGATGACTACATCACCTCCCAGGACGCAAAGCTCGACATTTATCGCCGGCTCACCCACATGACGGACGTCGCCGAGATCGAAGCCCTGCGCGAGGAGGTACGCGACCGTTTTGGAGTGTTGCCGGAGCCCGCCCGCGCCTTCTTTGCCACGGCAGTCCTCCGGATCCTCGGTGGCGCCTCCGACATAGAGTCCGTACTGGTGCGCGGAAACGAGGCCCGCATTACATTTCGCGAGCACGCAGTGCCCCGCATGAAGGGAATCTCGGCGGCGTTCCATGAGGTACAGTTCCAGGCGGAAGTCCGACGCGCGCATCCGCTTTCACTCAAGCTCACCCGTCTCGGAGGAGCTGAGATGCTCGATGGACTTGTCCGCGCCCTGACCACGCTTTCCCCCGCCTGACGACAGTTAACCCGCACTTCGGAAAAATGAAACGTACTTTCGCTATCGCCGCCGCAGCGGCTCTCACACTTTCAGCGTGCTCCGGCCTGAAGGATGCTTTGAGCGCTCACACCGATCGGGTCGCCAGAGTCGAGAGCACCGAGCTGTCTGCCACGCGACTGGCGACGCTGCTCGGAAAGTCGCGCGCGCCGATCCGGAAAGACATCGCCAAGTCGATCGCCAACGTATGGGTCGACTATCAGCTACTGGGCGTGGCCGCAGCGCACAACGATTCGCTCAGCGATCCCAAGCTGATCGATGAAGCGATGTGGCCGGCGATTGCTGCCCTCAAGGCCAAGAAGTGGTACGACATCGTTTCCAAGACCTGGGGTGCGCCGGATACCGCCGCGGCGCAGCGTCGATGGGCCTCGGGCGACATTCTCGCCGCAGATCACATTCTGCTGTTCACGCAGGGGATGAACGATACGCAAAAGGCCGACGTGAAAAAGAAAATCGACGCGATACGCGCGACGGTGAACTCGGCCAACTTTGCGGATAAGGCGCAAAAAAACAGTCAGGACACCCAGACTGCGCCAAAAGGCGGCTCTCTCGGAGTCTTCCCCAAGGGCACGATGGTTCCCGAGTTCGAGAAAGCGCTGCAGGCGCTCAAGCCGGGAGAGATCTCTCCGGTGATCCAGACGACTTACGGCTACCATATCATTCGTCGCCCGACATACGATCAGGTGAAGAGCCAGCTGCTGGCTGCATCCAAAGGCCGCAGCTTCGCCGTGGCAGAGAGCACCTACATGGCGAGCCTCGAAAAGAGCGGCAAGATCGAGGTGAAGAAGGACGCGCCTGCAACCGTGAGAGCGATTGGCAACGATCCCGACGCCTATCGGCACGACAACACCGTGCTCGCGACATCGACCGCAGGTAAGTTCACCGCGTCGCGATTCGTTGGATGGCTCGAGACGTTTCCACCCAACGCGAGAATCATCGATCAGATCAAGCAGGCCCCGGATTCTTCGCTCATTTCAATAGTGAAACGACTCGCCAACAATGAGCTGGTGCTCAAGCAGGCGGACAGCGCAAAGATGACGATCGATCCCACGGAGATTACGCAATTGCGCGCGAGCTTCGTGGGTGCGGTCGCGCAGGCCTGGAGCCAGCTCGGAGTGACTCCATCTTCGCTTCAGGACAGCGCGAAGACAGAAAGCGACCGCGAAAAATTGGTCGCGACGCGGGTCGACGCTTATTTCGACAAGCTGGTGCAGGAGCAAACGCGTTTCGTCGCAGTGCCGACTCCGGTCGCCAACGTATTGCGAGGCAAGTACAGCTACTCGTTCAACGACGCGGGATTCGATCGCGCGGTCGAGCAGGCTTCCAGGATTCGTAACTCGGCCGACTCTGCACGCTCGGCAGGCCAGCCACCAACAGCGGTTCCGCTGAATCCCGCAATCCCGCCATCGGCTTCTTCCACTCCTCCGGCGGGCAAGAAGTGATCGAACCACGTCGGCCGGCGGGTGTACGATCAGGGATGCTGAGACATCTCCTGGCCGCTGCTACGCTCGCTCCCGTCGCTCTTGGCGCGCAAACTCCCGCTACTTCCGCGCGTAGCATCCCTGCCGCGCTTCCGATCGACCGCGTTGTCGCGATCGTCGGGGAACAGCCGCTCCTCTGGACCGATGTGCTCACCGCAATCAATCAGCGGCGCGCACAGGGGCTGCAGGTGCCGACGGACTCCGCCCAACAGTCGGCAATGGCGCGAACCGTTCTCAACGATCTCATCGACGAAGAGATCCTCGTCCAGAAAGCAAAAGAGATGAAGCT
>DHJO01000204.1 GCA_002404375.1 Gemmatimonadales bacterium UBA4718 | reverse complement strand
GCAAAATTGAGGATGGCCTTGATGCCTGCGCGGACGACTTGCTTCACCACTGCGGGTGTGTTCTCTGCCGGAGTCGCCAGCACCGCGATGTCGAAGTCCTGCGTTGCTGCGTCTTTTTCGAGCTCCGAGATTGGTCTGACCGTGAGGGACTCCCACTTCTTGCCGATCTTCGCTTCATCGCTGTCGTAGACGGCCGTGACGTTGAACCCGCGCTCGGCAAACCCGCGGTAACGTGCGAGCGCCGCGCCGATCTTCCCCGCGCCGATGATGCACACGCGCCACTGTTTTCCGAGGCCGAGAATCTCGCGCAGCTTCTCGGATAGCTCGGGAACTGAGTAGCCGAGCCCGCGTTTGCCGAAGGATCCGAAGAGGGAGAGATCCTTTCGCACCTGAGCGGACGTCGTCCCACCGAGATTCGCGAGCTCGTCGCTCGAGATGGTCTTGAGACCCTGTCGCTCCGTCCCTTCGAGAAAGCTGAGGTAAAGGGAGAGGCGCCTGACTGTGGATTCCGCTATCCGCTTCAAGATCGCGCTTGTGAAGTAATTCACAAACTAATCTCAAGGGGCGCGGGGGGGCAAGAAAGACTGGCATCTCGGTTGGGCGAGATCAAAAGCAACTGAACTGGTGCGAGTTGTGAGTGGCGTAGCTGTTAGTTGCGAGTTCACTACGCCCAGACTTATCCCGGTGGCGCTTGAAGCAACTGCTTGTGCCGTAACGCCAGTAGTGAAGTCAGGGCGTAGTGAACTGATCACTGGCACCTACGCTACTGACAGCTCGCACCCGTTCAGTTGCAGTTATTCGAAAAGCCTTCCACTGAGCGTTAACTTCAGTCATGCCAGTTCACGTCACCTCCGAAATCGGCGCTTTGCGGACAGTTCTGGTCCACAGCCCGGGCAACGAGCTCCTCGCTGTGACGCCGAGCACGCGCGCGGATTTCCTGTACGACGACATCGTCGACGCCGATCTCGCCAAGCGCGAGCACAAGCGCTTTGTCCAGGTCCTCGAGCGCTTCTGCGAGGTGCTGCACGTGCGCGACCTCCTCACCGAGGTGCTCGAGGACAGCAAGGTGCGCGAGCTCATCATTCGTGAGACTCTCGACGTCGTGCCCCTCGAGCCGCTCGGCGCCGAGCTGCGCGAGCTGCCTCCGGGAGAGGTCGTGAAGCTTCTCATCGAGGGAAAGGAGGAAGAGCCGGGCCCGCTGTCGCGAACCCTCAACGAGTTCAGCTACTCGCTGCCGCCGCTCCCCAATCTCTTCTTCACGCGCGATGCGGCGATGGCGATCAACCAGCACATGATGATCGGCTCGATGCGCTTTCACGCGCGATGGACGGAGGAGCTGATCATGAAGGCGCTTTTTACTTCCCATCCCAAGCTCAGCAACTGCGGGATTCTCTACGATGGCTCGGTCGAGCGAAGGCTCAACCATACTCTCGAGGGCGGCGACGTTCACCCGCTGCGCGAAGATGTTCTTCTGATCGGCTTCAGCGAGAGGTCGAGTCCGGCCGGAATCGATAGTCTCGCCACTCTCCTGTTCGAGCAGACGGAAGTCACCAACCTCATCGTCGTCGTGATGCCGCAGGAGGCGACGGCCATCCACCTCGACATGATCTTCACGCACGTGGACCGCGAACTGTGCGTGATTTATCCGCCCCACTTCATTGGGCCGTACCGCCTGCCGATACTTCTCTGGCAGAAGGGCCAGACGCACATGAAGGAGCAAGCTGATCTGTTCGCCGCGCTCAAGCATTGCGGATTGCCGATGGAGCCGATTCTTTGCGGAGGCTCGCGCAGAATCGTCCAGGATCGTGAGCAATGGGCGTCGGGTTGTAACTTTACTGCGCTTCGACCCGGCGTCGTCACATCATACGCGCGAAACGAGACAACACTGAGAGAATTGGAAAAGGCCGGCTTCAAGATGATTTCCGCCAAGGATTTCCTGTCGTCCAAGCATGAGATCGCCGCGCACGAAAGAGCGGCGATAACATTCGCGGGTGGCGAGCTGGTGCGTGGTGGCGGCGGTCCGCACTGCATGACTTGTCCGATCACGCGGGACGATCCGTGGAGCTGACGCGCGGAATCTATTCCGAGCCAGAAGACACTCTTCTGACATCGCGCGCCCTTGACTATCTGGCCGCGGGCCCAGCCGACGTCGTGGATCTCATCGGGCACATTTGCAGCCTTCCGGGTGCGCCGCGGATCGTCGCTGAGCACATGGCGCACGCGCTGTTCGCTGGCCGGCGTGAATTCGTGCGCGGGCTGGATGGCCGTTGGATGTTGGGCGGGAAGCGGGAAGCGGGAAGGGGGAAGGGTGAAGAGGGTGGTAGCGCCGGCGTCGATGCCCGTTTCTCGCATCCCTCTTCCCGCGTCCCGCTTCCCCCTTCCCGCCTCTCCAACGAACCCCTCAACAAACTTTCCTACGTCGTCGTCGACACCGAGACGACTGGTGGACGCGCATGGTCCGGTGATCGAATCACCGAGATCGCCGCGGTAGTCGTGCGCGACGGAGAGATCGTCGAGCTGTTCGAGACGCTCGTCAATCCGCAGCGTTCGATTCCGTACTTCGTCACTCAGCTGACGAACATCACCTGGGACATGGTCAGGGACAAGCCGACGTTCGACCGCGTTGTACCCGACGTGATGCGAGTGCTGGAAGGAAATGTCTTCGTCGCCCATAACATGATGTTCGATTGGCGCTTCGTGACGTCCGAGCTTTCGCGGTCCACCGGCCGAAAGCTGCAGGGACGACGGCTCTGCACTGTGAAGATCGCCCGCAAGGTTCTGCCGCAGCTGTCGCGTCGCTCGCTCGATCACGTGGCCCGCTACTACGGTGTGGAAATCCACGGCCGCCATCGAGCGGGAGGCGATGCGCTCGCCACCGCGAAGTGTCTCCTGCGCATGCTCTCCGATCTTGGCGACAGAGGCTGCGCGACCTGGGGCGATCTGGAAACGCTTCTTCGTGCGCCGGCTGTTCGTCGCAAGAAGCGCAGAGCGTCCGGATTGCCGACACCGGTTCTCCGCGACACCACGGCTTGATGGCGCCAGGTCCGAGCGTGCAGCGCCGAAGGATCGGCGACTTCACCGTCCACGCGATTCAGGCAGGCGGCCAGAGGCTCGACGGCGGAGCGATGTTCGGCGTCGTCCCCAAGCCGTTGTGGGAGAAACGCATCCCTGCCGACGAGCGAAATCGAATTCAGCTAGGCATGCGCTGTCTCCTCATCGAGCATCCGTCGGGACTGGTGCTGATCGATACCGGCGCCGGCAACAAGGAGAACGCAAAGTTCAAGGACATCTACGGCGTGGAGAACGAGGGCGTGGATGGCGCGACCATGCTGGAAGACGGACTCAAGGAGCTGGGCGTCGCGCCGGCTGACATCGCGATCGTCATCAACACCCACCTGCACTTCGATCACGCAGGCGGCAACACCCGCACGCGGCCGGACGGCTCTCTCGAGATAACGTTTCCGAACGCCACCCACATCGTGAGGCGCGGAGAGTACGAATATGCACGCAACACCAACGAGCGAACCGCCGCGAGCTATTTCGAGCGCAACTTCGTCCCACTCGAGGAGGCAGACAAGATCGAGTTCGTTACTCGCGAGAAAACGATCGTAAAGGGAATCCGCGTGATTCCGACTCCCGGCCACACTCCATATCACCAGAGCATCCTGATCGAATCAGCCGGCGAGCGAGCGTTCTATCTGGGCGATCTCGCCCCGACCCACGCGCACCTTCCTCTTCCGTGGATAATGGGGTACGACGTGGAACCGCTCGTTACTCTAGAGACGAAGCGTCGGATTCTGAAACAGGCAGTCGATGAGAACTGGCTTCTCATTTTCGAGCACGATGCTTCCGTGCCGTGGGGTCGCGTTGAGCACGATGGGAAGACCTATCGGCTTTCCCAAGGTGCGGTTTAGGTCAGCTGAGGGGCTGATACAACTCGATCCGATTCCCTTCAGGATCCTTGATCCACGCGAACCGCCCGTAGTCAAAATCCTCGGTCTTCTCGATCTCGATGCCGTCTGCCTTAAGCTGCTCCAGGAAGGCGGCCAGATCCCGGACGCGGTAGTTGATCACGGCCTCCTCCCTCTCTGCCGCGAGCGGAACCTTGGATTGGGTGATCGAGAATACGGTGGAGTCCACCTTCGACGAATCGCTGAGTCGCCGGTACTTGAACTCCGTCCCGTAGACCTTGCCGTCCTCGTAGGTCTCGAGCTTTAGCCCAAAATGGTGCGCGTACCAGTTGGAGAGCGCCTTGGCGTCGTTTGCATGGATGAAGACTCCCCCGATTCCATCGACCGATATGCGCTTCTCGGCCTTGCCGCCCATAGCGTTCTTCTTCATGCCGCGAATCTAGGCCTTACGTGAGCGGGCCGGAAGTTGGCCCGATGCCGGAAGTTGGCCCAATCCCTTGCACGGCACACCAGGCAGTTCTATCTTACACGCTGACAATGCGATAAGCGGGAGATCCGGGCGGATCACCCCACCCTTTGGCCCTCGATATTTGAGGCGTGCTGCAGGAGTTCAAGCCACAGGATGACGCCTCATGCGGGCGCCGTCTCGTCGCGCGGACTCCGAAAAGGGGGTCCGCTTTTTTGTTTCCTTTTTTCAAGGGTAGATCGTATTCAGGACACCACAAAACGCGTTCGCGTCAACAAACAGATCCGCATAAGTCCTATCAGGGTAATTGCTGCCGACGGAGCGCAGCTGGGCATCATGGACGTGGAAACGGCCCTGGCGGCTGCAATAGAACAGGGACTGGATCTGGTGGAAGTTGCACCGATGGCGAGGCCGCCCGTGGCCCGCATCATGGATTACGGGAAGTTCAAGTTCGAGCAGGCCAAGATGGCCCGCCAGGCGAAGAAAAAGCAGCACGTGATTCATCTCAAGGAAGTGGAGTACCGCCGTGGGATCGAAGAGCACGACTTCATGACGAAGACGCGGCACGCGCGCGAGTTCC
>DHJO01000206.1:7701-8058 GCA_002404375.1 Gemmatimonadales bacterium UBA4718 | reverse complement strand
CGGACTGCGTCGAGGGCGCCGTCGGGCTTTGGGCACAGGCGGCAAGGACGGCGAGGGTGGAGAGGAGAAGCAATGGTTTCATAAAGGCTCCAGTGGAACAAGTGGACCGGCGGGTAGCTTGGACAGCCGGATTCGTTGGCACCGCTTGGAGCCGGCGAGGCGCATTTGAAAGGCCATTGGCGAAACTGACACTCGGCCATTCGTCCCGCGCAAGAATACTTTCACCGTGGAGCAGCTGTCGCTGCCGCGAGGGACGGAAGTTATACTCTGACTCGTGTTGCAACGCCCCCGCCCCGAAATTCGGCGCGCCATCATCGCCGTACCCTTCCTTGCAGCTCTCCTGCTCGCGATGCGACT
>DHJO01000206.1:6658-7509 GCA_002404375.1 Gemmatimonadales bacterium UBA4718 | reverse complement strand
GTGTGGGGCGACTTCGACAACGATGGCCGCGAGGACGTCCTCGTCTACCGCTACGGTTATCTGGCGCTGTTCAGAAACGTGGATGGCCACCACTTCGAGGATGTCACCGAAAAGGCTGGTCTCCGCCGCTGGGTAAACAGCAACGGCGCGATCTGGCTCGACTACGATCGCGACGGCCTGCTCGATCTCTACGTCACGGCGTATTTCCGAAGCGACCTTGATCTGTGGCATCTCGCGACGACAAAGATCATGCACAACAGCTTTGAGTTCGCGACCAACGGCGGGAAGAATCTGCTCTTTCACAATCTGGGTGGCGGGAAGTTCGAGGACGTGACCGACAAGATGGGCGTCGGCAGCACGCGCTGGTCTCTGGCTGCCGCGTCGGCCGACTTCAACGGCGACGGATGGCCGGACATCTATCTCGCTAACGACTACGGTCCCGAAGAGTTGTACCTGAACGACCACGGGCGGCGATTCATTCTCACCACCGCTGGCCTCGAGAGCGAATCCAAGAGCGGCATGGCGGTCGCTCTCGGCGATGCGTTCAATCGCGGCCGGCTCGACGCATTCGTCACCAACATTTCTGAGCGCGGATACCTCTTTCAGAACAACAACCTGCGGCTCAACGAAATGCCCGAAGCGCGCCGGTTCCGCAACGTCGCCGAAGGCGAGATCGCCGACGCGGGCTGGGCGTGGGGCGCGCAGTTCGGTGATCTCAACAACGACGGCGCCAACGAGCTCTTCGTCGCCAACGGGTTCATCTCGGCCGATCGCAAAAAGAACTACTGGTACGCGATGTCGAAGATCGCCGGCGCCAACGGTCGATTCTTCGAGGACGCCGCAACCTGGCC
>DHJO01000206.1:6115-6586 GCA_002404375.1 Gemmatimonadales bacterium UBA4718 | reverse complement strand
CGCGGCGTAGCGGGGTGGGTGGACGTCGCGAAGAAGGTCGGTGTGACGGACGTGTACGACGGTCGCGCGGTGGCGCTCGCCGACCTCTCGAATCGCGGCGCCGTGGACGTGATCGTCGCAAACCAGAATCAGCCGGCAGTACTCTATCGCGATTATCCCGACAGCACCAACCATTGGATCGCCTTCAGGCTAATCGGTACACGGAGCAATCGAAGCGCGATCGGCGCCGAGATTGTGCTAGAGTCGGGAGATCTCAGGCAACGGCGGGTCGTCGATGGTGGGTCGGGATTCGCGAGCCAGAACGACCGGCGGCTGCACTTCGGCCTGGGGACGCGAGAGTGGGTGGATCGCGTCGTCATTCATTGGCCGTCCGGAACGCAGCAGGTGCTGCAACGGCCTGCGATCGATCGTTTCATCACCGTCACCGAGCCAGAGCGCTGACGCCTTGAGCGACGCGATTCAAGCGACTGC
>DHJO01000206.1:3169-6006 GCA_002404375.1 Gemmatimonadales bacterium UBA4718 | reverse complement strand
CGCTCTGGCCGTTCGCGCTCGGTGGATTTCTCGCGATTTCGTCCAAGTACGTTTTGCGGTATCGCGACAATCATCTCTGGAATCCGACGAACTTCGCGGTCGCGGCCCTCTTGCTACTGGCGCCAGATCGCGTGTCGGTGCTCAGCCATCAGTTCGGCAATGACCTGACGACTAATCTGGTGATCTGGACGTTCGGACTGATCATCGCGGCGCGCGTCGGCGTCCTCCATATCACACTTACCTATGTCGCGAGCTTCCTGCTGCTGAACAGCGTGCGGGCTCTAGCACTCGGGCAGCCCGTGCTGCCGGAGATCGCTCCGATCACCGGGCCGATGTATCAGTTGTTCGTTTTCTTCATGATCACCGACCCGCGCACGGTAGTGCGCGGGCGACGTCGTCAGATCGTGGTAGCAGTCTTGATCGCGGTGATGGAGACGCTGATCCGATTCGCGTCCGACAAGGGATGGCCGCTGGCGACCGCGTTCAACGTTGCGCCGGCGTTTCTCGCGCTGGCACTGGTCGGGCCAGTGGCGAAGTGGCTCGACCTGCGGCGGCTTGCCTACAAGTAACCCTTCTTCAAAAGGAACTGTCCGGCCTTTGCGTAATAGCGATGGTCCGGAAGTTCCCAACCCAAAGTGTCGGCGAGACGGTCGTAAGTATTGAAGAGAAATGCGACGTAGAAGGCGTCGCGAATCGCCTCGCGTGTCACCCCCAAACCAAGGACCACTCTCACGTCGTTCGCATTCAGTTGCTTCGGGTGCAGGGTGAATAGCTCGAGCAGACCTAGCATCGCGCGCAGCTTTTCGTCGATTGGAGCCGTCCTGTAATTCTCAACGACGAGTTGTACAGTGCCGTCCTTGAGCGCTGCCTCCGCGACCGCGGAGTGGGCTTCAGTTCAAAAGACGCATTGATTGAGACGCGATACGAACGCCGCGAATACTTCACGCTCCCCGACAGACCAGGGTGAGGGGCCACGCATCACCTGCTGTGTCAGCTCGGAGAACGGACGTCCAAAGAATTCCTTCCGGTAAAACAATGTGCGGACCACACCAGGCGCGTGGCCCATCATGATTCGCATCACCGCGAGTATGGCCTTCTCGCGGACACGGTGTCCGGTATGAACCTTCTGAAGTCTCATGCCCCTTCCAGTGCCTTGAGACCGGCGAGCAGCCTTTCCCGCGACGCTCCGAGCGCGGCGCTAACTACGATCTCGAACATCTGGTCGTCGCCGTATTTGGCCTGTGCCCGGGCAATGTCCTCATCAGTGACCTTGTAGGCGTGACGGTGGATTTTGTCGACGAGAGGCTGGAGGTCGGAGGGGACGCCCGTGCCCTCGGCCGCGCCCCGACGAATCGCCGGATCGCTCTCGCCAGGGCTCTGCAGAACACTCTCGATGACTCGGTCGCGAAGGCTCGCGTGGGGGTCGGTCATGGTGCGGAGAGCGTGTACTGCGATGCCACTAGGCCGCCGCCGAGAAGGGAGCGCGGTCGTGGGCGCACGTGCACGTGGCCTTCACCGCATCCCGCGCTGACGGATAAACGTGATAGTACATCGCGACCACCATCGGAATGAACACCAGCGCGTTGTAGATGAGGTGCAGCTCGATCCGGGGAATCCAGATCTGACCGATGCTCGTTGGCACCGCGCCACCGAACCAGAACCGGTGCGTCTGCGCCTGATAAAACAGAATGAAGTGCTCGAAATGGTGCCAGAACTGGATCCAGAATGCCACCATCCACCACTTGTACGAAGTGCCAGTGAATCCCTTTCTGAGCACCCACAGGCCAATCAGCATCACGAGAGCGAATCCGTAGTGCAGCACTTCCGTTTTCATGAGCCAGGGATAGTACATCCCCAGGAGACCCATCGACATCGGGCGTGACCAGTGCAGCACGAAGAACTGGTAGGCCTGGACGATGTGTTCGAGCCAGTGAAACAGCACGATCGCCAAGAAGGCCTGTAAAGCGACCTTATGCCAACGAGTGTTGAGACTCTCGTAGAAGCCGGCGGAGGGGTGTTCAGCGATTTGCTGTATGTGAGGGTTAGAGACGGACACAGACGTGCTCCCGATGTGAACTCAGTGAAGGGTGCCGGCCACGATGCGTTTGCGGAGGCACGCGCAAATCTAGGAACGCGACTCCACCTTGCGCAAGAACAAAAGTTCCCCGATACTTCCCGTTCACTCCGACAGGAGAGACCAGAACTGACGCAAGCCGCGGACGTTATGCAGGGAACGCTGGACCTGCTCATTCTCAAGGCGCTGTCGCTCGATCCGATGCACGGGTGGGGCATCAGCAATCGAATTCGACTGCTTTCGCGCGACGCCTTTCAGATAGGACAGGGGTCGCTGTACCCTGCCCTTCATCGATTCGAGACGCGCGCCTGGGTTACCTCATACTGGCGGACAACCGAGAACAATCGGATTGCGAGGTACTACGAGCTCACCATCGCGGGAAGGCACGCACTCGCTGAGGAGGTCGCGCGCTGGCGCTCTTACACAAGCGCCATGGAGCTCGTTATCGAGGCGCGACAGTAACGCTACTTGGCGCGGGCCCTGCCGCGGGACGCCAGGATTTTCTTCTGGTTCTTTATGATCGCCTGCTGGTTCCTAATGATCCTGATCTGATTCCCGACAATCACCGCAAGGCGCTCCTGATTTCGCAGGATCTTGTGCTGGTTGGCGATGATCGTCCTTTCGTTACTGATGATCTTCAGCTGATTCTTGGTTGTGGCCTGCGCCATTGGCTGTTCCTTTTTTGGTTTCGGCTTTGGTATGATCGCCTCTGCTAGCGCGTGTACGATGTGGCTGCCGGGTTGCCGCGGCAAGGTCTCGCCGC
>DHJO01000206.1:2067-3023 GCA_002404375.1 Gemmatimonadales bacterium UBA4718 | reverse complement strand
TGACGTCATTCCACGTAGTGCGGGTAGCGCGGCGAGAAGCTGGCCCCGGCTCATGCCGAGGAGCCCATGCCTCTCAATGAGCACGTCGAAATCCACGGGATACAGATTCCGCCGCTCGGCAGTCGCTAATCCCGCGATGTTGCGCGGCGCGATCTCTCCGGCGAGCCATTCAGAAAACGCTCGGCGCTCGTCCGGGAAACCAATTGCCCCACGGCGCTGTGTGATCTCTCTGAGCCTTCCGAGAGCCTCTCTCGGTAACGGCTCCAACCGCGGATCGCCGGTTCCGAGGAATCCACTCCACGCGACGGAGTCTGTGGGCTTGAGTCGCTGGCTCACCTCCGCGAATGAAACAGTCGCGAAATAAAGCATCGCGTGCCCCGCGAACAGTTCGAAGTGCGCCATAGCTTCGTATGCGCCCGCGACTACAAAATCGATTTGATTCGCTTCTGCAGTGAGCGCGGCATCGTAGCGAGCGAGCACTCCCGGCTCGGGCACGCGTCCGTTGGGCGCCGCGGATTCGAAGGCGAGCGCCAGTCGCTCGACGGCACGGAGGCTCCAGGCGATTCCCGTCGAGAAAAGTGGATCGACGAATGCGAACGCATGCGGCATCAGCGCCCACCGCTCACCCGCGCCGCGCGTGAGACGGTGCTGAATTACAGGCCGATACGCGATCGGCATGACCGGCGTTGCCTCGGCAAACGCGCTCGCGAGCGTCGGATACCGCTGTAGCAATGTATGCCAGAGCGACGCCGCATCGGCAGTGCCCGTTGAATTCAGCGTCTCCACGGCCCTGGGCGTGAGCAGGAACCCTGCGCTCGTCACTCCGTCGTCGAAGCGGAGCGAGTACATCCAGCCTTCATCGATCAGATGGTGCACCGCTGCCCAATCGTCGGGGTACGGTCCTTCCGGCATTCCCGGCACGACGTCGTTCATCAGTCGGGCGCCATCGAAGTGGC
>DHJO01000206.1:674-1997 GCA_002404375.1 Gemmatimonadales bacterium UBA4718 | reverse complement strand
GTCAGGTCCACGCGATCTCGATAGTCCACCCCCGCGGCGATGGCCTGGCGCACGAAGTGGTGATCCATGTCCGCGCGTAGCCAATGCGTGTCTGAGAGGGAGTCGCTCGGGCTCGCCGCCACGAGGAGTCGCTCCGAGTCGAAGCCGCGGTTGGAGAAGGGTTGATCAGGATGATGCCGGTAGAATGTGAAGCCGCGCTTCAGGCCGCGTCGGAGCTCCGGGAAATGCTCGAGCCAACGCCCATGCGTGGCCAGTTGATAGCAGTCCGATAATCCGTATCGGACCCCAATCCGCTCGAGCGACAGGTTGGCGAGCGGGGTTGATGATTCACCGATCGCGAAGCGCGGATGCGTGCCGCGCTCGAAAAGCACGATATCGTAGCCGAGCACAGCGAGCACGCGGGCGAGAAGCGATCCGGCGAAACCACTTCCAACGATGGCAACCTCGCACGATTGCATCACGCCCCTCCGCAGATGGTGCAATCGATTCGCGGCTCCGCGATGCCGGTGACGTTCAGGCGTCGCAGGCGCGCGATACGCCCGGCCCTGCAATGCTCGCACGCTGACAGCCGCTCCACATCCCACAGGTCGGCGGTGACGACGGTGCTCGCGAACTGCAGGCACCGGTCGAGAGCGTCCTCCAGCTGCGACAACGCGGGCTGAGCGAAATGGCCCAGTGTTTCGAGCCGCTCCATCTCTCCATTCCCGCCGCGCACGGGGATGATCGATACGACCGACGCGCCACGCTCGACCGCATACTCGACGCTGCGCACCGTCCACGCGACCGATTCGTCGGCGGGAACGTAGGGCACGCCGAGAAGGACGAAGACGCGGAGATCGATGCCGTTCTCCGACAGAAAGCGCGTTGCCAGATCGAATCGCGCGAATTCGAGGCGCTTGTTAAGCTGTGCGGCTGCGACAGGATGAATCGTCTCGAGTCCGACGGCGACTTCCAGCCGTCCAGAGATTTGTCGTGCGAACGCGACCGTCTTCGGGCCGATCGTATTGGCGTGCGACTCGACGGTGACAGCAGCGAACGATGCTGTCAGGCTTGCAATCGCTGGAAGGTCCTCTGACGGGACGGCTCGCTGGTCGAAGAAATTGCTCGCGTTGTAAAGCTTCAATCGATCTGGCGCCGGGCCGGCAAGCGTCTGGAGAACGCTCTCCAGCTGTCTGGTCAATGCGCCGGGAGGTGTTGGTCGGTCGATCGTCCATCGCCACAGATCGCAAAACGAGCACGTGAACGGACACTCGGCCCCAGTGAGAAAGACCGTGAGCGCCCGCTCGATCTTTCCCTCAGGCCGCCGCTCTTCATCGATCAACG
>DHJO01000206.1:0-450 GCA_002404375.1 Gemmatimonadales bacterium UBA4718 | reverse complement strand
CGAATCCGTATTCGCGCGCACAAGCGTAGCCTCGCACACAGCCGCGGCTATAGCCGCCCGAGTAGGTCAGCGAATGTTTGATGGAATCGACGCCCCATCCTTCCTGGTAGAGCATCCGATTGTTGACGACGCTCCGGATCGTGAGCTCGCTGTTCTCCTCGATCGGATAGTCCTTGAGGTTCTCATCGCCGCCATCGCCGTCTACGAGCAGCCGCCACTCGGGATAGCGCTCGCGAAGGCGAGCGAGTAACGCGAGGTTCACCGCGGCGCATTCGACGTCGAGTGTTTTGTAGTCCTCGATCACGGCCACTGCTCGCAGTGGATCGAGCGCGCTCGATGAGACATCAATAATCTCGCCCAGCATCTCGAGCTGGGTGCGAGCCAGAAAGTCTCGCGCCTGTCGGGCGTCGTCCCCTTCACCGTCCACAGAGAGTGTGAACGCCTTCAGGC
>DHJO01000239.1:1507-2574 GCA_002404375.1 Gemmatimonadales bacterium UBA4718 | reverse complement strand
TGAACTAAGGCGTTAGGCGGACCACCAAACTTTTCATGTACACTTAATCTGAAGGTCATGTTGCCGTCGACGCGCGGGCTGTATGGTTTTGGCACTCTAAATCCCAGGAGCGAATCCGATGCGTCGCCGTTCCTCCCTAGCTCTACTCGCCGCTTTCGTGGTCATCGCCATTGTCGCCTCCACACGGTATATGTCGCTTAGAAACCAAGCTGCGCGCAGAATCACCCCGGCTGGCGAACCACGTGATTCCGTCGCTCGGCTAGACAGTGCTGCGCAGGCTGACGCTCGGCAGGATACCGACACCATGTGCTTCGCGTCGCGCATTGGCATTCCCTGTGATCCACGTTGAGCAGCCGAGCCGGGCCCTCGTGGCATTCCAGCCGCCTAACGAACGTTGCAGCTGACAAGCACTTTTCTGTAGCGCGCTCCGCGCGCGATTGTTTAGGTGTGCTTGCAGCTGAACTTCGGCGTTAGACGGCTTCTCAAGCATCCTCGCGGTTGACAGTATGTACATCGTATGTACATTACATAGATGGCCGACATCGAGTTCGCCTGGACCGCTGCCAAAGCCGCCGCCAACAAACGAAAGCATCGCGTTTCATTCAGCGAAGCCCAAACAGTGTTCTATGACGAAGAGGCGCTACTCCTCGACGACCCCGACCACTCAGCTGACGAAGACCGGTTTATCCTCTTAGGCCTTTCCGCCAGCCTCCGAGTACTCCTGGTCGTACATTCGTACCGCGATCAGGACGCCACAATTCGGATCATTTCCGCTCGCAAAGCGAACGCTCGTGAGCGATTCATGTACGAGAAACGGAGAAACCAATGAGAAAGGAATACGACTTCTCGAAAGCACGCAAAAACCCCTACGCTAAGCGACTTAAGAAGTCGGTCACTATTCGACTAGATGAGCCGACGGTGGAGTATTTTCGCCAGTTAGCGGAGGAAGCGGAGCTTCCTTATCAAACCCTCATCAACCTTTACCTGCGTGACTGCGCAGTCAGCAATCGACGCCCGGCCGTCATATGGAAAGAGCCCCGAAAAGGCGCCGCCTAACGAACGTTGCA
>DHJO01000239.1:0-1469 GCA_002404375.1 Gemmatimonadales bacterium UBA4718 | reverse complement strand
CTGAACTAAGGCGTTAGGTAGCTCCCGAGCTTCCTCGAACGATGAGCGCAACGTGACGACGTTGGAGACCTATGACGCGATCGGACGCTCGTATTCGACGCGACGCCAGCCTGATCCGCGGCTGGCCGCGCGGATTGACGCGTTGATCGGCTGCGATAACACCGTCCTCAACGTCGGTGCCGGAACCGGTTCATACGAACCCGTTCGAAGCGGAGTTGTCGCTGTCGAGCCATCCACCGTAATGCTCAGTCAGCGGGGGTCTTCGGCCGCGCCGGCAGTGCGAGCGGTTGCCGAGGCGCTGCCCTTTCAGGACCACGCATTCGACGTCGTACTCGCCATCCTGACGGTGCACCATTGGAACGACCAGAGACGGGGACTCAAGGAATGCGCCCGTGTTGCACAAGACCGCGTTGTCATTCTCACCTGGGATCCCTGCGCCGAGGGTTTCTGGTTGGTTCGGGACTACTTTCCAGAGATTCTTGCGATCGATCGGCGGATTTTCCCTTCGATGGAGTTGTTGGCCGCCGTGCTTGGTCCAATCGATGTGCAGTCCTTGCCAATTCCAGGCGACTGCGTCGACGGATTCCTCGGCGCGTATTGGCTGCGCCCGGAGGCCTACCTCAACGAAGAGGTTCGAGCGGGCATTTCCACGTTCAGTCGCTTGGCGAGCATCGAGCCGCAGCTTGAACGCCTTGAGCGTGATCTGACGTCAGGCAACTGGGAACGGCGCAATGCCGAATTACGCCACCGCCCTGATCTCGATATGGGTTACCGTTTAGTCATGGCCGAGCGCCGCTGCGCCGAGCTACCTAACGAACGTTGCAGCTGACAATCACTTCTGGATTGCGCGCTGCGCGCGCATTGTTAGATGTGCTTGCAGCTGAACTAAGGCGTTAGACCGCACCTTCCAAGGAGGACGTATGAGGTATCTTCGCAGCGCCTATCTTGCTGCCTCCTTTTTTGTTTTGCTCAAACCGAGTCCGCAGTCGCGAATCACCGGCGCTCCTACAAGTCTCGCGCGCTCAGCCAAGCCCATCGTTGTGCACGTTATCGCGCACGAATACGCGTTCGAAGCCCCCGAAGCTGCCCGCGCCGGCTTGGTCACGTTTGACTTCGAGAATCGCGGCGAAAAGGATCACGAACTACTCGTCGGCCTCCTACGTCCGGGAATGGGAGCATCGGATATTGTTGCGGCTCACCAAAAGGGCCTGGGGTTCCGCAAGCTGCAGGATGCTTACCTAGACGGTGCTGCTCCAGGAGTCCTCTTTGCCACACCACATACACGGTCGCCAGCAACCTTCACGCTTCCGTTCGTAGCAGGCCGCACCTACGTCTTGCTCTGCCAATTGCGCGATTCGGTGGGCGCGACTCAACATGCCGCTATGGGCATGTTCCGCTTCATGCACGCTACTAGGTGATTCGCAGTTGCCAAGTCCGCCGCGGCGCGGTCTAACGAACGTTGCAGCTGA
>DHJO01000227.1:2021-3168 GCA_002404375.1 Gemmatimonadales bacterium UBA4718 | reverse complement strand
AATTGAACTACCGACCTCACGCTTATCAGGCAGCTTCAAACGAACATGAATTAGGCTCAGAAATTCCAACTTACCCGGCTTTCACGAACATCCTGCTCAGCATCTCGCGCATTCACGAACATTCTGCGCGCCTCCGCGAACATTTTGCGCATCTGAATGGACACCACAACGGACACCATTGCGATCTGCGAGCACGTGAGCCAGTTCACTTTCGCGACCTCGCCTTGAGCTCCTCGAACCAATTTTCAACCATTATCAGCTTGTCCGGGGTGGTAGCAGAAACGGACCGAATCATCAGGAAACGACGGTCGTCCGCTGCCACCGCATACTGCGTAGCCAAGCGGTCGGAGAGAAATTGCGTGGCTGGAAAGAGTATGGTCGAGCGGCCGGTCGCGAAACTCGGAGTAGTCGCCACTTCGGTAGCCACCAAGTTCCCCGCGCCGTCGCGGTAGAACAACTCCCTTCCGTTGTGGGACCACCGCGGCTCGCTTCCACCTCGCGTTGATACGGCCCACTTTGCGGCGTCCGTGTTGGGGAACGGAACGACGTAAATATCATACTGGCCAGTTTCATTCGCCGTATAGGCGAGCCACCGCCCATCCGGTGAGAGGGCGGGAGAAACTTCAGTGAACTTGGTGGCAACAAGCGGCACTGGTAGCGTATCAATCCCTGGGCGGATCCCAAGAATGTCACCAGCGCCAGGAGACCCTGTGCCCGTCTGAAATAGCAGCCACTTTCCGTCGGGAGCCCAATCTGGTACCCATAGGTTCCGCTTCTCGCGGGTTTGCCGCACTGCCCGCGCGCTGCCGTCCGCGCGTTTGGTCGACACATTGTACGTCTCTGACGCCAGCGAGGAGAAGGTTACGGATCTGCCGTCTGGTGTCCACACCGGAAAATAGCTGTCCTTTTCCTCAAGAGTCAGTTTGATGATGGGACCCCGGTCAAGCTGCTTGATCCAGATGTCCGAGGTCCCGTTAGGTGGTTGCATGCCGACCGCGAGCCGTTTCCCGTCCGGCGAGAGGGCCGGCGATGAGAAGAAGCCTTGCCAATCAAGATCCACGGATTGTGACTTCCCCTCGCGCGTCACCCACACCATTTCCTGCTTGCCTTCACGCCCGCCTAGAGCGTAGACGAGCGTCCCATCCTC
>DHJO01000227.1:0-1796 GCA_002404375.1 Gemmatimonadales bacterium UBA4718 | reverse complement strand
GCGTACATCGCGTTGTTGAGGATCACCCGGTGTTTCCCTGACGGGATGTCAGCTACTGCAACGGCAAACGTTGAATTTTGTCCGCCCTTGCCGCTAAATGTGTCGGTAAACACCACGCCCTTCCCGTTGGGCAGCACGTCGGGCCATGTGTGATCAGTCTCACCGCGGGCGGAGTCCAGTACGGTAAACCGCTTCGGCACTGCACCCGGCTTGGCCTCAACACGGACGAGACTGATAGGACCCTTCCCGTCCGCGTAGATGAATCCGTCTCGCCCCCAGGACGCGCCCGCTATACTCACAAGCGAATCCGTGACCGTGATTGGTGGGCCGCCGTTAATTGACGTGATCTGCAGGACCTCCACGTTCTTGGCGGAAACGAACCCTATATGCTGACCGTCAGGCGAGAAAAACGGTGTCTCCGCACCTTCGGTCCCTGGTACTACTGTGGCATTCAATTGATTCCGCGGTCGTACCAGCAGCTGAGCATGCGGTCCGCCAATGTAGGCCAGCCGGGATCCATCAAGTGAGAGGGCAATTCTGCCCCAATAAGGTGCAGCTGGAACCATCGCCTCAGTCGAGTCGAAGACCAGGTTAAACCGCGCGACCGGCTTCGACGGCACCGGACGCATCCAGCCCCAGATAGCGATAGCCAAGAATAGAACCGAGAGGGCGGCAAGGCCGTACAACGTTGCTCTTGCGCGATCGTTTCCCCTTTTCGTCTCCGCATTCGCGACCCCACCCCACAGCCTGAACGAAGGATTGTTCAAGGCTTCGCCGAATTCGTGAGCCGTTGCGAACCTATCTGCCGGAATCTTCTCGAGCGCACGCGACACCGCTGCTGCGACGTTCGGCGGTACGTTTCGACGTTGAGTCGTGAGAGGGCGCGGCTCTTCGGTCATCACTCTAGCAACAACGGCTTGCACTGTCGGGCCAGTGAATGGGGGCTCGCCTGAGAGCATCTCGTACGTCACCGCACCGAGCGAGTAGATATCGCTCCGTGCAGTGATCGCGCGCTCCCCCATGGCTTGTTCGGGGCTCATATAGCTCGGAGTTCCAAGCGAGAGACCGGTCTGAGTCATTCGCGCGCCACCGGCCTCGCTCACCGCCAGGGCGATCCCGAAGTCGGCGACGATCGCACTTCCGTCGTGCAGCAGAATGTTCTCGGGCTTGATGTCGCGGTGGATAACGCCGTGTCT
This sequence comes from Gemmatimonadales bacterium UBA4718, assembly GCA_002404375.1. Classification (GTDB taxonomy): domain Bacteria; phylum Gemmatimonadota; class Gemmatimonadetes; order Gemmatimonadales; family Gemmatimonadaceae; genus UBA4720. The sequence continues at coordinate 600 of DHJO01000227.1, read as the reverse complement.
GTGTGCGTAGTCGAGCGCACTGGCGACTTCAGTAGCGATTCGGACCGCGTCGGAGACCGGAAGCTGCTGTTCCTTGTCGAGGCGTTGTCTGAGCGACTCGCCTTCGACGTAAGGCATCACGTAGTACGGCCGGCCCCTTAGCTCACCAGCATCCTCTCCGATGACTCCGGAGTCGATCAAGCCCAGGATGTGTGGGTGCTGCAGATTGGCAGTAACTCTGATTTCCTGAAGGAATCGCTCAGCGCCAAGGACGGCGGCCAGCTCGGCATGGAGGATCTTTATCGCAACCTTGCGATCGTGTTTCTTGTCATGCGCGAGGTAAACGGTGGCCATCCCACCAGCGCCCAATTCGCGCTCGATGGTGTAGGCGGAGAACGCACGCTGCACCTGCTCGAGACGTTCAGTCATGGCGCTCTTCAACCGCGCTGGACGACAGATTCATCACGTACACTGCAGTCATCGGGACTTGCCTCAACTGGAAGACAGGCGAAGAACGTGCAACTGATAAGCAGAATGGTCAATTGTTTCCATCGGCTTCGTTCACGAAGAGAAAAACCCCGCAAGCGCCTAAACGCTTACGGGGTAATGATCTGAGGTTTA
>DHJO01000038.1:11504-13145 GCA_002404375.1 Gemmatimonadales bacterium UBA4718 | reverse complement strand
GGGGACAAATCGCTCCTCGCCTGGCGCGTCGAGGACCTTCCCTAGCCGGACGTACAACTACCATCTTCTCATCACTAATGCGCATAACATTGAACGTCTTAGCCGTCTTGTGTCTGCTCGTGGGGTGCGTCTGGATTCTTCAGGGAATCAACATCCTTCCGGGTAGCTTCATGACCGGCCAAACGAAGTGGGCCATCTACGGCGGCCTTCTGGTGGTAGCAGGCATCGGCCTGTTCATCTCGGCAAATCGTCGCCGAGTCTGAGTTGTAACATGGTTGCAGCTAAACTCTGGTGTCAGGAAGACAAGGGAGATCTCACATGACCGGGAAAGGAAGCCTCGAGCCGCGTAACCTCGACGAACTCATTGACGTCGATGCTCCCCTGAGCGACCGACAGTTCCAGCGAAAGCTCGAATCGTATCGCGCCGAACGAGACTTTTATAAGCATCTAACGACTCTGAGCACAGCCTCCGTTGTGTTGATCGCAACGTTTCTGGTAAAGGTCTTCCCAAATCCGGAGTGGGCGGATTTGGTGAACATATCGCTGAGCGGGTTTGCTGTTTCTGTCGTGGGTTGCGCCGTCATGTACGCGCTCTCGGTCCTCGATACAGACTCCGAGCTGAGTCTTCATACCCAAATGCCGACTCGCTGGGTAGGGTGGCTTCCGATGACCGCCGGACTCGGCGGTTTTTTCGTGGGAGTAGCATCGCTTGCAGCCTTTGCGATACACAATCTCTCTTGAACCGCACGAACGTTGCAGCATGCTGGCGATGCCAAATCGATGATCGGTCTTCCGCGCGACAACGACGCGCGTCGGTTTCCGGTATCGGTGAAGGGCGTGGTGATCCGCGACGGCAAAGTAATTCTCCTCCGTAACGAGCGCGACGAATGGGAGCTGCCGGGCGGGAAACTCGAGCTGTCGGAATCTCCAGAACAGTGTCTCGCGCGTGAGATGGCGGAAGAACTGGGACTCGTAATCGAACCGGAGAGGACCCTGAATTCCTGGATCTACACCATCGTCCCTGGCGTAGACGTTCTCATCGTTACATACGGTTGTTTGGAATCTTCCCTGAACGAAGCCGTGCTGAGCGATGAACACAAAGAGCTCCGATGGTTCCCGCTCGCCGGGGTCGATACGTTAAAGATGCCCGAAGGCTACAAAGCCTCGATAAGGTCCTGGTCGGCGCGCATGCGAGTCGCCGGCTAGCTAGCACGTCAACCGAGGTATCCGATGCGCTTAACTACCTTCTGCCGCAATCTCACGTTCGCACTGACTTTCGGATTCATGAGTGACCTCGGTGTCGCCCAAAGCCCGGTCGGCATCTTCGACGCGCAAACGGACGTCGGTCGAGTTAGAAATCCAGGATCCGCGTCATACGACCCGCAGCTCCAGGCGTATACGGTTGTGGGCTCGGGCCAGAACATGTGGACCGACCACGACGATTTCCATCTCGTCTGGAAGAGGATGACGGGCAACTTCATTCTCTCCACGCGGGCGCAGTTCATCGGCGCGGGGGTCGAAGCGCATCGGAAGATCGGCTGGACTATTCGCCCGTCCCTAGGGACCAACAGCGCGCACGTGACCGCGGCGTTGCATGGCGACGGACTCGCATCGCTCCAGTTCCGTCGAACGGCTGGAGCG
>DHJO01000038.1:7209-11449 GCA_002404375.1 Gemmatimonadales bacterium UBA4718 | reverse complement strand
CGATTTGGCGACACGCTCGTCACCCGGGAGCTCGCTGACGTGTCGCTCCCGGATACGGTGTACGTCGGTCTGTTCGTGTGCGCGCACAACGACACCGTCGTCGAGCACGCATCGTTCAGCAACGTGCGCATCACGACGCCCGCGAAGCGGGATTTAGTCCCCTATCGCGGATATATCGGGAGCAATCTCGAGATTCTGGACGTCGCAACTGGAAATGCGACGATCATTCATAGTTACCGGGGATCATTTCAGGCGCCCAATTGGACCCCTGACGGCAAAGCGTTGATCTACGCGCAGGAAGGGCTCCTCTACCGCTTCGATCTATCGTCACGCATGGCCGAGGCTATCAACACCGGCTTCGCGACACATAACAACAACGATCACGTTCTTTCGTTCGATGGCCGGATGCTGGGCATCAGCAACCATGCGGCGGAGGACAGCGGGGTCTCGATCGTTTACACGGTACCCGTAACGGGCGGCACGCCAAAGCGCGTTACCGCGAAAGGACCTTCCTATTTTCACGGCTGGTCACCCGACGGGCGCTGGCTGGCGTATACGGGCCAGCGCAATGGCGATTACGACGTCTACAAGATTCCGTCCACCGGAGGCGATGAGATCCGCCTCACCTCTACGCCGGGACTGGACGACGGCCCCGAGTACACGCCGGACGGCGCCTACATCTACTTCAACTCGGTGCGCAGCGGACGCATGCAGGTCTGGCGAATGCGTCCCGACGGGAGCGAGCAGCAGCAAATCACGAATGATGGCTTCAACAACTGGTTCCCACATGTCTCGCCGGACGGCAAGTGGATCGTGTACATCGCCTTTCCACCCCCACCGGAGGTTGCCGCGAACGATCATCCGTTCTACAAGCACGTGACGCTCCGACTGATGCCCATCGGCGGCGGCCCGGCGCGAGTGATCGCTTATGTCTATGGCGGCCAGGGAACGATGAACGTTCCCTCGTGGTCGCCCGATGGGANNTCAAAGCACGCGATTATTGCGATGCCATTAGCCGAATGATCACGAACCTGAAGCGCGCACTATGAACTGGGGGAAGAGGGAAGCGGAAGGCGGGACGCGTCCTTCTTCTCGCGTCCCACTTCCCCCTTCCCGCTTCCCGCTTCCCGCAACGCGGGTGCGACTTGGGTGCCGAGCATCTCAATGGCTTTCATGAGCTTCGCATGAGGTAGGGACGCCGCGTTCATTTGAAACGTGAAGCGCGAGACACCGCCCAGCGCTTCACTGTGCCGAATGATCTTCTCGGTGACTTCCTCGGGATTCCCAATCAGGAGCGCTCCTTCCGGGCCTCGCTGAGCGTCGAAATCAGCGCGAGTGACGGGACGCCATCCACGTTCTTTCCCGATATCGCTGAACGCACGAGCGTACCCGGGAAAGAAATCATCAGCCGCCTCTTTCGTCGTCTCCGTGACATAGCCGAGCGAGTGCACGCCGACCTTGAGTCGATCACGAGAATGTCCCGCACGCTGGCCCGCCTCCCAGTAGAGATCGACGAGCGAACGAAAGCGGTGCGTGTGCCCACCGATGATGGCGACCATCAAAGGAAGGCCAAGCACGCCGGCACGGACGAAAGACTGAGGAGTCCCACCAACCCCCAGCCATATAGGCAATGGGTCCTGCACCGGTCTCGGATAGACACCCTGGCCTGTCAGAGCAGGGCGATGTTTGCCGGACCAGGTAACGTGCTCGTTGTCGCGGATTTTGAGCAGCAGATCGAGCTTCTCCGCAAACAGTGAGTCGTAGTCCTCGAGCCGGAAGCCGAATAGCGGGAAGGAGTCAACGAACGAACCGCGGCCCACGACCATCTCCGCGCGTCCCTGCGAAATAAGATCGAGCGTGGCGAAATTCTGGAAGACACGTACGGGATCGGCCGAACTGAGGACCGTTACGGCGCTGGTGAGACGTATACGGCTCGTCCGTGCCGCCGCGGCTGCGAGAATGATCGCGGGAGCGGAGTCCAGAAAGTCCTTGCGATGATGTTCTCCGATCCCGAATACATCCAGCCCAACCTGATCGGCGTGTTCGATCTCCTCGATCAGGTTACGCAGGCGCTCGGATTCACTCAGCGCGCGGCTGGTGTCAGTGTGCGCCGCCGCGAAGCTATCAATGCCGATCTCCACTCGTCGCCTCCGCCATCTTGTAGTCTTCCCCACTAGCCGCAAGCAGCTCCGTGTTTGTCTTGTGTGCTAGCTCGCTCATACGCGGCATCTTCCCTGACCTGTACAGCTCCGACAGACGCACGATGTCCGGGCGACTTTCACCGACAAACGGGCCGTGGAGCACGATGGGAACGCCCTGACGCTTGCCTGCGTAGACGATGAGCCGCGCACCGTCATCTCCCGCGTTGATGCGCACTGAGCTGACCCCCGATGTGTCGGGTTCCGCGTCTGCGAGCCATCCAACCTGACCCGTGACGAGTCGGGTGCGTTCAGCGCCGACGGAGACAGCGCCCTCCAGTACATATAAGAATCCGTTGTACGAATCGGGCAGCTCCTGCTCGAACCTGGCGCCGGCTTGTAACCGAAGGTCCACGAGCGTGACTGGAACGTAGTTGTGGGTCGTCGCGCGCGCGGATCCGGAGCTTCCGCTGTANNATGCGGCTCTTTCCAAGCGGCACCACGTTCTCGTTGTGAATCACGCCGCTCCCGGCCGTCATCCACAGAACGTCCCCGGTCCCGAGCGTTCCTTCATCGCGGTCGCGCAGCTCGCCCTCCAAGACGAACGTCACCGTCTCGAAGCCGCCGTGCGGATGCGCTCCGCCCGCCTCGCGTCCCGGCTCGAGATCGATACGGTCGTCCATGAGCACGATGAACGGATCGTTGTGCGGAAATTCGGTCGGGTCGACAACGCTGACGGCGGTGTGTCCATCGCCGATGAAGCCAGGTGACGGAGCCGCCGTCGTCACGACTCGTCCGATGCCGCGGTCCGGCATGGTCACGTCCGTGCGGTGGTGGTGGCCGGACGCCGACGGAGAGCGAGGTTGCCGAACCCGCCAACGATCCCGATAGCCAGAGCGATCCAGGTGTCCGTCACGGGCAAGCGCCCCGCTATGCCCAGCCGGTTGTCGAGCGAGTACTGACCGAGGCCCGTGAGAGCGAGCCCGAACGCGGTAATGCCGTACAGCAACGGCAGCTCGATGCCGTTGTTTGCGGCGAACAATCCGTGTTCCCAGTGAACGGTCATCGCCGCGACGATCATGACCGAGATCATGAGTGCAGGCCCGATGGGGCCGAGAAAGCCGAGTGCGACGAGGAGACCGCTGACGATCTCGCTAATCGATGCCGCTGCCGCGAAAGCAGGGCCGGGCTGAAATCCGATCTGCTCGAAGAATTGGCCGGTCCCGCGAAGACCGTAGCCTCCAAACCACCCCAGCAACTTCTGCGCTCCGTGCGCGGCCATGATAAGGCCGATGACGATTCGCACCAGCAGCAGTCCGATGCTCAGTGTCTGTAAATCCCCCGCGTAAGCACCCATGGTGTTTCTCCTCCGGTCGATATAGGTTACTGTTAGTGCCTAGTTACTGTTAGTACCTAGTTACTGTCAGTAACCTAAAGCGTTCGTCCGCGGCGAAAAAGAAGGCACCCAAACGTGCCCGAGTCACTTTGGAGTAACCAATGGCAAACAAGCCAAACACACGGTCCCCCGAGCTGGAGCATACGCCGGCGAACTGCCACGCGCGAGAGATGCTGGCGCGCGTGGGAGATAAATGGTCGGTGTACGTGATCCACGTCCTCGGCGACGCCGGCACACTGCGGTTCAACGAGCTGAGGAGTCGGGTGGCTGGGATCAGTCAACGGATGTTGACGGTGACGCTCCGCGGGATGGAACGCGACGGCCTGGTGACGCGCACAGTCTATCCCGAAGTGCCACCGCGCGTGGAGTACGCGCTCACGAAACTCGGCAGGACACTTCGCCAACTGGTGCGCGGGCTCGTCCAGTGGTCAGGCGCCCATCTCACCGAAGTTGACACGGCACGGGCCGCGTACGATGCGCGAAATCGGCAGCCCGCGAAGCCCATTCCGCTCGTACGTCCCGCGCTGCCGCGTTTGGTGCGCCCATCGCGCGCAGTGGGTTAGAGTCTGGGTCGAGCGTGAACGTAAAGACATTCCCACTATGACGACGATCTCGAAGAGCAACAAGCTTGTCACGCTGATCAATGTCTTCACCGGCGCGCCCGCTAATCAGCCGGAGCTCCTGGATCTACTCGCGCGCGCCACCG
>DHJO01000038.1:6109-7135 GCA_002404375.1 Gemmatimonadales bacterium UBA4718 | reverse complement strand
GAAGTTGTCGAGACCTACTCCCCGGCTGACTAGCCCTCCACGAAGCCTTTGAGTCGGGCCAACGCCTGATCCCACTGCTCGGAGACAACGTCCGCGTATTCCTTGACTTGCCGGATCGGCGTGGGATCGAATTCGAACACCTTTTCGCGACCGGTTCGGACGCTGCGCACGAACCTCGCGCGCTCAAGCACGCGAAGGTGTTTGGTGACAGCCTGCCGAGTCAGTCGCGTACCTTGCGTTAGCTGCGCGATCGAGCGGTGTTGTCCTTCGGATAGCTTTGCGACGATTGCCAGCCTGGTCTCATCGCCCAGAGCTGCGAAGATCGGTGCGTAGGTCCGCCGCCGAGGAGCGGCACTACTCGTTTTGCGCGACATGCCTTTCGATGTTCCTGAGCTGCCCTGCCCACCCGCTATCGTCCATGCGTAGGGCTTCGTCGCGTCGGTGAGCGGGTATCTTGTCGAATCCCGACTCCGTAACCTCGAGCAGCGTGCCAGTTGGGATCTTTTCCAGCCTGAACTCAACGAGCGTGGGAGTTTCTTTCGAGTAATCCGTCTTTGGATCGACGGCATATGGATGCCAGGTGAACGAGAAGAGTCGCTCGGGCTGCATCTCCTTGACGGTCGCCTCCCATTTGACGTGCTCGTATCCGGGGTGAGTGATCTGCCCGCGCGTGACCTGACCGCGTACGAACGGTCCCTCCAGCTTCACTCGAAACCACTCGCCGAACTCGCGGTAATCCGTGATTGCACGCCACACCCGCGCTACGGGTGCCTTCAGCTCAATGCGCTTCTCGATCCGATCCGTCATAGGTAACCTCCTGGTTGCATATTGGATGTGGGAGGATACTAGCAACCATAAGGTTGCATGTCAAGTCCTGGCATCTCGGTTGATCTGGGATCTAACTGCAACTGAACGGGGTGTGAGGTGCCGGAAGTGTAGGTGCGAGGTGTGAGTTCACTACGCCCAGACTTATTCCGGTGGCGTTCGGAGCAACTGCTTGTGCCATAACGCCAGTAGTGAAGTCTG
>DHJO01000038.1:2108-6038 GCA_002404375.1 Gemmatimonadales bacterium UBA4718 | reverse complement strand
CCCGTTCAGTTCAGTTGGATCCGCTCGCTCTTCGAATGGATAAACACGCCTCCACGCGCACCCCAGATTTCGAGCGTTACTCCGGCAGATGAAATTGGAGTAACGCTCTTCCGATCGCGTTAGGGGACGAGCCCCAGCGTCGTGCCGTACTTGGCATTGATGACAGCGATGAGATCGTTGGCGAGCGCGCGATGGACAGCAAGCGCGGGATGCACGCCGTCGAGCGACATGCCCGTGCCGAATGGCGCGGTGGGGCTCCCGTAATTGGGAGTCGCCCGTATGAGCGTTCCCGCTGCCTTGAGCGTGATAAGAATCGTGTTCGGGTCGTAATATGCGAAGCCGATGCTGTTCGCTTTGGTCTGAAGGTACGTGTTGTATCCGTTGACGATCGTGTTGATAGTCGTCTGTTCCGTTGGATCGAGGATGAGGATATCACCGATAGGCGCAGGCAGCGCGCCGCTCTCGCCGCCGGGAACGCATGCGACGATCGGGGGATGCGCCCCCGCACGAATCTGGTGCGCCAGGAAGGTGTTGATCAACGAAGTGGCGCCCGAACCTCCAGCGACACAGCTCGGATCGAGCGTCGTTGTCGTTCCGGCTTGCGCGTCGAAGCCAGCCTTGAAAGCCGCGTTCGACATCGCGGCCGCCGCGAACATGATCGGAACGTTCGTCGGGAGAGCGTTGCCCAGGATCACGCCTTTGACATCGGGAGCGCCGGCGAGGAGCTGGGAGATCGTCGCGTCGTAGTTGGCCGTGAAAGTGGCTACTGGTGTTATGCCGGCCAATGCTGCGGTGCGACCATCCTGAACCGCAAAGCTCAGGTAGTCATTGCCGATAATCCCGATGGTCACGAACGTCGGCTTCGCTTCCAGCGCCCGCGCAACCTGCGTCTTTCCGCCGAGGATGAAGGTCGTGAGCGCATTCGAGAACGGGGTTCCATTGACGGCCGTCGGATCGTACGAGCTCGCGCCGGGCACGGCGACGTTGTTCAGGATGTCCGTAACCGAGCTGGCGAGACGGAGGGCGCACAGCGGAGCGCCCGCTGGGCGCGCCTGCGTGTTGAAGTTGATGATCGGGGCCGGGCACCCGGGTTTCGCCAGCGCAGCGTAGTGGTACTGCGTGCCCATTCTGCCCGCGAGCTGGAACGCGTAGCTCTGTCTTTGGGTGGAATCGACGATGCCACCGCTCTGGTAGCCGGCGGTGATGCTGTTCCCGAGCGCGACGTAGCTCTTGAAGAGGTCTCCCGCGAGTGCCGTGGGGCCGAGGAGCTTCTTGTCAGAGCTGCAAGCAGCAAGCGCCATGACGGCGCCGACGGCCGCCACGCGGGTGAGAGTAGTCACTTTATACATCATTGATTCTCCGGGCGTGGGCTAAAAGTTGGCTTTGAGGCTGAGCGAAAAGATGTTCGCGCTCAACGTGTAGAAGCCGCTGTTCAGGGCGAGGGCCTGGGCGGAAGTGCTCCCGGTGGCTCGCTCATCGATGCGGCCGCGGCGGCCGGACGTAAAGATATGCGCGTACGCGGCGTCGAGTCCGAACCGCCCCATCGGGATACCAGCGCCGAGCATGCCATAGCTTCGGTCCATCTCGGGAAGAAGCGGTGTGACCGTCTCATCGGGCGCGGCGGATGCGGCGGCGGCGAGACCGCCGCGCAGAGCGAAGCCGTTGATCATGCGATGCTCGAGCCCAACACGAATCGAGGAGGTGTTGTTGTAATCCTCCTCGATCACCTTGGATGGTGCACTGCCAGCGAATGTGACCGGCAGCTGCTTGAACGATCTCCAGCCAACCCAAGCATAGTCGAGGCTGACAGTGGTCCTCTCGAGGCCTGTATAGGCGAAACCGGTCTGGACCTGCGCGGGATGGCGGATCTTGGTGCTGGCTTTCTGCGGTGTGAGGGCCCCAGTTCCGGTGAACTGACCGGCGACCAGAGCGTCGACGGGTGTACCCCCCGGCACACCGAACGGGTTGTTCGGGGCAAGTATGAGCCCGGTGGGCCGCTGCTCGAAGGTCGCGTCGGCGTTGTCGTAGTTGAAGGCGAGCTGCGAAAGAAAGCGCGCGCCCATCTCCCACGTCGGGGTGAGCTTCCCGTGCACTCCAACTGTGAAGCCGAAGGCGTTACTCGATCCCTTGATACGCACTTGGGCGAACTCTGTGCGCAACGGAATTCCGAGCTGGCCAAAGGTGGGTCCGCCCGGTGCTGTCGGGACTCCGGCGAGGTCGATTGCCTGGATCAACTCGACTGTCGAGTGACCATAGATCGGACCGCCGCCGATCGACCAGTTCTCCGTCATCTGATAGGCGACGTTCGGCTGCACGTAGATCGTTTTCAACGATGCCTTCTTTGCGGAGAAGCGTCCGGGGAATTCGTCACCCCACTGCGACGTCAATCCATAGGGAACGTAGACGCCGAGGCCATACGCCAGCTTCCCGGCGCCCCGATAGTTGAGGAAGAGGTGCGGCACAACGGAGTTGGGGACATCGCTGTTGTAGGTCGTGAAGCTGGTGTCGCGGGTGAAGTCTCCGTCGATCTTGATGATCGCGGCACCACCGTAGAACGAGAATCCGGTGGCCTTGGGTAGTGCGCCTGGATTCCAGAAGATGCTCGACGCGTCGTCGCAGGGGACGGCCGTTGTGGCGAATCCGCGGGCAACAGCGCATGAGCCGATCTCATTCAGCCCGAATGCCTGGGCCCCGGCCGCAGCCGGCAGTCCGAGCAGCGCGAGCGCAAGTGTGTACAGTGAGGCACGGTGTAACGTCATCTCCATCCTCCTGAGTTCCGGGGGGAGGACCGTACGTAAGAACGCCGGTCGAGCGAGTCGGTTCATCGTTGTGTCGGTGGGAAGAAGGTCGATGCAGGGAGGGGCTAATATAGGAGGTGCGAGCGCCCATGTCGCTACCCATCTCCTAATTTCATCCGGGCATTGTCAGGGACCGCCTCAGAGGCAGTTAACCGCCTGCTTTCCGGGTGCCGGCGCACCCACGTCGAATCGACGTTTCCCGCCTCCACCGCCGCTCGTCAGAGTCACAGCAATAGGACGCGGCGGTTTTCCGTCGCCCGGCACTCGCGCATGCACTGCGCACCAAACAGCGCGAACGCTAGACACCTCCCTCTCGAGGAGAGATCGAAATGTTTGAATCGTTTGCGCAATTATTCCCCGCCGATTGGCAGGGTGCGGTGCTTACATTGCTGGCGCCAATGCGCTGGCTCGCAGCGTGGCAGTCGACGATAGTCCTCGCGGGTATGGGCGGAAATTCCGCCCTTCGCGCGCTGGCATGGATCGCACTGCTGATGCCTGCACTTCTAATCGCGGCCGGCCTGTGGTGCACGGTCGCCTCTATCTACACGCTTCCTTTCCGGTCCGGTCGCGGCGCCTTCATCACATCAATGCTCATGGCGTGGTGGGATGCGGGCCGCTGCATTTGGCTTTTCTGGACGGGAATGCTCCGCGTCGGCGTCGCGCTGGTCGGGTGGGTCATCGGCTCGGTTCGCTTCGCCTTCCTCATGGTCAAGAACATTCTGCTTGGCATTCTGCGCTCGCCGCTCACGCTGCTCAATTGGACATCGGAACGTTACTTCCAGCCCGGTGTTCCCTGGATCGCGTTCCTGGTTCTTACAGTATGGTGCGCGATCGAAGCGACGATCTTCACGTTCACGCTGCAGCCGACGCTCAATGAAGTGTTCGGCAGTCTCACCGGGTTCGATCCGAACCCACGCGTGATGGCGCCATTGCTCTGGTTGTTCCTGTTCATGCTTGTGGCGGGAAGCTTTGCCTGCGTGCAGGTCGTGACCGAAGCAGTGAAGGCGAAGAAGACGGCTACTATAGTACAGATGCTCGTCGTCGAAAGCGCGGTGATGTTCTTCGAGGTGATCTTCCTCTACCGCGAGCTGATCGACGCTATCACGCCGTGGATCGCCCAGCAGTCGGGCGG
>DHJO01000038.1:1421-1875 GCA_002404375.1 Gemmatimonadales bacterium UBA4718 | reverse complement strand
CTCAAGGCGGAGACCGCGTGGTTCCACGAGGAAGCAAAGCGCATGTTCGAGCTGCTTTCGCTCCCCGTGCTCCAGCTCCTGGCAGCCGCAATCAACTTCGCGGTTGTCACAATCAAATCACGTCCGATGTTCTCGCTGCCGTTCAAAACGCTGGAGGACATCCTCGCCGCCACCCCGCTGGCGCACGGCTCGCGCCCGCACCTGGAGGCCGGCCCAATGCGTACGCCTCACGAGCCAAGGCCGAGGGTAGCGTGATGACAATCTCGCGCAAACTCATCGCATCGTACGCGTCCGCGGCGCTCGTGTTGAGCGCGGTCGTGGCGTGCGCGCCACCGGCGGATGGCGCACGGGTCGCTCGGTCAACACTCGTCATAGGGATCGATGTCAGCGGCTCATTCCGGGGTAAAGCCCATTATGAGAGTGCGATCGACTTCGCGGCGAACTACCTCTATGC
>DHJO01000038.1:0-1152 GCA_002404375.1 Gemmatimonadales bacterium UBA4718 | reverse complement strand
ATACTCGCGCCGCTCAACATCGTGATGCTCACCGATGGATTGCCGGACACGCCGTCGGAAAAGAACGACAGCCTGAGCAAGTACAGGAACATCAACGTGAGTGGTCTCGAGTACCTCTCGAAGAACACCACGATTCGCGTCCTGTATCCGCGTCCCACGGTTGCGGTACACTGGGAGAAGAAGATCCCCCGGCGCCGCGTGCGGATGTGGACCGTCGACGACGAAGTGATGGCCACCTGGCGCTCGCACTATCACGCGAGCGCGAAACCGGAGAGTCAGCCGGAACTCTGGAAATGGATGGCGGACAACGTCGACTTCCGCGTGCGGAGCGGTGGCATCCTGTAGCTCGTCAGGCAATCTGTTGTAAAATCCTGCCGATTACGTGTGCCCGCTCGCACCGAAAGAGGGCACTAAAAGAGGAACTGATCTCTATGGCTTGATCAAGCGCTCAGTGCCGCCTTTGTTTATCAACCTTAGCGTGCTCTCTCCGACTGCGGCCAGCACTTGGATATATGTTCCCGACTCCCCGCCGATCACCAGTCCGCCGCCGCTCTGAGACGCGCCTAGCTTCACATGCGCCCCGCCCTCGGCAGTCATCAAACGCTGTTTCAGGATACGGCTTCCCCTTCCAAATGACCTTGGGATCCTCTGGAATCACCACCAGGCTTGCTCGAACCTTACCCCGCGCATCGACAATTTCGAGAGCGTGTCCACGGAGGACGGCCGGGACGTCGGCCGTCGCAGCGCCAGCCAACTGAGGTTGGAACACCTGGTAGCCAAGGAGTCCCAGATTCACTGCTGTGAGGATAATGAGAAGCCTCTCCGATTTCATAGTTCCTCCGCTGTCGGTAAGGATTCACCACCTTAAGATGCCGCTGAGAGTACTAGAGTTAATTCCGCGGTTGCCTCGAGGCTGATCCAGCACCAATCTTTGGCGCTCGGCACGCTGCTGCGAACTCCCTCCAGCCCGACATATGCTCTCCTCGCGCCATTTTACCATTCCCGCGCTCACTGCGCTCTCGACGATCGCCGCTGTCCCGAGCGCGGCCGCACAGACTCGAGCTGCAAGCACGCTCGCACCAGTCGTCCTCGATTCCGCGTTTCGCAGCGGATTCAAGTGGCGCAACATTGGCCCGGACCGCGGCGGCCGTT
>DHJO01000191.1:16009-18924 GCA_002404375.1 Gemmatimonadales bacterium UBA4718 | reverse complement strand
AATCATGCGTGCCTTTCGAGACGGGAAAATCGACATCCTGGTGCCGACGACCTTGATCGAAGTAGGGATCGATGTCGCCAATGCCACAGTGATGCTCATAGAGCATCCCGAGCGGTTCGGCCTGTCTCAGCTCCATCAGCTGAGAGGAAGGGTGGGCCGCGGCGCGGAGGCCTCCTACTGTATACTCCTGGGCGACGTTGGAGACGAGGCCGCTGAGCGCCTTAGGATTTTCGTAGAGACGGACGATGGGTTCGAGATCGCGCGCGCGGATCTACGACTCCGCGGGATGGGAAATCTGTTTGGCCAGGAGCAAAGTGGGGAAGCGACGTTCAGAATCGCCGATCCTGTCGCCGACGAAGCGCTCAACGTGAGGGCACGCGCCGCCGCGGAGATTCTCCTTGACAGGGATCCACACCTCGCGGCGCGCGAGAATGCAGGAATTCGAAAAGTGCTGAGCTCTCGTTATGCGCGGGCGCTCGAGCTGTTCAGGGTCGGCTAGTCCGGAAGACTGGGAAAGTCGTGTCTGTCCCGTCCGAGCGCGCTAGTTGCTCGGGTTGGCCAATCGCTTCTTGATTCGGTCGAGCTCGGCGCTCACCTTCGCCAGCTCTTCCTTGGTTTTCGCCAGCTGATCCTTTAGCGCGGCGATCTCTTCCTCCCTCGTCCTGGTCACAACGACCACGGTGTCCGTTGCGGGAGTGGGCGAAACTGCAGCAGGGGGGCCGGTGCCGCTGCCCGCCGTCACACCCTGCGCCGCGACGGCCGTCCGTCGCAGGATCGCCGCTTCGTTGCGGTAGAGCCCGGTAGAGTCGGTAGAAGCGAGATACTGGTCCAGCGCGGCGATACCGCTCGCGAGCGAACCGCGCTCGTTGGCGGGATCCAAGGTGTACACGGCCTTCCAGAAAGCGATCTCCTTCGCCTCCCGGCTATCTGGGTGAACCCGCACGTAGTCGTCGATCAGCCGATCCGCGGCGAAATAATTCCCCGCCTCGACGTCTTTTCGCGCGTAGTACAGAGTCTTATCCCAGTCGCTATGAACATCTGGCGTCACGAGTGGAAGCTGGGCGCAAGCCCCCAGCGCCAACGCGCACAATATTGTTCGGAACGCTCTCATCCGACTACCTCAGGCTTAGACGCAGTTTGGTGCCGTAGCCTCACTCCCGCGGGCTCGACTGGCAGAGTGACGACGAAGGTTGTTCCCTCGCCCAGCTGGCTCTCCACCGTGATCTGCCCGCCATGGGCTTCGACGATTTCTTTCGCAATCGCCAGGCCTAAACCCGTGCCCTTTGTGGCTGCCTGAGCTTGATTGTCTGCCTGGAAGAACTTGTCAAAAATGTGTGGCAATTGTTCGGCGGAGATGCCCGCTCCGGTGTCAAAGAGGATGATGACGACCTCGTTCTCCGGGGCGCCCACGGCGAGCGCCACCTTGCCACCCCGCGGCGTGAACTTGAAGGCATTCGCGAGGAGATTGCCGAGCACCTCGTTGATTCGGTCCTCGTCCCAGTAGACCTGGCGCGGCAGATCTTCCCCGTGATCGACCGTGAAGGAGATGTCTCGCTGATTCGCCAGCACCGAGAACGAGCTCTCCAGGGTTGTGAGAAACCTGGTGAGATCAACCTCCCGTACGTCGATTTTTCCGCCGCCGGCCTCGAAGCGGCTGATGTCGAGAAGACGCTTCACCAGGCGCGTCAGCGTGTTAGCCTGTTTCGTGATGGTTTGTAGCACTTCTTTCTGCTTGGGCGCGACATCGCCGTAAATTCCTTCCTGGAGCAGCTCCAGATATCCGATGATGACGTTGATCGGCGTCTTGAGCTCGTGTGAAGCCACTCCGACGAATTCCGCGCGGATTCGCTCGAGCTCGGCGAGCTGTCTCGCCATGGCCTGGTAGCTGATTGCGAGCCGTCCGAATTCTTCCTTCTGATTCGGAGCTATGCCGAGCTCGTGACTGAGATCGCCCTCGGCGATCGCGTGCATACCCCTCTCGAGCGCGTACACGGGCCTGCTCACGGAACGCAGCAACCGGATTCCGATCGCGAGCGCCATCAGCAGCGCAATGGGCAGCGCCCCGGCGACGAGCCTCTCTGCGTTGAGTGTTTCGCTGGTTGCATCCGCCACCCGTTGGCGGGTTCGGTTGCGGAGAGTCATGGCGCTCGCGCCGAGCGCGCTGTCGACCGAGGCGATCGCCGGACGCGTCCGCTTTTGAGAAATCATCTCGGCGACGGTCCCGTGGCCGGCCGAAGCCTGTTCGTACTCGTCGCGCGCTGCCGCGCGAAGTGAATCCAGCGAGCTGCGAATCTGGGTGGCTGAGAGATCCAGCCGGTAGCGATCAAGTGAATCCGTCAGCGAGACGAGACCGTCGATCTCGCGCTGCATTCGCGTAGCGCTCTTCTGGTCGTGGATGAAGAGGAGCGCGTCTTCCGAACGGCGCGCGTTATCGGTCCGTTCGCGAAATGAGCCCAGCAGCATGGACGCCGCGAATTCGCGGTCGCGCAGGAGGCGGCTCGTCTCGTAGAGATGTTCGAGAGACCTGAGCGAAAGAACCAGCGGGATAATGAGAACCACCGCGATGGCTAACAGGCCCCAGCTGAGGCGGGCGCGCAGGGTCATGTTGAAGGAGGCCTTTTGTCCGTGCTTTTTATCGGGGTTCGTCGCGGTAAGCCTGTAATAGTACCGAGGGCAGTGATGCAACGGAACCGCGCCGCGACAATACCGTCATCCCTAATCCATGGGCTAAGAGCGATCACCGCGGTTGACACTCGCTACGAGCGTGATCTACCTTGCCGCGCTACCTGCGCTCACTCATGACTCCCACATATTCAAGAATCTCAGAGCTGCCCTCTCACGCCGGGGAAACCGTACGCGTGCGGGGTTGGGTCGCTCATGTCCGTTCTTCAGGCAAGGTCGCGTTCGTCGTGATG
>DHJO01000191.1:12609-15934 GCA_002404375.1 Gemmatimonadales bacterium UBA4718 | reverse complement strand
CGAGGTTTGGACAGCTTACCCAGGAGACTTCGATCGAAGTCGAGGGCGAGGTGCGCCCCGATGCGCGCGCGCCGGGCGGTTTCGAGCTCGCGGTCAAGGAGCTCTCCATTTATGGAGAGAGCCCCACCGACTACCCGATCCAACCGAAGGAGCACGGAATCGACTTCCTGCTCGACAACCGGCACTTCTGGCTGCGGACGCCCAGACAGCGCGCGATCGCGCGGATACGGAGCGAGGCTGAACAGGCCATTCGCGATTTCTTTTACGAGCGCGACTTCACCCTGGTCGACACTCCGATACTCACGGCGGCCATCGGAGAGCGGAGCGGGCTGTTCGGAACGGAATATTTCGACGAAGGGACCGCGTATCTCGCTCAGACCGGTCAGCTGTACGGAGAAGCGGCGGCGGCTGCCTTCGGCAAGATCTACTGTTTTGGGCCGACCTTCCGCGCCGAGAAATCAAAGACTCGCCGCCACCTGACTGAATTCTGGATGGTCGAGCCCGAGGTGGCGTTCAACGATTCAAACGACAACATGCGGCTGCAGGAAGAGTTTGTCTCGTATATCGTCGCGCGGGTCCTGGAGCGTCGTCAGCCCGAGCTGAAGGAGCTGGAGCGCGATCTCTCCAAGCTCGAGAGCATCAAGGCGCCTTTCCCCCGCATCAACTACAGCGACGCGGTAAAGATTCTGCAATCGAAGGGTAGCTCGGTGACCTGGGGCGACGATCTGGGCGCTGAAGACGAGGCGCTGCTTGTCGAAGGCCACGACCGCCCGGTGTTCATCTACAACTATCCGAAGCAGGCGAAGGCGTTTTACATGAAGGAGAATCCGGACGATCCGCGGACGGTGCTGTGCGACGATCTGCTCGCTCCGGAGGGGTATGGCGAGATCATCGGCGGGGCGCAGCGCGAAGACAACCACGACAAGCTGCTGGCCCGAATCAAGGAAGAGAACCTTCCCGTCGACACTTACAACTGGTACCTCGATCTCAGAAAGTATGGAACGTTCGTGCACTCAGGCTTCGGGCTCGGCCTCGAGAGAACTGTAGGATGGATTTGTGGAATCCATCACATCAGGGAGGCGATCGCCTTCCCGAGAACAATGAACCGACTCAAACCGTGAGGGTCATTCCAAACGGTTCTATGGAGGTCTGATGGGGTTCGACCAGTATCACGAGCCGCCGGGGGAGCTCTCGGCGAAGACGCGCACCTTTGCGCGTATGATCACGTCTCTCATCGAAGAGGCGGAAGCGATCGGTTGGTATGAGCAGCGTCTCGCGCTGGAAAAAGACCGGGAGGCGAGAGCCATCATGCGGAACGCGCAGCACGAGGAGTTCAAGCATTTTGGGATGGATCTGGAATTCCTCATGCGGCGAAACACGAAATGGCGTGAGGTACTGCAGGACATCCTCTTTCAGCCCGGCGACATCGTGAAGCACGGTGAAGAGGCGGAAGAGGAAACGGGCTAGATTTCTTCATGATGATGGTCCTGTCTGCTCTCAGGCCGGATGCCAGCCTGCCGGAGTTTCTCGCGCACCGCGCGAAATCGGCGTCGGTCCGTCGGTTGTCCATTGACCTTGCTGTCGGACTCGCTGGTTTATGGGCGGCGTTGCATTGGCGGCCGGCCGCGTGGCTCGTGGTCGCGAGTCTCTCACTGATTTTCTTCGCGTACGGAGGGTGGGGAATCGCCGACCGAGCCCGCTCGGGCGCGGCGAGGCAAACCCGCCGACTTCCCCGGACACTTTGGGACGCTCTCTGCTTCCTGCTGGCGACGGCGGGCGTGCTCGCGACCGCGGGGCTGCTCTACAGCGTGTGGGCGGTGGCGCTGGGAACCTGGATCAGCTAAGCGGCTCCGCGTCTCCGCGGAATCAGCGGCCCTCGCCCGCCTTGGCCTCATCCCAAAGCTCGTCTAGCCTCTCGAGCCCCGCGTGCGCGACGTCGATTCCCCGCTCCTTCGCCAATCTCTCGATCTCCTGAAACCTCCGCTCGAACTTCGCGTTCGCCTTGTCGAGCGCGATTGATGCGTGCACGCCTGCCTTCCGGCAAAGGTTGACCACAGCGAACAGAAGATCGCCAAGCTCTTCCTCGAGAGCGTAATGTCGCTCGTCGAGAGTCGGTGGTGCGCCAAGCTTCGGAGCTGGTGACTTACGAAGCTCTGCCCGGACTTCCTCGAGCTCTTCCGCCACTTTCTCCGCGGGCCCATCGACATCCGGCCAGTCGAAGCCCACACCAGCGGCTCGATCCTGAAGGCGGTGCGCGCGATGGAGCGCCGGCAATCCAATAGGCAGACCGTCGGCGATGCTCTTCCGCTGTTTTGATTTCATCCGCTCCCACGGTTCTTTCGCGGCGTCGCCGTAAAGATGGGGATGGCGCCCCTTCATCTTGGTGATGAGCCCCTCCGCCACCGCGGCGAAATCGAACGCGCCTCGCTCTTCGGCGAGGACTGAGTGAAACAGCACCTGGAGCAGCACGTCGCCCAGCTCCTCGCGCATTAAGCTGTCGTCTTGGAATCTGATCGCGTCGTCGAGCTCGTTTGCTTCCTCGATCAGGTACGGTCGAAGGGACTCGTGCGTCTGAGCAGAGTCCCATTCGCACCGTTTCCGCAGGTCGCGCATCAGCGCGAGCGTGTCGTCCAGCGAATGTGTCTTATCCATGAGTCATGACGCGCGGCTAAGCTCGTTTTCTTGAAGGGATCTGTGGTCCGGCGTATACTACCCGCAACGTAAATGAAGCGTCAATGAAGCAGACATTGGCTCGCGCCCTGGTCGAGATCGATCTGGGCGCGTTGCAGCGTAATGGGGCCGCGGTTGCGCGGCGCGCGGGAGTGCCGCTCCTGCCAATGATCAAGGCGGACGCCTATGGCCTCGGCGCGAAGGGAGCGCTGCGCGCGCTGGAGGTCCTCGAGCCATGGGGCTATGGCGTGGCGACAGTAATCGAGGGCGAGGAGCTGCGTGACCTCGGCGTATCCCGGCCCATTGTGATTTTCACTCCGCTCCTTGATAGGGAGTTGACTCGTGCGCGCACTGCGCGTCTGACGCCCACGCTCGGCTTTCCCCGGGAGATCGAGGCATGGCTACGGGCGGGCGGCGGGGCATGGCATCTGGCGATCGACACGGGGATGAGCCGAGCCGGCATCCCATGGCGCGAAATCGACACGATCGCGCAGCTCACAGCGCTGGCGCCGCCGGAAGGAGCGTTCACCCACTTTCACTCCGCCGAGCTGAACGACGGAACGTTGGGAGCGCAGGAGAGCCTCTTTCGCGACGCCGTATCCCGCCTGCCGTCTCGCCCGCGATTGCTGCACGCCGAGAACAGCGCGGCGATCGC
>DHJO01000191.1:11384-12542 GCA_002404375.1 Gemmatimonadales bacterium UBA4718 | reverse complement strand
TCGAACGATCCGCCCGCATCGCCACCCTCGCGATTGGATACGCCGATGGCTATCCACGATCACTCAGCCAGGTCGGCTCGGTATTGGTTGGCGGTACGATCGCCCCGATCGCGGGTACCGTTACGATGGACATGACGATGATCGACGTGACGACCGTAAAATGTGAAGTTGGCGATGTGGTCACGCTCGTAGGCCGGTCGGGGAATACCGTTCTCACGGTTGAGCGCGTCGCCGACGATGCGAGCATGTCGCCATACGAGCTGCTCACGGGACTGCGATCGCGCGTCGAGAAAACCTACACAGGTCCATAGTCGTGAAGCGCGCGGTCATCATTATCCTCGATGGCGTCGGCATCGGCGAGGCGCCCGACGCCGCTGACTACGGCGATGCCGGAAGCGACACGCTCGGGAATGTCGCCAGGGCGAGCGGGGGGCTGAAGCTACCGCGACTCGAGCAATTCGGACTGGGCAATATTCGACGGATCGAAGGCGTCGCTCCCCGCGGCGACGCGGCAGGCGCCTGGGGGAGCATGCGTCCCGCGTCAGCTGGCAAAGACAGCACGACAGGGCATTGGGAGATCGCCGGCGTGCATCTGGAGCGCGCTTTCCCGACTTTTCCCCGCGGATTTCCGAGTGAAGTGATCGAGAGATTTGCGCGCGAGACAGGGCGCGCCGTGATCGGCAACGTGGCTGGCAGCGGTACCGACGTGATGAATCGCTTCGCTGCCGAGCAGCGCGCGAGCGGAAGCTGGATCGTCTACACGTCGGCCGACTCGGTTTTCCAGGTTGCCGCCGACGAAGACGTGATTCCGCTGACCGAGCTGTATCACGCGTGCGAGACGGCACGGGCGATGCTCACACCTCCTCACGACGTCTCGCGAGTGATAGCGCGTCCTTTCATTGTCGAGAATGGCGAACCCAGGCGGACAACGAACCGGCGCGACTATTCCATCGAGCCACCATCCGAAACCGTGATCGATGCCCTCGCCGAAGCGCGAATCCCGCGCGCGGGAGTCGGCAAGGTCGACGATCTTTTCGCTGGGCGCTCCATTACCGCGACACACACGGCCTCGAACGCGGACGGTATTCGCGGCATCAAGAATTGGCTTTCCGCCGCGGAAAGTGGGTTCCTATTCGCCAACCTAGTAGATTTCGACCA
>DHJO01000191.1:4877-11351 GCA_002404375.1 Gemmatimonadales bacterium UBA4718 | reverse complement strand
AGGAAGACCTGCTGTTCATCACGGCCGA
Organism: Gemmatimonadales bacterium UBA4718; assembly: GCA_002404375.1. Taxonomy (GTDB): domain Bacteria; phylum Gemmatimonadota; class Gemmatimonadetes; order Gemmatimonadales; family Gemmatimonadaceae; genus UBA4720. Next base: position 11,323 of record DHJO01000191.1, on the reverse strand, counting down.
CCACGGCAACGACCCTACCACTCCATCTTCGGACCATGCGCGCGAATTCGTCCCTCTCCTGGCGGGAGGAATGCGCGTCGTACCCCGCGATCTTGGCGAGCGTGACACCTTCTCAGACTTGGGCGCGACGGTTGCGGAGTGGTTCGGGCTCTCGTTCAGAGGCCGGGGCAAATCGTTCCTGACAGAGCTGATAGTCTGATGGCGACGAAATCGAAAACCAAGGCCTCCCTCAGGGAGGCAGCGATGCGTGCGCTGGATAACGCGCATGCTCCCTACTCGAACTTCCGGGTCGGTGCTGCGCTGCTCACGAAGGATGGCCGGCTCATCACGGGCTGCAACGTGGAGAACTCCGCCTACGGGCTGGCAATTTGCGCGGAAACCCTTGCGGTGGCTTCTGCTGTCTCACAAGGACTCACCGAATTCGACGAGATCGCAATCGCGTCGGACGATAGTGAGCCGACCCCTCCGTGCGGCGCCTGCAGGCAGGTGTTGAACGAGTTTGCGCCGAACATCAGAATCTCCAGCTACACGCGCGATGGAAAGGAAGCTTCGTGGACGCTCGCAGAGCTGCTTCCACACGCCTTCGTGCTGAACCAATCACGTGGAAGGATGTAAGTGAAGTCTTCGTCATTGCTGCTGCGTTCGTTCGCGACCGCGGTCCTGTTCGTTTCTTTTGCATCGTGCTCGGAGAATCTCGACAGCTCCGGAGTGTGCTCGGTGCTCTGTCCGCCGGTGGGCGGCAACGTCCAGAACATCACCCTCGACGCGGTGGTGCTCGACACCACTGTCCAATCCCTCTCTGGGTTGGGGACTGAGAACGGGCTGTTTCTCGCCTCACGGGGGGATACGCTCGATACACGCGTAATCATCCGGTACGACTCGCTGCCCGTCACTTTTTCGCCCAAGGCCGATACGGCCCGGCCGATATCCAGCGTAGACAGCGCTTACCTTCTGCTTCACATCGATACGCTTTCGATCAAGGGTCCCGGTCCAGTGACGATCGAAGCTTACGACGTCGACACCACCGCGAGCGATACCTCCACCGCCGCTGTTCTGGCTCTCTTTCGTCCTGACCGTTTTATCTCGTCGCAGGTGTTCAATCGCGCCGATCTGAAGGATACTGTCAGGTATTACATCTCCGACTCGGCCGTCCTCGCCAAGATTCAGAGCAAAGCCCAACTGCGCATAGGCCTGCGCTCTACCGGACCGAGCTCGTCGCAGATGCGGATCATCTCGACCGAAGGTGGATTGCCGCCAACGCTTTCATTCCGCGCGACACCTGATACGGCGACTGCCCCACTGACATCGTCCCCATTTTCACGAACACCCGCCGGTGAAGCTGTCATCGCCTTCCGCCTGTCTGATTATACGGCGATAGCCAAGGGCCCTCCGCCCGGGTCGCCTTCCGACCTCGAAGTCGGTGGACTTCCACCTCGGCGGGTTATTGTTCGGTTCAACATCCCGCTGAACATCATCGATTCCGCGACCGTGGTCCGGGCGACGCTGCTTCTGAATCAGATTCCCAATCCATTGCTCGACCCCACTGATACGGTACTGATTCTTCCTTCGCTCGTTCTCGCGGGGAAGGCAGTAGTGGATCCTACAAAAGCCGCGCAGATCGTGGCGGATATTACTCTGGACACGGTCAGGGTCATGCCCGGTAGCTCAGGGTTGAGAGAAATCGAGCTTGCCCGGGCTTTCCCGATCTGGCGCACGCAATCGCCCGACACCGTCCCTCGCGCGCTTGTACTCAAGGCTCTGAACGAGGGCGACTCTCCGCTCGAGATCCGATTCTCGTCGAGCGAGGAGGCGGTGGCGCTCCTCCGTCCGCGTTTGAGAATCAGTTACACTGCTCGCGTTCCTCTGGGGATCCCGTAATGCGCACACCGATCGTCGCAGCGCTGGCGTTGGTACTGATCGGCTCTCGCGGAAATGCGCAGGGAGCACTCAGCACTCAAGGGCTGGGCTACCCAACTGGACAGATGAGCGCGAGGGCGGAAGGCACCGGAGGTGCGCTGGCGGACTTCGACGCGTTGAGCCTCGTGTCGCCCGCTGCGATCGCGGGCGTTGGGGCGTCTGCTCTCTTTTTTCAGTATTCCCCGGAATTCAGGCGTGTTACGGCAGGATCGAGCACAGCCAACACCACGACGGCGCGTTTCCCGCTGGTTGCGGGCATCCTTCCGATGGGACAAACCTGGACCCTCGGCCTCAGCTCGTCGACCTTTCTCGATCGTAGTTCGGAAACCAGTCTCGTGCGCAGACAGCTCGTTGGAGCGGACAGCGTCAATGAGACGGAGCTGAACAGGGTACTTGGCGCAATCAACGACGTTCGATTGGCGCTGGCATGGTCGGAAAGTCCAAAATTCCGGGTCGGTGGCGGCTTGCACGTTTTCAGTGGCAGCAATCGCGTCACGCTGTCGCAGAATTTTCCCGACAGCGCGAAGTACATCAGTACCTCCCAAAGCGCGCGGCTCAGCTACGCGGGTTTTGCGGCATCCGCTGGAATCGAGTTTCATCCATCGCGGGCTATCGGCTTTGCGATCGCGGGCAGGAAAGGGGGAGACCTGTCAGCCGAGTCCGGCGATACGGCAATCGGACGGGCGCGGCTTCCAGATCACTACTCAGCGTCGGTGAGTTACGATGGAATCACGGGCGCCAACATTTCGGCGCGGGTCGCGCATGACAACTGGAGCTCGCTCAGCTCGATCGGCTCCAGTGTGCAGGGATTCGATGCCTGGGATTATTCTGTCGGTGCGGAAGCGTCGGGACCGCGCGTGATGCAGCGAATCATCGTCATGCGAGCCGGCGCGAGATTTCGTACGCTCCCGTTCGGATTCAACGGCCAGAAAGTCTCGGAGACTTCACTCATGGGCGGGGTTGGCGTGCCGCTCGCTCGCGATCGCGCTGCCCTCGACTTCACCGTCCAGCGCGCAGCCCGATCCGCCGGCGGCGATATCAAGGAGAGAGGCCTCATTCTCAGCTTCGGCCTGAGGGTTACACCCTGATATGGCTGACGGGTCGAATGCGAAGCCCGAGGTAATTCTCGTTGCTGACGACATTCCGGCCAACGTCGAGCTGCTGCTCGACCAATTGGATAGCCTCGGTTACGAGACGATAACCGCCGTTGACGGACCGTCCGCAGTTGCGGCGGCTTTCGAACATCATCCCGATCTCTGCATTCTCGACGTATCCATGCCGGCCGGCGACCTCGGCGTTGACGACCGGTCCACCGGTTTCGAGGTGTGCCGACGCATCAAGCGCGATCCGCGCACTTCGCGAATTCCGGTGATATTCGTCACCGCGCTCAACGACACGAGCGACCGCGTGCGCGGCATCGAAGCCGGTGGCGACGACTTTCTTACCAAGCCGCACAACCGCCTCGTGCTCGGTGCCCGCGTCCGCAGCCTGCTCAAACTGAAAGCCGCGACCGATGCGCTGGAGGATAGCCTGCGCAAGCTTCGCGAGCTTGAGAAGGTGCGCGACGACCTGATGAAGATGATCGTGCACGATCTCAAGACTCCGCTCACGTCCGTGCTCGCCACGCTGGAGATGCTCGCCGACGGCGACTTCGGCTCCGTGACAATGCCGCAGAAAGCGGCGATCGGCGACGCGGAAACAAAGTCGGAAGATCTTCTCGCACTTATCGACGACATCCTCGAGGTCGCGCGGATAGAGGAGGCGCGCATCTCGCTCACCCTGGCGCCGATGGCGCCTGGAGCGCTGCTCGCCGAGCTGGTTCACGAATGGGGGCACCGGTTCCAGCAGGAGCGGGCGACCGCGTCGGTATCCGTCGCCGACGATGCCCCGGTTTTCGCGGGCGACAAGGGATTGATAAAGCGCGTGTTTTCGAACCTCATTCAGAACGCGGTGACCCACTCCTCTCATCCAGTGCATCTCGAGCTCAGCGCACGAAGGGCCCGGAATGGAGTCCTGTTCACGGTCAGCGACAACGGGCCCGGAATTCCTCCCGAGTATCACGATCTCATCTTCAGAAAGTTCGGACAGGTGGAGATGCCGCGGTCGCCGCGTACCCGGAGCTCCGGTCTCGGCCTGACATTCTGCAAGCTCGTCGTCGAGCGGCACGGCGGGCGCATCTGGGTGAAGAGCGAGGAGGGCAAGGGAAGCTCCTTCTACATTGAGCTTCCTTCTGATCCGATGATGCAGGATACCAATTCGCACGCCACGACACCCACGTCCGCCTCTACGGGTATCGCACGGTAAGGCTAGCCGACGACACGCCTTTGGCTCCCTCGGATGCCAGCACTATCTTTCACGGCGCCTCCACTCGATACTCAACGGCAATGCTTCCTCCTCGTCCCACGGTCTACATCGAGACCTATGGCTGTCAGATGAATGTCAGCGACACCGAGCTCATGCTCGGGAAGCTGATCGAATCTGGCTACGATTCGGTCGAGGAGCCGGATAGCGCTGACGTCATTCTCATCAACACGTGCGCGATACGCGAGCACGCAGAGCAGCGGGTGATTGGGCGCATTGGCGAGATGAAGAGCCGCATGAAACAGGGAGCGGTGGTTGGCGTTACCGGCTGCATGGCCCAGCGACTTGGCGCCCAGCTCCTCGATCGGGCGAAGCACGTGAGCCTGGTCATCGGGCCGGACGGATATCGGGACCTTCCTTCTCTCATCGAAAGCGCCCGGCGAGGGGTGCGGACCACCGCCACGGATTTCGATCTCGAGGAGCACTACGAGGATTTCACGCCGCGCCGCTTCGAGGGTGTCAAAGCGTGGATACCGGTGCAGCGGGGCTGCGATTACAGGTGTACCTACTGCATCGTTCCGACGACGCGCGGGCCGGAGCGCAGTCGCCGCCTGGCCGAGGTGCTGCGTGAGACCGAGGCTGTCGTCGCGTCGGGAATCTCGGAGATCGTGCTGCTCGGACAAACGGTGAACTCATACTTCGATGGCGAACATGATTTCGCCGACCTTGTAAGAGCCGTTGGGAGCGTCCCTGGAGTGAAGAGACTTCGGTTCACGAGCCCGCATCCAAACGACTTCAGCGAGCGCGTCGTTCGCGCGCTCGCGGAAACCGAAAGTGTTTGCGAGCACGTGCACCTTCCGATGCAGTCCGGCTCGACCCGCACGCTCAAGCGCATGTTGCGGCGATACACTCGCGAGGGATACATGGAGTGCGTCGATGAGTTGCGCTCGGCCATTCCCGATCTCTCTCTCACGACCGACATCATCGTCGGCTTTCCGGGCGAGACCGAAGACGATTTCGCCGAGACGTTAACGGCCGTGGAGGCCGTGGGATTCGACGACGCGTACACTTTCAAGTTCTCGCCTCGTGACGGCACCCCAGCTACGCGGTTTCCTGTCAGCGAATCGGTGTCCGACGAGGTCGCCAGCGAAAGACTCGCGCGCCTGATTGCCACGGTCCGCGGCGGGACCCGCGAGCGAAACATCAAGCTGATCGGAGAGCGCCGGGAAGTGCTCGTCGAGAAAGCAGCTCGGCGCGGCGGATTGCTTCAGTCGCGCACGCGCGACTTCAAGACGGTGATGATTCCCGGCGACGTGTCACTTATCGGGCGCTATCTGAACGTCGAGCTCACCGGAACGACTGGATCGACGTTCATTGGTCAGGTAGTCGGTCAGCGCGCGCCGCTTCCGATGGCTGTTTAGCCGCCACCACTAAGCGACTGGCGTCGCGGATCGATTCCGTCACGCGCTGAATGATTGTGGCGGCTCGCACCTGAGATTGTAGGGTGGTGAAGCCCGGAGCGGAGCGCGACTGCCCCTCATCACCGCGACATACCTGTTTTACTCAGCGGGTCTTCTTGCCGGCTTTGGCGGCATCGCGTGGCTTGCGGTCGCCGCTGCCCTTTCTGGTGCTGTGGTGGCCGTTGCAAGGAAACAGCTCGATCGTGCCGGCCTCGTGCTCGTGTTTGCCGGCGCGGCCATCATCGCCACCACAGCGTCTCCGCCGGAGCGTCCGCTCGCTCATCCGAACGCGTCGGCTCCGACGGATTTACTGACACGAATCAGGACGCGTGCCGGTCGTTCCATCGACAAGACCTTCGGTGAGGACGCGCCGCTGGCCCGCGCGCTCCTCATTGCCGACCAGCGTCAGATCCCCACCGAGATGCGAGACCGCTACGCGTCGGCTGGTCTCGTGCACATGCTGTCTATCTCTGGGCTTCACGTGGCGGTCATCGCTGCAGCCATGGAGCTTCTGTTCCAGGTATGTCGAATGCCGAGGCGCGTTGCCTTGCTGGGCGCCTTCGTCGCCACCGGAGTGTATGTGGCGATGATTGGTGCGCCACCGCCCGCGCTTCGATCGGCCGCCATGCTCGGAGTCGCGATGATCTCGCGCCTGGCGCAGCGGCCGACGTCGTCGTGGGCGGCCTGGGCGATAGGCGCGTTCATTCCACTTATCGCGCCTAGAACCGTCGTGGATGTGGGATATCAGCTGAGCGTCCTCGGAATGTG
>DHJO01000191.1:2386-4829 GCA_002404375.1 Gemmatimonadales bacterium UBA4718 | reverse complement strand
CCATTTGGATGGGCCGCGCGATTCGTCGCGCAGGCGGTCCATCCTCTCCTGTTTGCCTTCGATTGGATTGCGTGGTCAGCCGCTTCCGTGCCCGGCGCGGCGATAACCGTTACGACAACGGCTGTGACTGCTGTGCTCGCTGCCTGCGCGGCCCTCTCACTCGTTGTTGCGTGCGTAAGTCGTTATCCGTCTCGGCCGGCGATCGCTGCGGTCGGATCGCTCGCGGTAATGGTTTTCGTCCCGGCAATTCCACTTGGTCGGACGTCGGGCGTGGAGCTGCATGTGTTGGATGTCGGTCAAGGTGATGCGATCCTGCTCAGGACGGACGCCGGAAGGTGGGTGTTATTCGACGCGGGTCCTGCCTGGAACGGAAGTGACGCCGGGCGGAGGGTAGTCATTCCCTACGTTCTTCGTCGCGGAGGATCGCTCGAGTCATTCGTGCTTTCGCACCCGCACAATGACCATGTGGGTGGCGCCGCCAGCGTCTTGAGCGCGATGCATCCCCACACCTACTGGGATGCCGCCTTCGCCGGCGGCGCCGAGGCTTACATCGGGTCGCTCGCCGTCGCACGGAACAAGGGAATTGATTGGCACCGGGTACATCCCGGCGACTCCATCCAGATCGACGGCGTTACAGTTTCCTTCCTTGCACCGGATTCCATCTGGACCGTCGGTCTCAAGGATCCAAACCTTGCCAGCACGATCGCGCTGGTGCGATACGGCATGGTGCGCTTTCTGCTTGTGGGTGATGCCGAGCGCGCCGAAGAGGACTGGCTCCTCGCCCGTCACGCGCAGCTTCGCGCGGATGTCTTGAAGGTCGGTCATCACGGCAGCTCGACGAGCAGCAGCGACGAGTTTCTCGCGGCGGTCCATCCGGCGCTGGCGGTCATATCGGTAGGAGCCGGCAACAAGTACGGGCATCCGAGCCGTGACGTGATCCATGCGCTCGCGCTGGTTGGTGCGGAAGTTTTGCGCACGGATGAAGCTGGTACCATTGTTGTGCGTAGCGACGGAGTTCGAATAGAGGTGGAAGCGAACGGAGAGAAATGGGAATTGGTGCGCGACTCGTCACGGCGATAGCGGGACGGAAAATCGATCTGCCCCCTGCGCTCACTGATCTCTATCCCGACCTCGCCGATGTGCGCTATCGCAGGGGAGGATTGCCGGCGAAGGTTGCGGGCTGGGCGCTCGGAACGAGCAGCGCGGCTGCGATCACGCTATGGAAGACGGTCTTCATTGCGCCCGCGACGCCGTTGAGCGCTGAGCTACTCTTGCACGAGCTTCGTCACGTCCACCAATTTTTGGAGCGGAAGACCTTTCCTCTGAGCTACCTTTGGCAGTCCATTCGTTACGGTTATTCTCGTAACGCCTACGAAATCGATGCTCGCCGGTATTCCGCGGTGCGGCTCGCGCAGAACGCCATCGACAAGGATCTCTGAAGTGGTCAAGCATACTGCGACATCCGTCGTAACCATCGAGCGCTTCATCATCGAGCAGGAGAAGCTTCATCCTGAAGCGACCGGTGAGCTCTCGGGATTGCTGTACGATCTCGCGCTCGCAGCGAAAATGATCGCCAACAAAGTCCGCAGCGCTGGCCTGGCAGACATCCTCGGCGCGACCGATTTGGAAAATGTTCAGGGCGAGACCCAGCAGAAGCTGGACGTTCTGGCGAACGAGATCATCATTAAAGCAGTCGACCACGGCGGCAGGCTGTGCGCGATGGCCTCCGAGGAAGAGCCCGGCATCATCGACATCCCCGAGAATTTCCGCTGCGGAAAATACTGCCTCCTCTTCGATCCGCTGGACGGCTCATCGAACATCGATGTCAACGTCCCGGTCGGAACGATTTTTTCCGTTGTCCGGAAGATCACGCGCGGGAGCCGCGGCGAGATGGAGGACATGCTGCAGCCCGGGCGGCGGCAGGTGGCCGCCGGATACGTGATCTACGGCTCGAGTACGATGCTCGTCTACACCACGGGTCAGGGCGCGCATGGATTTACCCTCGATCCTTCACTGGGCGAGTTTCTGCTCTCCCATCCGAACATTCGAACTCCGGATGTCGGCAGATACCTTTCTGTGAACGATTCCTACCACAGTCAGTGGGAGCCGGCGGTGCAGAATCTCATGAACTACTACCGCGGACAGGACGGGAACCGTCAGCCCATGAACACACGCTATGTCGGATCGCTCGTCGCCGATTTCCATCGGAATCTCCTCGGCGGCGGCCTCTTCGCCTATCCCGCCAACCGAAAGAACAAACGCGGTAAGCTAAGGCTGTTGTACGAGGCGAGTCCTCTTTCCTTCATCGTCGAGCAGGCTGGCGGCGCGGCAACCGACGGAACTGAGCGTATTCTTGACGTTCAACCCACCGAGCTGCACCAGCGGACGCCACTCTTCATCGGGAGCAAGAACGACGTGGATGCGGCCCTCGCGATGCTGGGCG
>DHJO01000191.1:1869-2240 GCA_002404375.1 Gemmatimonadales bacterium UBA4718 | reverse complement strand
GAGTCGGGCGAAAGGCTTTCCCCTTCAGGAATACCAATCAAGGCCGTATACCGTCCCGAAGACGCGGAGCTCGATTACGGCTCCGATCTGGGCGATCCGGGCCAGTGGCCCTACACTCGCGGCGTCCAGCCGACGATGTATCGCGGCCGTTTGTGGACGATGCGGCAATACGCCGGATTCGGAAGTGCGAAGAGCACGAACGAGCGATTCAAGCTTCTGCTCGATGCCGGTCAGACCGGACTTTCCGTCGCCTTCGATCTTCCGACACAGATGGGCCTCGACTCCGATTCGCCCCGCGCGCTTGGTGAGGTTGGAAGAGCCGGCGTTGCGATAGACAGCGTCGAAGACATGCGCGCCCTCCTCGATGGAAT
>DHJO01000191.1:1434-1733 GCA_002404375.1 Gemmatimonadales bacterium UBA4718 | reverse complement strand
GCGGCGCGACGCATCTACGCGCGCATCATGCGCGACCGGTTCCACGCATCGGAGTCCAGCGCGCGGCTTCGGTTTCACACCCAGACCGGCGGCGTAACGCTCACCGCGCAACAGCCGCTGAACAACGTCGTGCGGGTCACCGTGCAAAGTCTTGCCGCGGCGCTTGGCGGCACCCAGTCGCTTCACACCAACGGGTACGACGAAGCCCTTGCTCTCCCGACGGCCGAGGCCGCTACGCTCGCACTGCGCACCCAGCAGATCGTGGCGTTTGAGTCAGGAGTCACCAACACCGCGGATCC
>DHJO01000191.1:753-1189 GCA_002404375.1 Gemmatimonadales bacterium UBA4718 | reverse complement strand
CAGGAGGAGATCGCTCGCAGCGCGTATGAGCACCAGCTGCGCGTTGAGGCAGGAGAGACCGTGATTGTGGGAGTGAATCGCTTTGCCGACCAGGACGAAGCGCTCTCGATACCGGCGCCGGACTATTCCGCGCTGGAAAAAGCGCAGGTAAAGAGCGTCAAAGCGGTCAGAAAAAAGCGAGACGCGTCCAAAGTGAAGCGCGCATTGGGTGCTCTGCGGGAAGCCTCAGGCGCGTCTTCTACCGATACGCGCCTGATGCCCCTCATCGTCGACGCGGTCCGAGCCCGCGCCACAGTCGGGGAGATTTCCGGTGCGCTCGCCGAGAATTGGGGGTACTTCCGACCGTCTCAATGACGTCGCTGCGCTTGAGTCACTCTCCACGGCGGACTAACTTTCGATCATCCCCGCAGTTCTCTCGCCAGACCCACATGCCCAC
>DHJO01000191.1:0-713 GCA_002404375.1 Gemmatimonadales bacterium UBA4718 | reverse complement strand
GCATGTCCGGCTTGCGGCAGTATCGCCGAGCGGCAGCTCTCGGCGGGCGGCGGGCTGGTTTTCAAGGGATCGGGCTTCTACATCACCGACTACGGGAAGGACGGCAAGAAATCTCAGACGCCTCCCGTAACGGCCGGGGAAGGCGCGCCTTCCGCTTCTGCCGCGGATTCGGGAACCAAGAGCGATACCGGCGGAAAAGCTGAAAGCAAGCCCAGCGTGGAATCGAAGCCAGCCACCGAATCAAAGCCCGCTTCACACTCCAAGTCGGCCGCAAAGCCGACATCCAAGAGAGCGAAAGGCAGCGAATGACTGCGGCCGAACAGATTCGCGCCGAGCTCATTCGCGCGGCGCGTAGTCTTGGTGCGCCCGAGGATGTAAGTCCGTTGTTGGAGCGCCCCCGGGAAACGTCACACGGTGATTGGGCGACGAATCTCGCGATGGTGCTGGCAAAACCGCTAAGGTCAAAGCCCCGCGATATCGCCGACAGACTGCGCGACTCGATCGATCTCGAGCGCGCCGGAATATCCAGGATCGAGATTGCCGGGCCGGGGTTCATGAATTTCTGGCTCGACGCGGGCAGGATCGCGTCGGGCCTGGGCGAGATCATCTCCGCTGACGAGCGGTACGGCCAGAGTGACGCCGGTGGCGGCAAAGTGGTCAACGTCGAATTCGTTTCGGCGAATCCTACGGGACCGCTCCACGTCGGCCACGGT
>DHJO01000189.1 GCA_002404375.1 Gemmatimonadales bacterium UBA4718 | reverse complement strand
CGCGAGGCGGATGAAGCCGTGCTCATCGGACCGGCTCCGTCGAGCGAGAGCTACCTGCGCGGTGACAAGATCATAGATGCCGCGAAGCTCACCGGCGCCGACGCGATCCACCCCGGTTACGGGTTCCTGTCTGAGCGCGAATGGTTCGCGCGTGCGGTGCGTGACGCTGGACTCGTCTGGATTGGACCGCCAGCCGAAGCGATTGCGGCGATGGGGAGCAAGACCGCGGCGCGGACTCTCGCTGTCGCGAATGGAGTTCCCGTCGTCCCCGGGACGACCGAGCCGCTGGCCGACGCGAAGGAAGCTGCGAAGGTGGCAAAGAAGTTCGGCTATCCGATTCTGCTGAAGGCCGCAGCCGGCGGCGGGGGCAAGGGTATGCGCGTCGTTTCGTCTCCAAAGGAACTCGCGAAGGCCCTTGAAGCCGCGCGAAGGGAAGCGAAGAGCGCGTTCGGCGACGACGCAGTCTACCTCGAGAAATTCGTCGAGCGCCCGCGGCACGTCGAGATCCAGATTCTCGCCGATTCTCATGGCACCGTGCTCTCGCTGGGTGAGCGTGAATGCTCTGTGCAGCGGCGACACCAGAAGATGATCGAGGAAGCGCCGAGCGTGGCCGTGTCTCCGAAGCTGCGGAAAAAAATGGGCGAGACCGCTGTGCGCGCGGCTCGTGCGGCGGGGTACGTGAACGCCGGTACCTGCGAGTTTCTTCTCGACAGCAGTGGAGATTTCTATTTCCTGGAGATGAACACACGGCTCCAGGTTGAGCATCCGGTCACAGAGCTCGTTATGGGAATCGATCTCGTCCAGTGGCAGATTCGTATTGCCTCCGGTGAGAAACTTCCCTTCCGGCAGGAAGACATCTCACCGCGCGGCTGGGCGATGGAGTGCCGCATCACCAGCGAGGACGCTTCGGACAACTTCCTCCCGTCGACGGGACGGATCGATTACCTGCATCTCCCGAGCGGACCAGGGGTGCGTTGGGATGGCGGAATCGAGTCCGGCACCGAAGTAGGCCGCTACTACGATCCGATGCTCGCCAAGCTCATCGTCTGGGGCGCGGATCGCCGGCAAGCGGTGACGCGCATGAGACGCGCGCTCGTCGATCTCATTGTCCTCGGCGTCGAAACCTCCCGTGATTTCCATATCCGAGTCATGGACGACGACGAGTTCCGCCGCGGCGAGATCGACATTCAATGGCTCGAGCGACGCCTTGCTTCAATACTCGAGCGCCGTGCCGCGGATGAAACGGTGCAGGTTGCGGCGATCGCCGCTGCACTGCTTGCCGAGCGAGATCGCGGCGCGCGAACTGTGTCCGTCGCTTCAGCTGCGGCTTCAGCTTCACCCACCGCCGAACTCGCACCCGACGCATGGAAGCAGGTCGCCCGGCGCGAAGCGCTCCGGGACTGATGGCCGTCGTCAGCGTGTCAATCGAGTCGATCGCCGCCGGAGGTGATGGTGTGGGACGGAAGGAAGGACTCGTCGTCTTCGTTCCCCGCACGGCTCCGGGAGATCTCGCCACCGCGCAGATCTCCGGGAGGGGACATTTTGCGCGCGGATCACTGCGCAGCATCGTGACTCCGTCGCCCGTACGAATTGATCCACCGTGTCCGTACTACACCCGGGACAAATGCGGCGGCTGTCAGCTTCAGCACATGACCTACGACTCGCAGCTCGCGGCAAAGCAGACAATCATTCGCGATTCGTTTCAGCGCATTGGTAAGCGCTCGATCAATCCGCCGGAAATCGAGCGCAGCCCGAAAGAGTGGCGTTACCGCACAAAGCTTACGCTGGCCATTCGTCGTCGCGGCGCGCGCTGGATAGCCGGACTGCACCCATACGACGATCCCGTGCGCGTCTTTCCGCTCACCGATTGTCCAATTACGGATCGACGCGTGGTGGCGGCCTGGCGGGAAGTGATGGACGCAGACGCGTACTTCCCCGACGCGAAGGAGCTGCGCGGAAGCGTCAGAATCACGAGTGGAGGCCCGACGCTGGTGATGATGGGCGGACAAAGCTGGGCGGCGCGCGACCAGTTTTCAGCGGCGGTGCCTTCGGTCTCCGCGGTCTGGTGGGAGCCTGCCGACGATAAGCCGCGACGACTTCTATACGACAAGCGTGCGGACCGCACGCCGAGCGCGTCGTTCGCGCAAGTGAATGCGGAGATGGCGGAAATTCTTGGCCGGTACCTGCTGGAGCGGGCACGCGATCTGGGCCCGCGTACCGCCGTCGACGCGTACGCGGGTGCTGGTCAAACCGCGTCGCTGTTGAGTGAAGCCGGTGTCGCGGTCACGGCGATAGAGCTCGATCCCGAGGCATCGGAGTGGTCGTCATCCATCCTGCGCCTGCCGTCCCGAGCGGTGCAGGGAAGAGTTGAGGATGTTCTGCCGAGCGTGCTCCCCGCGGATCTCGTCATCCTGAATCCTCCACGAGCGGGCGTCGATGCGCGCGTGACGGAGACGCTCGAAGCCAATGCTTCTCACGTCCGCGGGCTGATTTACGTGAGCTGCAATCCAGCAACCCTCGCCCGAGACGTATCGAGGCTCCCGAGCTACGGGATCGAGGCCGTCCGCGCTTTTGACATGTTCCCGCAGACCGCACACGTGGAGACGGTGTGTGAGCTCCGACCGCTCACTGGGGCATTCGCCGCGTGAAATACGTCGTGCAGCTGAATGACGAGCGGAAAGCGGTGACGCTCGCAGCGGAAGGGGTGAGCTATGAAGATGCCAGGCCGCTTCAGGCCGAGCTTTCCGATATCGAGGGAAGTCCGATTCGCATGCTGAAGATAGGCACCAGGGTTTACCGAGTCGTAGTCCAGCGGCGTCAGGGCCGTGGACGCTATACGCTCTGGATCGATGGCTACCGTTTCGAGGCGGAGGCACTCGACGAGCGAACGCGCGCAATCCGTGATCTGTCCGCCGCGAGTGCCGGCCCGGTTGGACCAGCTCCGGTGCGCGCGCCAATGCCGGGACTCATCGTGCGTGTCAACGTCAAGGTGGGCGACACGGTGCAAGCCGGCCAGGGGATAGTCGTGATGGAGGCCATGAAGATGGAAAACGAGCTGCGAGCGACTGCGGCCGGAATAGTGAGGAGCGTCGACGTAGCTCCGGGCACCGCGGTCGAAAAGGGTGCTCTGCTGGTCGCTCTTGAATAGCGCGACACTCAGGGAAAGACTCGTTGTAATCCGCGTGTAAGCTTCTCCGACGTAATCTTTCTCTCGCGGGCACCAGCGTTGCCCCGCAACCCCCTGTCATCCTAACGGCAATCGAGGAGGCGTCGTGCTCTCATCACGAAACTGGATTCTCGCAACGACAATCGTCGTAGCGACCATGTCAGCTGGATCGTTGCAGGCGCAAGCCGCGGCGACAATCTGTAAAGACGGAACGACTTCCGTATCATCGGGACGCGGTGCGTGCTCCGGTCACGGCGGCGTCAACAAGAAGGCCATAAAGCACCAGAAGAAAGCCGTAAAGGGCGAGGTAAAGGCCGCCGACCGAATAGCCAAGCCGATGCCCGCTCCCGCTTCTACGCCAACGCCACGAGCCTCGGTGAGAGCGAGAGCACGCGTCAATTCCAACTCAGCCGTTGTCTCCGGATCGGGTGCCGCTGATGACAACAATGCCGCCGGTGCAATCGCGCGTTGCAAGGATGGTCTGTATTCGCACGCTCGGAATCGTCGGGGAGCGTGCAGCCGACACGGCGGCGTAGCGAGCTGGTTGTAGACTCTCCTCACCACCCGAAATTCGAAGGGCCGAGCGATGCTCGGCCCTTCGTGCTTTCCGGGCGTAGCGCGGTTGACACGCTCAGCCTGCTCAGATAGCTTAAAAGGCTGTCGCAAAACCACTTAGTCGCAATCAACCGCTCGGAACCCAACTCGAACGAAAGGGGGCCGGCACTTTCATACGTTTCGCATCACATGAAGAC
>DHJO01000020.1:5769-7081 GCA_002404375.1 Gemmatimonadales bacterium UBA4718 | reverse complement strand
GCCATGCGCCGATTGTCAGCTGCTCCCCTCATTGCCTGTCTCGCGCTCGTGAGCGCGTGCTCCAACTCGGCCGCCCCACCGGTGTCAGCAGTCGGCTCGCTGGCCACGATTTCGATCAAAAGCGGCAACGGCCAGTCCGCGCTGGCCGGAACAACGCTGACTGCTCAAGCTGTCGTGGTTCCGATGGATGGTCAGAATCGGATAGTGCCGAACGAGACCGCGACCTTTGCAGTGCTCGCTGGGGGCGGGACAATTAACAACACGACGGGAACCGTCAACCCGGATGGAAGCGTCACCGCACCAACCTGGACATTGGGCCAGAGCGCGGTTCCACAGCAGCTCCTGGTGACCATTGAGTCCAAGAGCGCCATCATCAACGCGAGCGTCACGACCAGCTTCAAGATCGACATCCGCTTCTTCGGAAGAACGCTCCCGGCGACTGACCAGGCTCTGTTCACGAATGCGGCGGCGAGGCTTCGGGCACTGATCGTCGGACAGCTGCCGCTCGTCAGTACCTCGAACACCGACGTAGCAAGGAATTGCGGAGCCACAGGCGTCGCCCCGCTGACGGAGACGATTGACGGAGTAATCATCTTCGCGTCCATCGACTCGATAGATGGAAAGGGAAAAATCCTTGCGCAGAGCGGACCGTGTTACATCCGCACGAACAACGGGCAGAATGATTTCCGCACGTCGATCGGCATCATGAAGTTCGACTCCGCTGACTTCGCTTCTCTCGCCACCGGCGGGAACTTGCAGGAAGTGATCATTCACGAAATGATGCACGTAGTCGGCTTCGGCTCCTTCTGGGATTCGAGCGGAAAGAATCTGCTCATCAACGACAGCACCCCGGCCACCTCGTCGACTGTCGCGTACATCGGCACCGGTGGCATCGCGGGCTGTAAAGCGCTGGGAGCCGTCGTGACATGCGCCAGCTCCGTTCCAGTGGAAGGCGTTCAGGGGGGACCCGGAACCATCTACTCACACTGGCGCGAATCGACATTCAGTAACGAGCTGATGACCGGATTCATCCAGCAAGGGACCAATCCTCTGAGTGTCATGTCGATCCGCTCCCTCGAAGATTTGAACTATACGGTTAATCCGGACGCGGCTGATCCGTACACACTCCCCGCCGGCGTGTCTCTCCGCGCCGCCTTCCGCGTGGACGACATCAGCGCGACGTCTACGCCTGGAGAATGGGAACGACCTCTCCCACACGCACCGCGCGCGCTTCCGACCATCGGGCGCTGAGCGGAACCACCGCTCTTCACAGCGGTACCACTTAAATCGGCTGCAAGGCCCAGCAGCTCGC
>DHJO01000020.1:1007-5728 GCA_002404375.1 Gemmatimonadales bacterium UBA4718 | reverse complement strand
GGGGTCGAGAATCGATTGCGTGTCTTTAATACTGATTGGGTGTAGATGGCGCCGGCGCACGAGTGTTGCCAGGATACTCGTCTCCAAACAGGCACCCGATACGCATGTCTCAATCGTCTATAAGATGGTGCTAAACCAACGGCTTTTTTTCCCTGACCTCGAGGTAGTTCCGTCTATGCGGCGTCTCGGTCTGTTGCTGGCCTTTGCGGGTGTTGTGCTGACAGGTGCGTGTTCCGATTCCGCCGGCCCCACACCGCCGGTGCAGTCGGCGTACAAGATCGATCTGCGTTTTTTCGGAGCCGCGACTACCGCGTCAGAACAGACGCTGTTTGCGAATGCCGCGGCGCGCATCAAACAGATAGTCGTTGGCGCCCCGCCACTGGTTGATGCCACGGGAGCCGATCCCGCCAAGAATTGCGGCGCGACCGGCGTCCCCATTTTTTCGGGTTCGATAGACGGGATCGTGATTTATGCCTCGTTCGACTCGATAGATGGTCGCGGGAAGATTCTCGCGCAGAGCGGGCCCTGCTACATCCGTCAGAACGGAACGCAGAACGACTACCGCACGTCCATCGGTGTAATGAAATTCGATACCGCCGACGTGGCCGCACTTGTGGGATCGGGAAACCTGCAGGAGGTCATCACCCACGAAATGATGCACGTCCTTGGATTTGGATCATTCTGGGATACTACGTCCGCAAATCTGCTGATCAATTACGGGACGAACGTTTCGTACATAGGGGCGGGCGGCATTGCAGGCTGCAAGTCTCTTGGCGGAATCAACACCTGTGCGACTTCAGTTCCCGTGGAGGGCACTCAGGGCGGAGACGGAACGATCAATTCGCATTGGCGGGAGACCACTTTTGGTAACGAGCTGATGACGGGATTCATCAATGCGGGCAAGAATCCCCTCAGCATTATGAGCATAAGATCTCTGGAAGATCTCGGCTACACGGTAGACACGACGGCCGCTGATGCATATAGCAATGCGGGTCTCAACCTCCGCGCAGCGGGAAGCGTCGCGGATCCGTCGCCTACGCCCGGAGTCTGGGAGAAAGGATTGCCGCATAGACCCATAGCGCTTCCGACCATTCCGGGAACCGGGCGATGACAAAGCTGTCGCTGGTGGGACCCTTCGCAGTAGTCGTACTAACTGCCGGCTGTGGTCGGTCTGCGCAATCCACCGCTGATACCGCGACAGCTTCCTCCGCAGCTACACAGCCAGCAACACCTGTGGTGGACACACTTTCTACGACGACCGAGGTGACCACGTCGTCGTCGACTGTGACGCGCACATCGTCCGGCAAGAAATCGCCGGGATCCGCAACGCGCAAAAACGGCGTGAGTAACTCCGTTCGGTCGACCGATTCTTCCCCTAAGGATTCCATTCTCGGGCGCGATAGCGTGATTCGCTTTCCCATCCGCCGGTTGCCCACCGCGAGCTCCACTCCGGTCAAGCGCTAGCAGCCTAGACGTCGCGAAGAGCGGCGATCGGCGTTTCCCTGAAAACGTCTCGTCCCGCAAGTAGGCCGATCAGGAGCGTGAGGGCGACGATCACGGCAGCGATTCCGGCTATCGGCGCAACCGGCAGTGTGTACGGCATCTTGAACACATAGCGCACAACCGCCCAGCCTCCTGCCATCGATAGCAGCATTCCCGTCAGCCCGCCGAGCACGCCGAGCAGGGAGTATTCGGCGAGCAGAATTTTCGCTATCTGGCCGCGGGTAGCTCCCAGGGTCTTGAGCAGCACTCCTTCGCGAACGCGCGCCCGACGAGTCGCCGCGACTGCACTGAACAGAACCGGTATTGCCACGGCGAGACTGAATAGCGCCATGAATCGAATCGCCAGCGATACCCTGGCAACGATCCGGTCGACAGTGCGCTTGATCGACGTCAGGTCGATGCTCGATATGTTCGGAAACTGATTCACGACTGCGCGCTGCAGGGGCGAGACAGCTTGTGGGTCCTTCACCTGTGCCAGCAACACGTATTGCTTTGGCGCATCCCTGAGCACCGGCGGCGCAAAGACGACGAAGAAATTTGGCTCGAACCGGGTCCAGACGACTTTTCTCAGGCTCGTTATGCGAGTGGGAATCTCCACGCCCTGAACGTTCCAGATGATGATGTCACCGAGCTTGACGCTGAGCTCTTTCGCGATGCCTTCTTCGAGAGATATTTCGCCGGTGTCCTGTTGTGTCCTCAGCGCGCTCGCGCCGAACCAGGCGCCACTGACTATTGTTTCGCTCGCCGCCGGCTTGTCCCGATAGGTCGAGCGAAATTCGCGTCTGAAGGCCCACCCACCGCCGCGGCCTCCCCGCTCCCGGGCAGGAAGCAGGTCCGCAGTTCTTTTCCCGTTGATCGCGGCGATGCGCATAGTTACCACCGGCGCGGTTTGCACCACTTCGTTCCTTCGAGATCTGATGATCGAATCCAGCCCGGCCGCCTGATCCTGCTGCACGTCGAAAAAGACGATGTTTCCGCGTGACTCGGCTGCGGCGGTCGTGAACCGGCGCAGGATGTTGTGCTGAACCAGATAAAGAGTGCTGACGAGGAACGCGCCGAATCCAAGCGCGAGAACGACGGCGCGCGTCTGATTTCCAGGACGATAGAGATTTGCGACGCCCTGGCGGACGACGTAAGGCCAGCCAGTGCGGAGTCCTTTGCGAGCGGCCCACGAGAGAAGCGCGGCGCTCGCCCCGAGCGCGAGAATCGCGACACCGGTTGCGGCGCTCATCGACAGAGCCTGTCTCGTCGTGCGCGCGCGCAGAAACGCGATGCCCACCACGCTCAACACCAGCGCGACGTCCACGGCGATCCTCGGCATGTCCGACCAGTGCATGCGCAGAACTTCGGCATCGGTGTCGCGACGCAGTGTCTGGAGCGGCGACACGTTGCGAAGGGCCAGCAGCGGCCTGAGCGCGAAAATAAGCGCGATCCAACCGCCGACGGCGAGTCCAGTCAATACGGCAACAGGAACGAGGTTCACCTTCACGTCGATCGGAAGAAAATCAGTCATCACTTGTGGCAGGACAAATTGAATCGCTACGCCCAGCACGGCGCCCGCTGCGGCTCCGGCGAGACCCATCCCGGCGGCCTGCACGACGTAAATCGCGAGCACCTGTCCGCTCGAAGCGCCGAGGCATCGAAGTACGGCAACCGTGTCTATCTTGCGCGCGACGAAGGCGCGCACTCCGCTCGCCACACCGATTCCTCCGAGGAGGAGCGCCACCAGTCCGACAATGCCGATGAAGCTCGAGAGATTCTCGATCGCGTCCGACGTCTGCATCTCGCTCTGCGTTACCGTGCGCACTCGTACCTGCTGGTTCTCGATGCGCTTGCGCAGAGGCTTGACGAAGTTGTCGGGATCGACGTTTGGCGGGAGCTTCGCCATCACCGTCCGGTCGGCAGTGCTGCCGAACACCACCAGTTGCGTCTCCGCGATGTATCTGGCCGGAATGAAAATGCGCGGGCCGAGCATCTCGGCGATTCCAGCGGCAGCCGGAACATCCTTGATCGTGGCGATTATGGTGAAGGTGCCGAAGCCCAGCCTGAGGGTGTCACCGACACTCGCGTTGAGCGACGTAAGCAGAGACGGATCGACGATGGCGTTTGCCCCGCGCTGCAGCATTGACCACCGGCCGGCCGGCTCGGTGACGATGTTCCCATAGAAAGGATAGTTGTCCGTGACGCCGCGCACCTGCGCGAACCGGGTGCCTGCGGTGCGCGGGACTACGGCCATGGACGGAAAAGTCGTTACGCGGGCGAAGGACAGCCCCTGGTGCGACAGCGAATCGAACAGCGAGTCCATCGCCGGAGGGAAGGGCTTGGAGGAGTTGAAGGAGATGTCTCCGCCCATTAGCGCGCGCGATTGGTCCTTCACGGACTGCACGATGTTCGTCGAGAACGAGTCGATCGCGACCAACGCCGCGACGCCGAGCGAGATCGACGACATGTAGAGGAGCAGGCGCCGGCGCGCGGTTCGGCTCTCCCGCCAGGCCAGGCTCCAGATGCTGCGCGTCATGGCGGTCAAGCCGCGCTTCCAGCGTCAGCGCCTGTGTCTTCCACAATCGCACCATCGAGGAGGCGAATGATTCTGGACGCGCGCGAAGCAAGTGAGGAGTCATGCGTCACGAGAACGATTGTCGAGCCGCCATCGCTATTGAGCGACCGGAGGAGCTCGAAGATGCGCTGTCCCGTCGCATTGTCGAGGTTGCCGGTGGGCTCGTCGGCAAAGAGGATCTTCGGCGAGTTGGCAAAGGCGCGCGCGATCGCGACCCGCTGCTGCTCTCCGCCGGACAACTGAGTGGGGAAGTGGTGGCCCCTCCCCGTGAGCCCGACTCGGTCGATCAAGTCGCGCGCGCGCTCCACCGCGCCCGGCGTGCCGCGCAGCTCGAGGGGGACTTGTACGTTCTCCAGGGCCGTGAGCGTGGGAATCAGCTGGAACGTCTGGAAAACGAAGCCGACTTTTTCTCCCCGCAGCCGGGCACGCTGGTTTTCATTCAGCTTGCCGAGGTCCGCGTTGTCGAGGAGCACTATGCCGCGTGTTGGTGTATCAAGTCCGGCGAGAAGTCCGAGCAATGTCGTCTTGCCGCTGCCGGAGGGTCCGACGATTGCGACGAAGGCTCCTTGAGGAATGCTGAACGACACATCGCGCAGCACAGCGAGCTTCTGCTCGCCACTCATGTATTCTTTCGTTACTTCACGGGCAATCAGCATGAACG
>DHJO01000020.1:0-924 GCA_002404375.1 Gemmatimonadales bacterium UBA4718 | reverse complement strand
CGGGCGGAAACGTGGACAATTCGAGAAATGTGGCAGAGGCGAAGAATAACATGAGTGTGATGAAGGCAAGCGAGGAGCCCCCCAAAACGCCTGCCGGTCCGTCGACATCAGTACGCATGCCTGTGGTCCTTTTCTTCGGAACGAGTCTCACCGCCGGATACGGACTCGATCCCGAGCAGGCGTTTCCTTCTCTGATCGAAAGGAAGGCGCGGGCTGATGGACTCCCCATCAAGGCGGTGAACGGAGGCTTGTCGGGTGAGACAACTGCCGGCGCGGCCCGGCGGATTGACTGGGTGCTCCGAACGCCGGCGGATCTGGTAGTTGTCGAGGGCGGCGCCAACGACGCGCTGCGGGGCTTGTCTCCGGATGCGGCGAGGGCGAACCTCGAACAGGTGATTGCAACGATCAGGCAGAAGCAGCCACGAGCCAAGATAGTGCTCGTCCAGATGGAAGCGCCGCCCAACTACGGCGTCACATACACGCGAAGTTTTCGCACCATTTACGCGGACATCGCCAGGAAGGAAAACGTTCCGCTGCTGCCGTTTCTACTCGATGGTGTCGCCGGCATCTCCCGCCTCAACCAGGCGGACGGAGTGCACCCGAACCTTGCCGGCGAGCGGATCGTCGCGGACAACCTGTGGAAGGCGCTCAAGCCGATAGTGGCGCAGCTTGACCGAGGTCCGAAACGCGGCTAAGTTTCGAGGCTGTTTACGTTTACGCTCCGTTCCGATCGAAGCGGATGCGGCGCACTGCCGAGCTCGATCGTAAGCTTTCGAACCCAGTTCTGGAATACCTATATGGCAATGCCTGCCACCCAGATCCGGCGTGGAATGGTTCTCGTTCTCGAGGGCGATCCCTGCCGGGTAGTAGAATTTCGCCACCATACGCCGGGCAACCTCCGCGCGATGGTGCAGGCGAAGCTCA
>DHJO01000104.1:7793-9777 GCA_002404375.1 Gemmatimonadales bacterium UBA4718 | reverse complement strand
CTCTCATCGGCGCAACCGCGTTCACGGTGTGGAACCAGTCGGTGGTGAACGAGAAGGTGTACACGGTCTCCCTGCTGTTCTTCACGATCGTGTCGTGGCTGATGATCGAGTGGATGGAGAATCCCGATTCTCCCAACGCCGACCGTCTTCTCATTCTCGTCGCTTTTCTGCTCGGGCTCGGATACTCGAACCATCCTGCCGGCTTTCTTCCTCTCCCCGCGGCCGGCATTGCAATTCTCGCCGTTCGCTGGCGCACTCTGCTGCGCTGGAAGCTCGTTCTCGCCGCGCTGGCCGCCCTCCTGCTCGGGCTGACGCCGTTCATCTACGAGCCGGTGCGTGCCGCGTACTTCCCGGGAATCAACGAAGGCGCGCCGACCGCGTGTGAAACGAGGCTCGAGGCGAGCTGCACTTTCACCAAGCTCACCAAGGACAGGTTGATGTCCAACATCAACCGCGAGCAGTACGGAAAGAAGCTCGAGCGCGGGGCCGATTATCCGGCGCAGGTGGGAATGTGGTGGCTCTACTTCAAATGGCAGTGGCTGCGCGATTCTCACGGGACGATGCAAGGGACGCAGTTCGTGATGGCCTTTGTCTTCCTTGCCCTCGGGTTGCTCGGCGGATACGTGCAATGGGAACGAGACCGAAGAACGTTCTGGTATTTCGGTCCGCTGATGTTCACGATGACGCTCGCGCTCATCTACTATCTCAACTTCAAGTACGGCTGGTCACAGGACCCAGGCGCGCAGGACGTGGCGCGCGAGGTGCGCGACCGCGATTACTTCTACATCTGGAGCTTTTCCGCGTGGGGGGTGTGGGCCGCGATCGGCCTCAGTTTTGTCTGGGAGCAGCTCGCCCACGTGGTAGGCGGTGAAGAGCGCGTCGAAGAGCGGCAGAAGGGGAAAAAGCAGGCTGTTGCCGCCGCTTGGCCGCCGCGCCGCGGATTCATTCGCGCTGCGCCGATACTTCTCATCGCGCTCGTTCCTCTCTTCGCGAACTGGAAGTACGCATCACGCGCCGGGCATTACTTCACCGATCAGTGGGCACGCGACTACCTGAACTCGCTCGAGCCGTATGCCGTAGTCGTCACGAATGGCGACAACGACACATTCCCGCTCTGGTATGCACAGGAAGTGGAAGGAGTCAGGCGCGACGTGACGGTGGCCGTCACGACTTATCTGGACACCGACTGGTTCGTACGCCAGATGATCCGGCGCCCGATCGCGACTTACGACGCAGCGAAGGGCCCAGCGATCTATAGAAACCAGGTGTGGAAGAAGCCATCCGGTCCGCCGCTCAAGATGAATTACGCCGAAGCGGACGCGATCCCGGAGTACATACAGCTCAACGAGCCGCAGATTTTCCGGCAAGGAAACATCACGCTCAATATCGAGCCAGGATACCTCGTGCGCGATGAGCTGGTGCTGTTGCGGCTGATCAAGGACGCGTTCCCCGAGCGTCCGATCTACCTGTCGACCGGCGGAGGGGGCCGCCTCGCCGCCAGCCTGCAGCCGTATCTGCTCTCACAGGGCTTCGTGCAGAAACTGGTAGATCGCCCGCTCACGGAGAGCGCGGCGACGCCCCGCATCTCCGGTTTATTCATCGATCTCGACCGAAGCAAGGCATTATGGGATACCGTGTACCGTGCGCCGGACGCGCTGATGAAGGAAGGAGACTGGATCGATCGCGCTTCGATAGGAATTCCGTACACCTACGCGTTCACGGGAGCGGTCCTGGCCGAAGGGATGTCGCGTAAGGGAGATGAGGCCGCGGCGAAAACGATCATGGCTAGGGTAAAGCAGATCGTAAAGGCCGCGCGCATCGAAGGATTCCCGGGCACATAAGTGAGAACTGGGACTGCAACTACGCTGCTGCCCGCTACCCGCTGATCGCTAAAACGCTGTCCGCTCGAACGTCGTGACGTCACTCGGTGGCGGGACGGCACAGGCAGTTGATTGTGCCCTGATCAGCGTCAGTTCTGTCTCAA
>DHJO01000104.1:7108-7651 GCA_002404375.1 Gemmatimonadales bacterium UBA4718 | reverse complement strand
ACCCCGTTCAGTTCAGTTGGCAGTTGCACTAATCCCACCACCCGTGCAGGTACCACTCATCTGACCGTGCGTCCCGGTAAAGCCACACCATCATCCCGTCGTCGGTGACGCAGCGGAAATATTCCCGCGCGTAGGGCTCGGCCCATTGTCCTCCCGAAACGCGGTCGGGCCCCGCAGCGGACATGATCGTCGTCCACTGTTTGTCCCGATACTGCACCGGTACCTGATGATCGCGGCGGCGCTTTGTCGTCACCGCGATTCGCCGGGGCTCGGGAAGGAGCTGCAGCGTGAGACTCGGAGCGGTGGTCGCTTTCACCACTCGCTCCCTGAGCTGAATTCTCGCTGAAGCCTGTGATGGCTCCTGGCTGACCCACTCGGTGCGACGATCGATCAGAGGGTGCTGGGTGTTGCGCGGCGTCACCACCACCGCGCCCTGATCATCCAGCAGCTGCGCGATCGTCTCCTCCGCCGCGCGCGCGGTGGCGAATCCGCGGTCGAAGATGTCTCCCTGACGCTCGACCTCTCCGGTAACGGACTCCACGC
>DHJO01000104.1:1743-7045 GCA_002404375.1 Gemmatimonadales bacterium UBA4718 | reverse complement strand
TGTGGCTCGCCGTCGATCGGGCCGGACGCACCAGATGCTCGAAGCTCTCGCGATTGGCGAGCGAGAAAATCATCGTCATCTCTCTCGCGCCCTGCCCGCGCGACCTCAGCTCCGTGGTGATGCTTCCGATGAGAGCGTTGATGATGAAGACGAGGCGCTCGGGATCCTTGAGCGTGTAATCGACCCAATCGAGCGAGGCGGATGGCAGCGCGCGCGGAATGTTGCTGAAGATGCGGCGCGCGTCGTCGGCCCTCGATAGTCGCCAGAGCCGCGCTCCTTCGGCGCCGAATCGAACTTCGACCGATTCGAGATCGAGCTTCGCCAGATCTCCGCAGCTCTCCACGCCTATTCCATCTAGCAAAGACGACAAGGCGAGCGATGGCTCGAGCACTTCAACGGAATGCCCGGCGAGATAATCCCGCTCGGAGCCGGCCGGTATTACGATCAGCGCGCCTTTACCGTAGCGCGCGGCAACCTCGGCGCATATGGGAGCAAGAGAAATGGCTACGCGAACCTTCTCCACTCCATTATCGTGAAAAAGCTGAAGAAGATCTCTCGCCAGAGGCTCGGCACTCATCCCTCTCGCGTCAGCCCAGACTATTCCAGTCACTCCCAGCATCACCCGCGGAGCCGCACTGAGTAATGCCGGAATGAGTTTGCGTAGAAGCTCGCTCTCCTGTGTATCGGTGGCGGTGGTGTCGGGGCTCCAGAGGCAGATGAAAGTCATAGTTGGACTACCGAATATATACCGAAAGCAAGAAGGACGCCGAGGTGGATTGTGGTTGGAGGAGAAAGCCCGTGAGCCGAATACGGGGGCTGCGCGTAAATTCAGGAAAGGGAGGAGATTCGATGCACGCGAGACTCGCGGAAGCGATGGACTACGTGGAAGAGAGGCGCAAAGAGCTTCTTCAGAGCTTCGAAGGCATACCCGGTGATCGGCTATGTCGGCGGCCAACCGACGAGAGTTGGTCGGTCGCCGAGATACTGGAGCACCTGAGGATGGTGGAGGCTGGAGTCGCCCGACTGATTACAAAACGTGTTGGTCAGGCGCGGGCAACGGGACTCGGCGAGGAGAGATCGACAGATGCCGTGCTGCCAACTTTCGAGCAATACAGCGCACAACTGGACAATGCAGTGATGCAGGCCCCGGCCACGGTCCACCCGCGCGCGAATATCGACATCAACGAAGCGGTCGAGGGCCTCGAGAGCTCTCGCGAAGCGCTGCGCGCGGCAGCGGTGTCGGCCAACGGGCTTTCGATTGGCGAGATCAAACATACCCACGCAATCCTCGGGGAGCTCGATCTCTATCAGTGGCTTATATTCGTTGGCCAGCACGAAGGACGTCACAAGAGACAAATCGAACGCACACTCAAATCGATTCCAGAATGAAAAAAGACTTGCGAAGGACTGTTGCGTTTGGCGCGGCGTTGTTTGCGCTGACGCTCACCACGGGCGCGGTTATGCCGTCGGTCAATCCGACTCCCAAAGAGACGAGGATCACCGTCTACAAGGATCCGAGCTGCGGTTGCTGCAAGAACTGGATCGAGCATCTCATCAAGCACGGCTACCGCGTGGATGCGAAGGACACTCCGGCAATGGCAGAGATAAAGCGCACTCTTGGCGTTCCCGAAGCGCTGACCGCGTGTCACACTGCGGTGGTGAACGGCTATCTGATCGAGGGACACGTGCCGGCCGCTGATATCGCGAGGCTGCTGAAGGAAAAGCCCAAGGTGGCGGGTCTGGCAGTGCCGGGTATGCCGATGGGATCGCCCGGGATGGAAGGGCCCCGTCAACAGCATTATCAGGTTCTCTCTTTCGACAAGAGCGGCAAGACCAAAGTCTTCGCGAGCTACTGACCGGATGCCCTGAGGTCCGGGCCGGCGGAAACCCTTGCGGGCGCGGGAGTGTGTATATATACATTCCTCGTGCATAATTTCCCAATTCGCTCCGGACCGCCCCTGTCGAGGGCGAAATCGTCGCCTGCGATGGTCCGCCGCGCGGTACGCGCTGACGCGTCACAGATCCTGGATCTGGTCGCGCAGTACGCCACACAGGGGTTGATGCTGTCGCGCACGCTGGATGAAATCGCCGCGCGGATCGACAACTATGTGGTCGCGACTGATGGGACGGGACGCGTGATCGCCTGCGCCGCGCTGGAGGAATATTCCCCTTCGCTGGCGGAGGTCTCGTCGGTAGCCGTGGCTCCGGCGCACCACGGCCAGGGCCTCGGGAGTCAGGTCGTGCTGGGGATCGAGCGTCTGGCGCGGGCGAGGGACATCGAGGAGCTATTCGCGCTGAGTCTCACCGACAACTTCTTCCTGTCGCTCTCCTACAAGCCGACCACCGTCTCACGGTACCCCGAGAAGCTCGCCCGCTATGAGACCCTGACCAGGTCGGGCGTGGAGATCGTCCCTAAGCGCTGCTTCCAGAAGGCGCTTGGGAGGTCGTGGCCGACACCCCAACTCGTCGAGCAGGCCCTGACGGTGCGGCAGAAGGTCGGCTAAGTAGGTCGGCGTACGGATCGCTTCGCGATCTCAACCTACCGTTCTACGATGTCCTGTAACGCCTGCCGAATGGTGGGATCACTGCTTCGCGACAACGCGGAGATCGCGCGACGTTTGATCGCGAGGTTCTGTTCGTTCTTCGCGATCCAAACCAGTTTGTCGGTTGCGGCTTTGTCGGAGATGCGCGAGTAGATGCCGATCAGCGCCTCGCGCAGCGGCATGTCGGGTGTCGCGTCGTAAAGCGCGAGCAG
The DNA here is from genome assembly GCA_002404375.1 of Gemmatimonadales bacterium UBA4718. Taxonomy (GTDB): domain Bacteria; phylum Gemmatimonadota; class Gemmatimonadetes; order Gemmatimonadales; family Gemmatimonadaceae; genus UBA4720. The sequence goes on along the minus strand of DHJO01000104.1, from coordinate 4,290 downwards.
CGCAGGAGTCGTCGCGCCCGCCCTGCTCAGATACTGGAGCGCGCGGCGGCGTGCTTCGGGGGCGGCCTTCTCGTCGCGCACGATTCCCGTGAGCCACTGAACGTTTTCGGATCCCCCCAGCTCCGACAGTGAAGCGAGCACCGCATCCTGCGAGCGTTGGCCAGTGAGGCGCGGGTATATCGAGCGCAACAGGCTCGCGTCATTTGCCGTGACGTATTCACGCCCCAGTCCGCGAAGCGCGGCAGCCAGTACTTCATCAGATAGATCCGTGCGCTGGACGGTCGAGCGGAGGAACTGACGCGCGCGGGGATCGCCCGAGCGCGCGAGCACCGTCATGCTCTCTCTGCCGACCCACGACGTGATATTTCCATTTGCCAGCTGCACCAGCGGCTGGATGCCGGCTCCGTGGTCGAGCCTCGACAGCACGGAGAGCGCTGCGGTGCGCACCCCCTGCGCATCGTTCTCGTTCGTTGCGATTTGCACGAGAGCTGCACCGATTCTGTCCAGCTGCGCCGGTTCGCTGCGAACCAGACCGGACAGGGCCGCGCGCCGCGTCTCGAGCGGACGATTTTGATCGCGCCCGATGTCGAGAAGCCTCGGCGTCAGATCAACGCCATCAGCGAGAAGGGCCGCGAAGATGGCATCTCTTCCAACTCTGCCATCGGCGCGCGATGCGACGCCAAGCAAGTAGTCGGTCGCGTCCGCAGCTGTGACGGTGCCGAGATTCGCGACGCCTGCGTCGACGACCGGATTCGCTCCGCCTACGTATGTGCGGAGCGCGATCACGTTTCTGTCGGCAAGATCGACCACCACCCGCACCGGGCCGGCCACGCACTGGTCAGCCGCATTCGACGAGAAGGAGCCGTAGAAATTCCCGGAGCCTGTAGAGATGTAGGTACGTCCGTCGCCGCAAACGCCTGGTCGCGCGGGATAACTGAATTGGATCGAGCGACCGGAGGCAGAGGCCACGCGATTCGCGAGAGACTGTGCATCCGCGCGCTGTGTGGTCGCGCTTACCGCGATAAGGGACGCGACTGCCAGTCCCGGAAAGAGCTTCGTCATTTGTCGATTATCTCCAGTAGAATCTGCTTGGTTCTCGGATCGTTCTTGCGCGCCAACGCCGATATCGCCATGCGTCTCATGTCGGGGTCGGTGCCGGTCTTGGCGATCTCGAGGAGCTTGTCCGTTGCCTGTGGATCGGTGCGCTGAGCGTATAGGCTTATCAGCTGCTCGCGTAGCAGCCGATCGCCGGCTACGTCGTACATGCGAACCAGATCGGAGATCGGGATCGAAGAGCGGCCCGCGTAACGGAGCGCCATTGCCCGCACATCGACGGGCTCGTTTGCGTTGCGGACCACGGAGAGCAGCCACTGATCGTTGTCATTGCCGCCGACGCGGGCGAGCGCGCGGATCGCCGAGGCCTTGAGCCGCGGCGTGTCGAGGCGAGGATAGATCGAGCGTATGTACGCTCCGTTATCGGTGGAGTGGTCGGCATCTACGCTGGCGAGCGCAGTCGCGCGCAAACTCTCGCTCAGATCGGTGCGCTCGATGATGCTGCGAATGCTCTGGCGAGCGCGCGGTGAGTCGCTTCGCCCAAGGGCGGAGACGGCGGCGCGCTGCAGCTCGTCATTTCCCGGCGTGCGGGCGATTTCCTCGATGGTGGCGATTGCCTGATCACCGGGCATCGCCGCGAGGAAGCGCAACGCGTCCGCGCGGACTCTTATGTCGGGATCGTTGCGCGCGGAGGTCATCACGAGGCCCGTCGCTTCCGCGTCGGTCCGTCTGCCGAGCAGCCAGAGCGCGGCGCGCCGCAGACTGGCGGAGCAATCGTCGCGACGCGCCAGAACGCGGCGCAAGATCGGAGTAGTCGTTGCCGGATCGGTTTGTCCGAGCGAGTTGAGCGCCTCGATTCGTACCGCGAGGTCCTCACGGTCGCACGCCTGGCCGGCGTCTGCTGCCGCGCGTCCAACCTGTGCCCTCGCCTGCGGATCGCCTTGCAGCGCTAGCGCACCGCGAATACGCGCCGCCAGCGTCGAAGCATCGGCCCGCAAAGAAGCGTGACGATAGGACAAAGTGTCCTGGAGCGAAGTTAACGCGTCGCGCAGATCGCTGGGGCCGCCGATCCGATAGAGCGCGAACGCGCGCCAGTACTTGGCATCGGCGGCGTACGCCGAGCTCGGAAAACGCTGGCTGATGTCTCCGAACAATTGCGCCGCGCGGCGGTACTCACCGTGATTCAGCGCCTCCCGCGCGAGACGATAAAGTGAATCCGCAGGGTCGGAACCAGCCCACGCCTTGGGCGGATCGTTGGCGATTCCTCCGAACTGACGTTCGAACGGCGACTGGCCACCAATGCGCGCCATGCTGGAGGCAACTCTCCTCGCCGCTGCAGCCGCAACAGCGGGAGCGACCGCTGCGATCGGTGTCGTTGTCCAGGCGTCGATGGACATGCGCGCAATCGGCGCCATTGCTGCCACCGGTGGAATCTCCATCGGAGGCATTGGGGGAATCGGAGGGATCGGAGACATCGGAGGCATGGGCGGCATG
>DHJO01000104.1:0-1566 GCA_002404375.1 Gemmatimonadales bacterium UBA4718 | reverse complement strand
GCATGTCAGGCATGTCAGGCATCTCCGGCATGTCGGGGAGATCAGGGAGATCGGGGGAGTTCCACCAAGGGGCCGGTGGGGCAACTGCCCTTACGGTCGGAGCGGGAGTCGCCGGTGTCGCTGGTTGACTCACCGTCGGCGGGACTGCAGGCGGTGGATTCTGCGCTCCGCCGGGGACAGCAAGAACGCAGACGGCGGCCGCTATGAAGGTTGCTCTGATCATCCTTCCCTCATTCTGAGGATTGGTTGGTGACTACGGCGGAATTGAGACGTGAGAGCACGTCTCCCTGCTCGACTGCCTGGTGGATGAGGTCGAGATCGCCCTTGCTTCTGTCGCCGCGCAGCCGTGCGATTTGCACCAGCACCAGCTCGAGATCGTCGAGCAGCGAGCGGAGCTTGGGATCCTGCGCTGCCGGCGAATCCATCAGGAGGCGCGTGGTGACGAGGAGTTCGGCGGCCTTTCCCGCGAAGTCGGCATCGGCTCTCCCGCTGGCATTCTTTGCCGGAAGCGAGATGAGAAGCGCGGCGGCCTGACCCAGATAGTGGCTGGTCTGATCACGATAGGCATCGACGACCGCGGAGCTGTCGCTCGCGCGTTGCCTCGCAGATGCCAGCGTGGATGGTGGCAGCGGATTGTCGGTGGTCTTTGCCGAGCTGGGGATGTAGCGCCCGATCCCGATGCCGATCACGAGCGCGGCGGCCGCCGCGAGCCACGGTGCCCGCGAGAGCATTCCTCGACGCGAGGAGGCCGAAGCCGGCGCATTGAAGTGCGCGTCCTCGATCACTGCCCACATGTCGTCCAGCGGTGGCTGGTGCGGAGGATTGAAGCTCCGCGGAAGATCGCGGAGCACTTCGTCAAAACGTTTCTCGTCCATCATCCTACTCCTTGAATGCCGCCAGCTCCTGCCGGAGCTGCGCTCGTGCCGCCGAGAGTCTGCTCTTGGAAGTCCCTTCCGGGACGCCCAGGATTCCAGCGATCTCAGCGTGCGTGTATCCCTCAATGTCGTGCATTATCAACGTCGTCCTATAAGCTTCCGAAAGATTTTCCACCGCCCGAGCGATACAGTCCTTCAGATCGGGCTCCGCTTCGGGAGCGCTTGCCTCGATCAGATTCGCTTCGTCGAGCGCTACCTCACGTGCGAACCGCACTTCGCTTCGTCTCGCGTTCGAGATCACGGTCACCACGATTCGATGCAGCCAGGTCGAGAACGCCGCGTCTCCCCGGAATTGCGAGAGTCGCGCAAACGCGCGGATGAAGGTGTCTTGCGTGAACTCCCGGGCTCTCTCCGGGTCACCGCTCATTCGATAAGCGAGCGAGTAGACGCGGGGCGCGTGCGTGTCGTACAGCGCACGCCCAGCCAACCGATCTCCCGCGATGACCCGGGCGATGAGCTGTGATTCGTTCACGCGGTGATCATCTACCGCTGTTCTCTGTCGCGACCATTTGCTGTTTAGTTCGACACGGGGACCGGACATAGCGTTCGGTAAAGGGGAACTGCAACTGAACGGGTGCGAGACCTAGCACCTCGGTTAGCCTGAGATTTGAACTACAACTGAACGGGTGCG
>DHJO01000126.1:16613-22846 GCA_002404375.1 Gemmatimonadales bacterium UBA4718 | reverse complement strand
ACCGACGAGATCGTCCCGGCCGACAGGAAGATCTACGCGCTCCGCGACGCGACGGCGACGGTGGAGGTAATACCGCTGATCGCAGCGAGCATAATGAGCAAGAAGATCGCGGAGAGCCTCACCGGGCTGGTGCTCGACATCAAGCGAGGATCGGGATCGTTCCTTCCCGAGCTGGAGCAGGAGATTCAGCTCGCAGAGGCGATGATCGATCTGGGTGACGAGCACGCGTGTCCGGTCGTGGCGCTGGTGACCGCAATGGATCGTCCGCTGGGAGAGGCCTGTGGAAACGCGGTCGAGGTTGCTGAAGCAATTGAGGTGTTGAAAGGGGCCGGCCCGCCCGATTTGATCGAGGTCACCTTTGCCTTGGGTGCGGAGATGCTTGTGCTGGCGACTTTAGCTTCGACAAGGGAAGGAGCACGGGCGATGATGGACGCCGCGATCGGGTCGGGCAAGGCACTGAGAAAATTCGAGGACATCATCAGCGCGCAAGGCGGCGACGATGGGGTCGTCAAGGATCCTCTACGTCTGCCGCAGGCCCGTCACCGAGCCGAGTTTACCGCCAAGCGGGGGGGCGTCGTGCAATCCGTAGATCCGCGCACCGTCGGCTACGGCGTGATTGCCCTCGGCGGCGGTAGACGGAACATGGAGGAGAAAGTGGATCCGTCGGTAGGCTTCGTGATCACCGCAAAGCCAGAGGATCACGTGTTGAAGGGTCAGACTCTGGCGACGATTTACGCACGTAGCAAGAAAGATCTCGAGACGGGACGGTCCGTACTCGAGCAGGCCATCGTAATTTCCGATTCAGCCCCGTCGCCGCTGCCGCTCGTATCGCACCGGATTACGGCACGAGGAGTGGAGAGGCTCGCCTGATCCACCTGCCCTAGCCTTGGAGACTCCCCGAGCGTTTCCGAGCTCCGATCCACGATCCGACAAGTGCGCCAAATCCGATAAGAAGTGAGCTTAGAACCGGGCCGATTGGAGTCGAGAGAGTCTTCATCGCGACAACAGCCGCGGCGAGAAACCCGATCGCAGCGCCGAACGTTGTCGGATAAAAATCCTCATGCCCGATCCATTGCCGGCGCACCGCGATCCGCGCCGAAAAAATGGCTCCAAAGAGGCCGCCGAATACCCCACCCAGCATGACGCCGAGATGAGACCCAAAGAAATGCCCGATCATTGAGCCAATCGCGGCGAATGCTCCGGTTACGATGGTGCTTACAAGAAAAAGAAATGCGCTCTTCATGGCCTTCCCCCGGTTACCCGTTTCATGGTGACCTCCAATGGTGGAGCACTAATCGTCCTTCACAAGCGCCAGAAGTTTTGCCGGCCGCCTCCATCGTGGTTGTTTGCGTGAGCATACATGGCGAAGATCTTGTTCTTCACTCGAAATGTCGGCTCGCCCCAGGCTTCCACTTCATGAGCTTCTGGAAGCGCGAGGCAGAGCTTGCGAAGGCGCGAGAGGGGGCTTGGAGGCATTTATCTAATCCTGGGCTGTCACCCGATGGATCGCAAGAAAAGAAAGCAAAAGTGCGGAGATCGCGCCGCCGGGCTATTCTTTTTCCAGCCCTGCCACCCTTGAAATCACACTTGAGGAAAAATCCATGTGCGCAGTGAAGCGTCAGCTATTTGTCAATCGAATAATTCCGCTCGTCATCGCCACAGCAGCGCTCTACAGCTGTACGTTGACCACCGACCCTTCCAGACCGGCTACGATGGAAATCGTGAGCGGCGACGTTCAGACTGCGCCGGTCAATACGGCTCTTCCGGATTCGCTCTCAGTGATCGTCGTCGGATCATTTTTCGAGCCGATCGTGAACGAACCCGTCGTCTGGAGTATCGTTGCGCCGGGCGAAGGGTCGCTCGACCCTGCCACGTCCCAGACAAACAAAGACGGGGTAGCCTGGACGAGATACACGGCAGGCGCGACCGCCGGCGCGGTGAAGATCCAGGTCAGGGTTAGCGGCCTTGCGTCAGTCTTCTTCGACGAAACAGTTACGCCGTGATGCTCTAGTGCGCCGCCTCTGAAGCGAGGTCCCTCACCGGAAGCGGGGCGGCGCGGGCGCGAGCACCAGTACCTCCCCAGTCACCGCGAAGTGAGCTGTGAGCACGTCATCCGAGTTGGTTCCCACGTAGACCGTGAATGTTCCCGGCTCTACAACGCGCCGCATCTGCCGATCGTACAGCGCGAGCAATTCCGGACGGATTCTGAAGGTGACCGTTCGTGTATCGCCCGCGCGCGATGCGATGCGCTGGAATCCTACGAGCCGCTTTACAGGCTCCTCGACGGTCGCTACATCGTCGCGCACGTAGAGCTGCACGACTTCGTCGCCGCCGCGATCCCCTGAGTTCCTGACGTCGACTGAAACCTCGAGGGAATCGCCGGCGACGATCGTCGCGGACGACAGTCGGAGATTCGAGTACGCGAATGTCGTGTAGCTGAGTCCGTACCCGAACGGGAAGAGCGGGCCCGAGGGAAGGTCCAAATACTTCGAGGTGTAGTGGTTCGCGGTGTCTGAGGGACGCCCGGTGTTTCGATGGTTGTAATAGATGGGGATTTGCCCGGTCGTGCGAGGGAAAGTCACAGGCAGCTTCCCACCGGGATTGTAGTCTCCGAACAGCACGTCGGCGACGGCTGCCCCATGCTGGTTCCCAAGGAACCAGCTCTCTATGATTGCCGGCGCTTCGCGAGCGAGCTCCGGAATGGCGAGGGCACGCCCGTTCATCAGTACCACCGCAACCGGTTTCGGCGTCGTGTCGGTCTGCACGAAGGCAGTGCTCCGTCTTGCGGCGCGCAGCACCGCGCGTGCGAGCTCCAGCTGTAGTCCCGGGAGCTCGATCGACGAGCGGCTCGACGCCTCCCCCGACATGTTTTCTGTCTCGCCGAGGACGAGGACGGTAGCGTCTGCCTGAGCGGCGGCGTCAAGAGCGGCCGCGAACCCAGTGGCGTCGGCGCTATCGACCGGGGACCCGCGCGCGTAGATCACCTTCACGGATGGACCAACCGCAGCGCGCACGCCCGCGAGCACGGTGAGAGTTTCTTCTGGACGCCCATCGGCCGCCCAGCCGCCAAGCGACGACCGCCTATCATCGGCGAGCGGTCCGATCACCGCGATGGTGTGAATATCCTTGCTCAGCGGAAGCGTCTTCGACGAATTCTTGAGGAGTACAATCCCCTCGCGCGCCGCGAGACGGCTGGCGAGGAGATGCTCGGGAGCGAGCGTGTACCGCCGCTCGCGCTCGGCGTCGTTGAATCGGTACGGATCCTGGAAAAGCCCAAGCGCGTACTTGATTCGGAGCACCCGATGAACCGCCGAATCGACGAGCGCTTCGGGAACTCTTCCCGAGCGGACGGCTGCGGCGAGACTATCGACGTACACATTGTCGGACATGTCGATGTCCACACCGGCGCGAATGCCGAGGATTCCAGCCTCGCCCCTGTTCGCTGCGACTCCGTGCGGAATCAGCTCGCTGATTCCACCCCAGTCGCTGACGACTGCTCCCTTGAAGCCCCAGCGTTGACGCAACACGTCCTGGAGCAGCCAGTCGCTCGCGTGCGACGGAGTGCCGCCTATGTCATTGAAGGATGGCATCACGAACGCGACGCCGGCTTTGACAGCGGCCTCGTAGGAAGGAAGATAAGTCTCCCACAGAGTCCTTTCGCTCAGCTCCACTGAGTTATAGTCGCGACCGCCCTCCGCACCTCCGTACGCCGCGAAGTGCTTTACCGTCGCCAGGAGCGCGTCGGGCGCTCCGATGCCCAACGCGCTGTCGCCGCCCTGGAATCCGCGCACTCGCGCCGCGGACATGGAGGCACCGAGATACGGATCTTCTCCCGCGCCCTCGACGATGCGTCCCCAGCGCGGGTCGCGCGCGATGTCCACCATCGGAGCGAATGTCCAATGAAGTCCGTGTGCGGTGGCCTCGACCGCGGCCTGTCGGGCGGAGAACTCCACGCGCGCCGGATCAAAGCTCGCGGCCTCGGCGATCGGAACAGGATAGATGGTACGGAAGCCGTGGATGACATCCATCGCGAAGAGGAGCGGAATCTTGAGCCGTGATTCCTGCGTCGCGATACGCTGGAGCCCGCGTGCGTAGTCGACTCCCCAGATTCCGAGGAACGACCCGACTTGTCCGGCGCGAATCAGCGCCTCGCCGCCGGCGGGCACGCGTGGACCTGTTTGCGAGCCCTCGCCGGGCAATTGGTTGAGCTGTCCGATCTTCTCGTCGAGCGTCATCAACTTGAGGACGGAATCGGCGAATTGGGACGCACGCGCGGAATAGAGTGGAGATTCGCGGGTCTGGGCTGGAATCAGGGGTGGCGCGACGACCGGCGGAGTTTGTGCCGCGAGGCTGGAAACCGAATTCCACAGCGTGGCGGCGACAACCGCCGGCAGAAGTTCGCGCTTCAATCTCGTGCAGGTCTTCCAGCCACTGCGATTCGCTTTCGGCATTCGTACGTCCTCGAGAAGCTGTTAGCGCGAGCATCCGCAGGCAAAAGTACATCGATAAGCGCGTTCAGGCATCTCTGATTGGGAACAGCCGCTCGGGCCGGCATCTAGGACTAAGGTGATACGGATTTGGCGGATTTGACTGATTAATCGGATCGCTCCGTTACCCGTTAGAACTCCTGTCGGTGGCCGGGATTTCTTGGGAACCGCCGCTCGGGATGCTTCAGTCGCGGAGTCGAGTCGGTCTACGAGATAGAACAAACCAAAAAACACGGTGCGCCTGTAGGAACCGTCTCGCCATTACGAGGGATCTCCCCGATCCGTTCGATCCGCCAGATCCGTCTAACCATTAAACCTAGATGCCGGCCGGAGCGGCTATCCCTATCGGACGGAATCCGGCGGCACGCCAACCATTCGAGAGAATGGCTGCCGTTGATCATTCGCCGAGGCTCATAGGACATCCACAAAACCGAAGCAGTGGGCAGTAAATTGTGCACATGGGGGGAGGCCTACCGTGGGCACCGAGCGACTAAACGCGTTTAGTGACGGAGTGATCGCGATCCTCATCACGATCATGGTCCTCGAGCTGCGGGTGCCGCACACCACGGACCTTGCCGCGCTCCGTGAGCTGCTGCCCGTGTTCCTGACCTACGTTCTGAGCTTCGTCGTCCTCGGCATCTACTGGAGCAACCACCACCACATGCTCTATCTCACCGATCGGATCACCGGTGGAATACTGTGGGCAAACTTGCACCTGTTGTTCTGGCTCTCGCTGATGCCGTTCGTAACCGGATGGATGGGAGAGAACCACTTCGCGCCGATTCCGACTGCCCTGTACGGGGTAGTGCTCATGTTCGCCGGGGTCGCGTACTTCATACTCGAGCAGGTGATAATCCGAAGTCAGGGACGCCACTCGCGGCTCAAGGAGGCCGTCGGCAACGACTTCAAGGGAAAGGTCTCGGTCGTGCTCTACCTTGTGGCGATTCCACTGGCGTTCGTGCACCAATTGCTGTCAGACGCGATATATGCGTCTGTCGCGCTGATGTGGCTGATACCGGATCGGCGGATCGAAGAGCGATTCACCGACCTTGAAGGAGAGGAAAGACTGTGACCAGAGCCAAATCGATGGATCCAGCGGCGGAGCGCGAGACCCGCGAGCTGTACCGCCAGCTTCTGGAGGCGTGGGACAAGCGGAACGCGCGCGACTTCGCGCTGCTTTTCGCGTTGGACGGCGGTATAGTCGGGTTCGATGGAACCCAGGTATTCGGTCAGACGGAGGTCGGGGCTCACCTGAGCGAGATTTTTTCGCACCATCAGACCGCGCGCTACGTCTCGATCGTTCGCGAAGTGCGGTCTCTCACCGAGGACGCGACGATTCTCAGCGCGGTTGCCGGAATGGTGCCGCCGAACAAAGACGACATCGATCCCGCTGTCAACGCGGTGCAGACTATGGTCGCAGCGAAAAAGGCTGGGGCGTGGAAGGTCGCGCTCTTTCAGAATACCCCCGCGGCCCTTCACGGCAGGCCGGACACAGCGAAGAAGCTCACGGAGGAGTTGCGCTTTGCGCTGCGCAAGCAGGGCGCCAAGCCGTAGAACTGTCTACCAATCTCGCACACGCGCTCATTGACAAACAATTCCCCGAGTGCGCAAAATCTTAGGTAAGTTCTCCTTCCTCCTACCGACTCGATATCGATCGAGGGAATCATGCGCAACCTCCTGTTCATCGTGGGGACCTTCGTTGTCGCCGCCTCTTCGGGCGCACAGACGACGCTCACCGCGGACGAC
>DHJO01000126.1:0-16503 GCA_002404375.1 Gemmatimonadales bacterium UBA4718 | reverse complement strand
CGGCCGAACAAGGTTCGCGAAGAGTTCTCTATTCAGGGAATGACCGGCATCAACGCCTACGACGGGTCCAATGGCTGGAAGATCGACCCGTTCGGCGGGAAGAAGGACGCCGAAGCTCTGAGCGAAGAGGAGATGCGCGGGATCGTCGAGGACTCCGATTTCGACGAGCCCCTCATCGACTACAAGGCGAAAGGCAACAAGGTCGAGCTCGTGGGGATGGACCAGATTGAAGGCACCGACGTCTACAAGCTCAAAGTCACGCTGAAGAGCGGAGACACGCGCTACTACTATATGGATACCGATTCGTTCGTACCGATCAAGTACGACACCAAGCGAATCATTCGCGGCACCCCCCAGGAGACCGAAACGACACTCGGCGATTACAAACAAGTGGGCGGCTGGTATCTCCCGTTCTCGATGGAGACGCGGCAGAAGGGAAGCTCGGGGTCCGGGAAAATCACGCTCGACAAGATCGAGTTCAACGTACCCATCGACAGCACTCGCTACTCTCGACCAAAGCCTCCGACAGGCGGAGGGTCACTCTGATGATCAACTTCTCGAAATCCGCCCGGTGCGGAATCGCGCTGGTCGCAGCGATCAACAGCAACGTCTTCGCGCAGGCGACCCAACTCAGTGGCGGAGCGAAAGTCGACTCCGAAACCATCTCAGGACTCGGTGCTCGCAACATCGGTTCGGCAGCGATGAGCGGACGGGTCGCGGCAATCGCCGGAGTGCACGAGGGCAATCGCCTCACCGTCTACCTCGGCTCCGCCAGCGGCGGTGTCTGGAAGTCGGAGAATGGCGGGACCACTTACAAGCCGGTATTCGACAAGGAGCCGGTGCAGTCAATCGGGGCAGTTGCGATCGATCCCACCAACCCCAAAGTGATCTGGGTCGGCAGCGGCGAAGCATGGACGCGCAACAGCGTCTCGATCGGCGATGGCATCTACAAATCGGTCGATGGCGGAGACAACTGGACCAACATGGGTCTCAGGGAGTCGGAGCGCATCGCCAAGATCCTTGTTGACCCGTCAGATCCAAACACTGTCTACGCCTGCGTTCCGGGCAAGCTGTGGAGCGATAGCGAAGACCGTGGCGTTTACAAGACGACCAACGGCGGACAGAGCTGGACGAAAGTCCTCAAAGGACCCAACGCGTCAACCGGCTGCTCCATGATGTCGATGGACGCCAAGAATCCGAAAACGCTGTTTGCCGGCATGTGGGACTTCCGTCGCAAGGGTTGGACGTTCCGCTCCGGCGGAGACGGCGAGACCGCGCCGAGCGGGAGCGGCTTGTTCAAGAGCACTGACGGCGGCGCGACATGGAACGATCTGAACGCCTCGAGCGCGAGCGGGCTTCCAGCAAAACCGTGGGGTCGGATAGCGGTTGCGATCGCGCCGTCGAACCCGAGTGTCGTCTACGCGTTTATCGAGGCAGCCCCGCCGAAGAACGCGCTCTACCGGTCGGCAGACGGCGGCCGCACCTGGGAGATGCGTGACAGAAGCCAGGCGATGATCTGGCGGCCGTTCTATTTCGCGAATCTCATCGTGGATCCCAAGAACGAGAACCGCATCTACAAGCCGGACGGTCCGCTCGTCGTCAGCTCCGACGGCGGCCAGAGCTTCAGCGGCATCGGCAACGGCGCACACGGCGATTTCCACGACGTGTGGATCGACCCGAGCAGCACGGATCATCTGATCACCGGCGACGACGGCGGCGTGTGGTATTCGTACGACGCCGGCAACAAGTGGTGGAAGGGTGACAACCTTCCGATCTCGCAGTTCTATCACGTCAGCCTCGACAACGATCGTCCGTATCACGTATACGGCGGACTCCAGGACAACAGCTCGTGGGTTGGCGACTCGGAATATCCGGGCGGCATCACCAACAGCCGCTGGGAGAACATGTATGGCGGCGACGGATTCTGGATGTTCGTCGATCCCACCGATCAGAATTATCTCTACGCCGAAGCGCAGGGAGGAGAGATTGGCCGCGTCAACAGAAAAACCCACGAGACGCGTCCGCTCAAACCGCTGCCTCGATACAAGGAAGGAAAGGAGCGCTTCAATTGGAATACGCCGATCCACGTGAGTCCAACGAACAACGGCACGGTGTACATCGGTTCCCAGTATCTGTATCGCACGAAGGATTTTGGGCAGACCTGGGATCGCATCTCACCCGACCTCACGACGAACGATCCTGCCAAGCAGCTACAGGAGCAGTCCGGCGGGGTCACCGTCGACAACTCCGCGGCGGAAATGCACACGACGATCTATGCGATCGCCGAATCGCCAAGGACCGCGAAAGTGATCTGGGCGGGGACGGATGACGGGAATCTGCAAGTCACCCGCGATGGTGGAAAAACCTGGACGAACGTCGTGGCCAACGTCCCGAATCTGCCGAAATCCGCGTGGGTGTCATACGTCGACCCGAGCCATTTCAACGACGGCACCATCTACGCGACCTTCGATCTTCACACCTTCGGAGACATGCGTCCCTACGCGTACAAGTCAACGGACTACGGAAAGACGTGGAAGTCCGTCATCGCGCCGGGCAGTCCGGTGCGCGGGTACGCTCACGTGATCAAGGAGGACCTCGTCAACCCGAATCTGCTGTTCCTTGGCACGGAATTCGGGCTTTGGGTGTCGCTCGATGGCGGCGCGCAGTGGTCGCGCTACAGGGGTGGCGATTTCCCCGCTGTCGCCGTGCGCGATCTGGCGATTCACCCGCGCGACAACGACCTGGTCATAGCCACGCACGGTCGCGGGATCTGGATAATCGACGACATCACGCCTCTTCGCGCCCTCACACCCGCAACTCTGGCGAGCGATGTAGTCTTCATTCGCGCGCGTCCGACCGTCCTTAAGATTCCCGCCCAGGGCGGGTGGGCGAACGGCGATGCGTCGTACACGGGTGACAACCCTACCGACGCTGCGGTCATCACCTACTACCTGAAAAAGCGCCACATCTTCGGCGACATGAAGATCGAAGTGCTTGACGCAGCGGGTAAGCTCGTAGGCACCGTGCCGAGCACGAAGCGTCGCGGCCTGAGCAGAGTGCGGTGGTCCATGCGTCTGAAACCGCCCAAAGTTCCGCCCGCCGCCAGCGCCGCGTTCGGCGCCGCCTTCGGTCCGCGGGTTCTGCCCGGCACCTACACGGTGAAGATGACCAAGGACGACAAGGTCTACACGCTGCCGCTCCAGCTCGTCCCCGATCCACGCACGACGCACACGCTCGCTGATCGTCAGGCGCAATTCGCCCTCGCCAACAGACTCGTTGCACTGCTGGGCGATATGTCCTTTGCGGTCGAGCGGATGAACGGGGTTCGAGCTGCGCTCGCTGATCGGGCGTCGAAGCTACCGGCCGGTGACGCGCTGGCGCAGAGACTGCGCGACGCGTCAGCCGCGGCTGATGTGCTGCGCAAGAAGATTGTAGCCACGAAGGAAGGCGGCATGATCACCGGTGAGGAGAGACTTCGTGAGAATCTCGCCGACCTGTATAGTGCTGTTGTCTTCTACGATGGGCGGCCATCACAGATGCAACTCGATCGAACCGTCGCAATCGGTCATGAGTTGTCCGATGTAGTCGCCGCGTTTGACGCGTGGTCGGCAAAGGATCTCGCCGCGCTCAACACCGAGCTCGGCACGAAGAACCTGCAACCGATAGTTCTGATCACGCGTCAGGACTGGGAGGCTGTCGGGAAAGGCGGACAGTGACGGAACCGCCAGACTTTTCCCGGAGGGACTTCCTCGTCCGCGCCGGTCAGTACGGGCTTGCCTTCTCTGTCATCAATCCTCGGCTTCGGGATGTCTTTCGGAGCGAGCGTGCGTTTTCCGTCGCCGAGGAAGATCTCGACCGTGGCATTCTCACCGCGCCTGTGCGGACAGACCTGTACTCGGGACTGCGCTGGCGCATGCTCGGCCCATTCCGCGGCGGCCGAGTCGCGGCCGCGACGGGAGTTCCCGGCCGTCCGAACGAGTTCTACTTCGGCGCGGTAAACGGCGGGGTCTGGAAAACCATCGACGGTGGTCGAGTGTGGACGCCGATCTTCGATTCCCAACCGACCGCATCGATTGGCGCGATCGCAGTCGCGCCGTCCCAGCCCAACACGATCTACGTGGGAAGCGGAGAATCGACGCTCCGTGATTCCGTCGGTTACGGTAACGGCGTATACAAATCAGTCGATGCCGGGCAGACGTGGCGACACCTCGGGCTCGACGAGACGCACCACATCGGCAAGATCGCGATCGATCCGAAAAATCCGAACAACGTTTTCGTCGCGGCGATCGGTAAGCTTTACGCGGCCAACAAAGAGCGCGGAATCTTCCGCTCGAGAGATGGTGGACAAAGTTGGCAGAAGGTACTCGGCGACGACAATGTGGGCGCGGTCGAAGTGGTGATCGACCCGTCGAACTCGAGCGTCGTGTATGCCGGACTCTGGAACACGCGGCGTCCGCCCTGGTTCACCTACGCTCCGACGAATGGACCAGGCGGGGGAATCTTTAAGTCGACTGATGGCGGGAGCACATGGGCACAGCTCACCAACGGATTGCCGCAGACAGGAATAGGAAGAACCGGCATCGCAATCGCGCCGACGAATCCGAGTCGCATTTACGCAGCGGTGGATTGGGGAGTGCCCAACCCGATTCCACCGCTTGAGCCACCACTCGGAGCGTCCGCCCTGGCGGCCGCGCCTCCGTCCACTCCGCCAGGGGAGGGAGGATTCTTTCGCTCCGACGACGCCGGCGCGACATGGACTCGCTTGTCCAACGATCCTGCGCTGTGGGGACGCGGTTGGTACTTCGAGAAGTTGACGGTTGACCCGCAGAATCCCGACATCGTCTACGTGCCGAACGTTGCCGTCAATCGAACGAAGGATGGCGGAAAGACCTGGGTCGTTCTTCGCGGATCACCGGGCGGTGACGACTACCATCAGCCGTGGATATCGCCAGACGATCCGAACACGATGATCGTTGCCAGCGATCAGGGAGCTGTCATCACCCGTAACGCCCGGGCGGATGATCCGCGCGATGTCACGTGGAGCTCGTGGCTCAATCAGCCGACGGCGCAGATCTATCACCCCTCCGTCGACTATCGTTTTCCGTACTGGGTGACTGGCGCACAGCAGGATTCTGGAGCCATCGCAGTCCGCTCGCGCGGAAAGTTTTCCCAGATGTCCATGCATGATTGGGAGCCGATCGCGCCGGGAGGCGAGAGCGGTTACACCGCGGGCGATCCGCTCAATCCCGGCGTCGTCTATGGCGGTAACGGACAGCGCTGGAATCTGGACGCCAACATTCCGATCGAAAGTACTGTGAGCCCGAGGGGTTCCGAGCCGGCGCGCGGCGACTGGACGCAACCGTTGGTCTTCTCCAAGGCAGACGCGCGGTCACTCTATTACGCGACGCAGTTTCTGTTCAAGACCACCGACGGCGCGAAGACATGGACGCAGATCAGCCCCGATCTCACGCGCCCCGAGATTGTCGTTCCGCCCACGCTGGATCCGACCACGGCGGCCGCGGTCGATCGCAACGGCAAGCGAGGAGTGATCTTTACGATCGCCCCCTCGCCTTTGCGGGCACCGCTGCTATGGATTGGCACCGATGACGGATACATCCAGCTCACGCCCGACGACGGAAAGAGCTGGCAGAATGTCACGCCGGGCGCGATAGCGCCATGGAGCAGAGTGACGATGATCGAGGCTTCGCACTTCGATCCGAGCACCGCTTACGCGAGCGTGGACCGCCACCAGCTCCAGGATTTCGAGCCGTACATCTACCGCACGCGCGACACGGGCAAGACGTGGCAGAAGATCACGAAGGGTTTGCCTTCAGGCGTGTACGTACACTCGGTGAAGGAAGATCCACGGCGTCGCGGGCTGCTGGTCGCCGGCACCGAGCGTGGTGTTCACATCTCTTTCGATGATGGGGACAACTGGCAGTCGCTTCAGCTCAATCTGCCGGTGACGTCGATGCGCGACTTCGAGATCTATGGCAACGACCTCATACTTGCGACGCACGGCCGCGGGTTCTGGGTGATCGACGATATCAGCTCGTTGAGACAATTGAGCGACGCTGTTGCACGCGAGGACGCTCACCTGTTCAAGCCGGCCGACACGATCAACTTCATCGAAGGGACCGACAACGGAACTCCGCTGCAGAAAGACGAGCCGCACGCCGAGAATCCGCCCAGCGGCGTGGCGATCGACTACTATCTGAAGGATGCGTCGAGCGCGCCCGTCGTGATCGAGATCCTCGATGCGAGCGGAGCAGTGGTGCAGACGTTATCGAGCGATCCCAACGCGCAGCGCGCGCGGGTTGTCGAAGCGGCAACGCAACCCACCGGCATTCCGCGCGTATCTCCGCTATGGCAGACTCGTCCCGAGCTGCCATCTGCAAGCGCGGGCATGCATCGCGTGACGTGGAATGCTCTGCGACCGAGACCTCGCGGCGCGCCGCCTCCGGACGAAGGCGGTCCGCTGGACCGGCACTACGTCGGCGATTTCACCGCGAAGCTCACCGTGAACGGGAAGAGCTACAGCCAGCCGTTCACGGTAAAGCCGGACCCGCGGAAGGTCGTCTAGGCCGGCGCGTCCATCGATGGCTGGCCGGCGTCGGTCGTGTAGCCGCGTCCAGTTTTCGCACCCGCCGCCGTCTCCTTGCCGCCCAGCTCGGCAATGAACTCGTTGTGGTCCATCGGACGGGAGAACATCGGATAGTTCTTCTCGACGGCAGCCTTCTGCTCTTCCTCGCTCAACGCCGCGGTGCAGTCCTTCAACGTAACGACGTTGTAGCCCTTCTCGTATCCGGTTCGCATCGTCGATTCCACGCAACAGTTGGTGAGAAAGCCACCCAGAGCAATGTCGGTGATCCCACGGCTGCGCAGAACGAAATCGAGATTGGTGCTCGCGAAACCATCAAGTCCGCGTTTTCCCTCGATGACGATGTCCTGCGGCTCCGGCGTAAGCTCCTCGACGATCTCTGATCCCCAACTTCCCTTCCTGAACGATTTCGAATCGACTACGCCCTTGAGGATTCCGTAGGGCTCGGACGTGAGCTCGTGGTAGTCGTCGGTGAAGGTGATCGGCGCGTGTACGATTGTCGCGCCAAGCTCCCGCGCCTTCTTCACCATCTCCAACGTGTTGGCGAGCATGTTGGTCGAGTTCATCACCGGCTTGACGGCGTCGTGGAGTGTGCCGCCTTCGGAGGTGAAATCGTTCTGGTACTCGATGAGAACGACGGCCGTGCGCTTCGGGTCCATTTCCGCTCCTTGTAGTGCCCACATCTGATATAATCGCGGTGACGGCGAGGCGTCAGATCACCTCAACCGGTTATCACCGGCGCGATCATCGGCAGTCGCGTCAACGGAACGGTCCCAACGCACGTACTCAGTTCAAGATGATGCATGTGCTCGAGTCTCACCCACGCGCCAAAGGCATTCGATCGTCGGTGCCGCGATACGCGCTGGCGCTCACCGTTACCGGGATGGCGCTCGCGGCAACGATGGCCCTTCGGCGATATGGGCCAGCGCCGAGCTTTCTGTTTTTCGTGCCCGCTGTTGCCATCTCAGCGTGGTATGGCGGCATTGGCCCAAGCGCGTTGGCAACGGCTCTGTCGCTTCTTCTCATCGACCTCAATTTCCTCGTGCCGGGTGCGTCGCTCGCGGTGGATCGCATCGAGGCAATGGAGATCATCGCCTTTATAGTCGTGGCGGCGACGATTACCACTACTATGGAGGCGCTTCACCGGGCGCTCACGTTGGCGGAATCGCGCTCCGGTGAATTGAAGCGAGTGCTGGGCGTTGTCGCCCACGATCTGAGAAACCCGCTCAACCTTCTCATCACGACGACGGATCTCATGCTCGAAGAGGAGCTCGATCGCGGGCGTCGCAAGGAGCTGGTTGAAGTTGCGCTGCGTGCCGGCAGGCAGATGAACCGGCTGATTGGCGATCTGCTCGACACAGTCCGCCTGCAGTCCGGCAAGGTCCCGCTCGATCTGGAGACCCTGGCAGTAAACACGATTTTCAGACAGGCTGACGAGACGTTTCGCCCCGAGGCAGAGAAGCGCCAGATTCACCTCGATGTGATTTGGCCTGGTGATAGCATTGCGGTGCGCGCGGATTCTTTGCGGGTTTCACAAATCGTCGGCAACATCGTGGGCAACGCCATCAAGTTCACTCCATCCGATGGGACGGTGACTCTCAAGGCCGCTCCGGAGAATGAGCGAATAGTCATACAGGTAATCGACACGGGTCCCGGGATAGCGCCCGCAGACATCGAACACCTGTTCGACAATTTCTGGCAGGCGCGTAATTCTGATAACCGCGGGGTGGGGCTCGGACTGGCGATCGCGAAGGGTGTCGTCGAAGCCCATGGCGGGCGAATCTGGTGCGAGAGCCACGTCGGAGCCGGAACTACGTTTTCCTTCACGCTCCCGCGCGCCGCGGAGATCTGGCCCGAGCATTAGCGGCCGCGACGCGGACTCAGGGATAACACCGCCTGTATTCGGGCCTGGCGAACACACAAAAACCCGTGACTCACCCGTCTGAGAAACAGTCTCTTACCAGTGAGTCTTCCTCTCCGCAATCGAAATTGGCGACGCGTCTCTCCGCTCGCCTGGCAACAGCTTCCGCTGCTCCAACCGACCAAGGTCGCCGGATGCGTCGTGATCTCCGTCCTCAACGTTCTGTGGACGGGGCATGGAGTCTTCAGATCGTGGCCGGCCGGTGCGAGAGTCACTGGCCTTCTGGCGTTATCGTATCTCGTCGTGACCGCGGCGGAATTCTTCTGGCTGCTGCTCACCGTGCCCCAGCCGGTGGACATGGGATTTCGTGAGGAAGCGCCCGCCCCGCCGATCGCGCCGGAAATCGATCCCCTCGTCGAGCAGCTGCGTGTGGTGCCCGCGCCTGTGTTGAAAGAGGGAACCCTCCAGCTCGCGGAAGCGATGCGGACCTTCGAGGCGGGAAGTGATGGCGCTTACGTGAGCACTCTGCTCAGTCCACGCGCGCTCGAAACTCTGTCGGAGGAGGAACGCGACAAGGAGCTCGATCGCGAGAGCACGGTGCTGATTCAGCGGCATCTCACAACCTGGCGCGCCTATCGCGACCGATTCTACGGCCCTGCCATCGCCTTTCGCAACGAGCTTCGCAAACGACTCGGCATCAGAAACTCGCAGCGAGAGCCGAAACTACCCGCGCTGGACCAGGCTGCGCTCACCGGCGCCAAACCGATTACGGAAGCAGCGGATCACCTCACCGAATTGGCAAACCGGCTTCGGTAACCGATGGCCGATTATGCGATTCGCCGCTGCACGCGGGAAGACGCGGAGACCATTGCATCCCTCGGCGCGCGTCTGTTCGTACAAGCCTACGGACCGACGCACCCCGAGCCCGACCGAAGTGCATATCTCGCCAAAGCGTACTCGGTCGAGGTTATCGCCGAGGCGATAGAAGGAGAAGGCAGCTCCGTTTTGGTGGTGGAAGACTCACATGCAGCACCGATCGCATATGCGCACATGTCGGCGACAATGGAAGTTCCTCCAGGTGTTGATGGTCGCCGAGCGTTCGAGATCGTGCGGTTCTATGTCGACAGTGCGTACCAGGGACGCGGCATTGGCGCTAAGCTCATGAATCACTGCTGCGATGTGGCCAGACAGGCAGGCGGCGACGTGATCTGGCTCCAGACATGGTCGCAGGCCTCATGGGCAATCGGATTCTACCTGCGAATCGGATTCAGGATTGTCGGCAAGAAGCCATTCTATTTTGGCCAGCGCATCGACGAAGATCACGTCATGGCGCGGGCGCTCTGACGACGATGTAACTGGCAGCCCGAGATGGATCCGCTCGTACGGTCCATCCCGGATTGAGAGCGAGCGTCCATCCTTCACCCCTGATCTCTCTCGAGCCCGCCGCGATCGCCGTAGGCGGCGCGCCAACCCGAATGCGGGAGAAATCGTTCTGCACCAGCACTCCGCCGTGATCGACCGTGAGCTTCCCCCATTCTGCGGAGAAATTCCCGGACGGATACACGGCGGACGAGAGATCGAAACCCACTAGCTCCGTCGGGTCGTAGCTCCAGGACAGGGAGTCTCGAGATTGCCTGAGCGTGATGGTCGGGCCATCGGCCAATCGCGCGCGGTACTCCCGCATCGTAGGCGCGCGCGACGAGTCCCGCGATGCTTCAGTGCGATCCACTTCTTCCCATCCGTATTCCTGCGCTCGGGCCCTGGCAACCTTCGCCAGATTAGCCGGAGGGCGAAAGTTGATCGCGCGCGCGAGCAGCAGACCAAGGTCTCTCGTGATGCGGACAGAGTCCCGCCAATTCGGTGAGAAATCGTCGAGAAGCACGCCAAGCGCGGGGCCGGTGCCGTATGCGAACGCTCGCACAAAGGTCGGTGTACTCTCGTAATCGCGTACGTACTTCGCTACCCGCGGTGTACCCTCGCCCGTGAGCTGCATCGCCAGCCGCTGTCCAGTGTATTCCGCCAGCCCTTCCTGAATCTCGAGCGTTGCTTCCAGACTGTCACTCCCTGGATAGATCGACCGGCGTTGAGCGCGGAACAGGAGCGCGGACTCGGCGTGATGACGTGCAGCGGTCCGGTCCAGCAAGGATTCCAACGCTCTTGCAAGTGCGCGATATTCGAGTCGCAGCCATGTCCTTCCGGGACGCATGTCGAGCTGGTTGTTCAACGCGTCGACCTGACGAAGGCCGAGCGCTTGCTGCTCGCGATGAAAGACCTCGTGCATCACGAGATCGGCGCGCGCGTACCGGTCGCGGGGCAGAGGCAGCGCCACCATCGTCCACGTTCGCCCGCCCCACGGAAAAGAAGTGTTCGCCACGTATTGGCCCTCTGGAAGCGTCGTGACATAGGCATCGCCCAGTTTGAGAAAATGCTTTCCAGCAACTGTGTCGTTCGCGATGACGAGGCGAGTCTGTCGATCAACCAGCGCAATGGGGCCGCAAAGATCTCTTTTCCAAAGCACGCCGTGGTCAGCGTCGCACGCTGTCTTCGCGTCGCGGAGAGCGGACAGTGCGCGCGCGGTATCGATCTGCTGGGCGTTCGCGAGCCCGGCGACGCCCAGCGCGGCTGCTACAAGAAAGGGGCGAACAGCCATGCGAGCTCCAGAAAACGGGTGTCAATGATATGACACCCGTCAGGTTCGGAGGGATTTCTTTACTTGAAAACACCCCCCCATCCGGTTCAATTCGCAGCCATGCACCTCTCTCTCCGTTTTGCCGTGGCCTACCTAGTTGCAGCCGGTGTTGCCTGTACGTCCTCAGCGCCCGCACCATCTCCCGCGTCCGGCCCAAGCGTGCCGCGCGTGGTCGGCTACCTCGCATCGTGGGGCGTCAGCAGTAAGGGGACGCGCATCGCGGAGCTTCCGGCGCGGGACCTCACGCACATTTTCTACGCGTTTGGGGAGATCCGTGATGACGGACAAGCCGGCGTTGACAATCCCGGCACGAACTTCGACGAGCTTGCGCGGTTGAAGGGGCGGAACCCCCATCTGAAGCTGGCAATTTCTATCGGAGGCTGGACCGGCTCGGGGAAATTCTCCAACGTCGCGCTCACCGATTCGAGTAGGCGGGTGTTTGCGCAGTCGGCGATCGATCTCTTCATTCGGCAGCACCCGGGGCTTTTTGACGGAATCGACATCGACTGGGAATTTCCCGTTGCCGGCGGAATGCAAGGGAATGTCGAGCGTCCCGTAGACAAAGAGAATTTCACGCTGCTGCTCGCGGAGCTCAGGCGACTGCTCGACACGGAGGGTGTCAAGAATCATAGGCACTACGAGCTGACGATCGCCGCGTCGGCTCGCCCGCAGGAGATTGCAAACCTCCAGATCGCCCGCCTTGAGCCTCTGCTCGATTTCATCAATGTCATGACCTACGACTATCACTCAGGCCCGGGCACTACGAACTTCAACGCGCCCTTGTACGCCGCCAAGGGAGACCCAACGCCGGAGCTCAACGTCCATGCCACCATGCGGGCGTTTCTCGACGCCGGAGTAGCGCCCGCGAAGTTGTTGGTTGGCATCCCTTTCTATGGTCACGGTTACGGTGGTGTGCCGAACATCAACGACGGCCTCTTCCAGCGAGGCACTGGAACGCCGGTCGGCTGGAAGGGGACGGACGGCGATTGGCGAGCTCTCGCGCAAAGCCGTCTTCGGGACGCGCGCTACGTACGTCACTGGGAAAGCCGCGCTCAGGTCCCGTGGCTCTACGATTCGACGACCGGGACATGGGTCAGCTACGACGACCCGCAATCCGTGGCTGCGAAGGTGCGCTACGTGCGTGACCACAGCCTGGGCGGCGTTGTGATCTGGGAGCTCGGTGGTGACGACGGCGCGCTCATGCGGGCGATTTCTGGACGCTGACGGTCGGCATTCTGCATCTCACTGGCGTTCCGCTAACTTCTCAACGACATGCCCGCCCACTCGCACCGCGAGACTTCACGGCTACAAGCTCGCCCAGAGGACCTTCCGCTCCACGAGGATGTCCGCTGGCTCGCCGCCGCGCTCGGCCGGGTGATCCAGCGGCTCGAGGGACAGGAATCATTCGAGATCGTCGAGCAGCTCCGCGTCGCGACCCGTGCGCGGCGTCATGGTGATCGCAATGCTGCGTCCCTCGAAGAGCTTCTCCGCCGGATCGACGGCCTCGCCGTCGAGCAATGCGCCATGGCTGCTCGCGCGTTCACACTCTTCTTTCTGTTGATCAACACCGCCGAGCAGACTCATCGAGTCCGGCGTCGCAATGCGTACCTGGGAAAAGGGACGAGTGTTCTCCAGCCGGCGTCGGTACGCTGGTCAATGAGGAGGCTCCGCGAGATGGGCTGCACGGCGGAGCAGGTCGAGCGAGCGATGCTCACTCTCGATGTGCGTCCCGTTCTGACTGCGCATCCGACGGAATCCACACGAAGCACTCTGCTGGGATTGCAGGCGCGTGTGGCCGACAAGCTCCTCGCGCGCGAGCGCGCCCCAGCCGACGAAGCAAAGCTCATCGAGCAGGAGATGGAAGGCGAAGTGGAGCTGCTCTGGCTAACCAGCGAAGTCCGTCAGGACAGACCAACCGTGCTCGACGAGGTCAGCTCCGCACTCTGGTATCTCGAGACCCGATTGCTGGACGCAGGCGCCCACGTCCATTCCGCGCTCGCTATCGCGTTCGAGGAAGAGTTCTCACGCTCGGCAGATGCATTCCGGCTCGCGGTGCCGTTGCGTTGGGGCAGCTGGGTTGGTGGGGATCGGGATGGAAATCCATACGTCACCCCGGAGATCACCATCGCCACCGCGCGCCGTGCCACCCACGTGATACTCGGCAGATATCGCGAATCGCTCGACGAGCTGGTTCAGCGTCTCTCATTGTCAGCTGAATTCACGCCGCCATCCGCCGTGCTGATGCGCTCGATAGAGAGCGATAAGAAGCTGTTGCCGGATGTGTGGAAGAAGAACAAAAAACGGAACGCCGACGAGCCCCTTCGATTGAAGCTGAGCTTCATGTCAGCGCGGATCGAGGCGACACGCCGGCTCGTTGCATCGCGCGACGCCGGACGCGTCCGCCAGGAGCGTGCGGCGTATCCTGACGTGTCCGCCTTCGAGCGGGACCTCACGTTGGTGCGGGACTATCTGAACGGCGCGGGGGCCGTTCAGGCTTGTCGCACGAGCCTCGATCCATTCATCGCCGGTGTGCGGGCTCACGGATTTCACGGTTTCATGATGGATGTGCGCGACCACGCCGAAGTGCACGCGGCGGCCGTTGCCGAAATTCTGTCGAAGGGATCGACAGGTGTCGCGGAAGGAAATCGCCTGCGAACCGTTCTGCTTGGCAAGCCCAGGCGCCGAAAGGGAGAGCTTGCCGCATCGACCGAAACGCAGCAGGTGGTCGATACCTTCCGCGCGATCGAAACGATCCAGGACGAAGCCGGCGAACCTGCGGCGTGCACATATATAGTATCGATGACCCGCTCACCCGATGACCTTCTGCGGGTCCTGGTCCTCGCGCGCGAAGCGGGGCTGGTCGATCTCTCGGGCAAGAAGCCGAGGTCGCGTCTCGATGTCGTGCCGCTGTTCGAGACGCTCGAGGACCTCGATCACGCGCCGCTGGTCATGGGGGCGCTCCTCGACGACCCTGCGTATGCGCGACAGCTCGAGGCGCGTGGACGCCGGCAGGAAGTGATGATCGGCTACTCGGATTCCGGA
Organism: Gemmatimonadales bacterium UBA4718; assembly: GCA_002404375.1. Lineage (GTDB taxonomy): Bacteria > Gemmatimonadota > Gemmatimonadetes > Gemmatimonadales > Gemmatimonadaceae > UBA4720. Next base: position 2,310 of record DHJO01000126.1, on the reverse strand, counting down.
AAGGACGCCGGCATCATTGCCTCGTCCTGGGCGCTCTACCGCGCGCAGGAATCTCTCTCCGATCTCTTTCGCGATGCGGGCGTCGAGCTGCGGCTATTCCATGGCAGGGGAGGGAGCGTCGGTCGCGGAGGAGGCTCGCCGGTTTATCGCGCCCTCGCCGCGCTACCTCCTGGAACGACCAACGGCCGGATCAAGATTACCGAGCAGGGTGAGATCATCTCGCAACAGTTCGGATTGCTGCCGGTTGCCGAGCGCAGCGTCGAGGTCACGACTGCCGGGACACTCCTTCATGAGTTCACGGACTGGCGACACAACGCCGAGCCGCACGAGATAGCTGAGTTCAGGGAGGTAATCGAGAGGCTTTCCGAAAGATCGCACGCAGTGTATCGAGAGCTCGTCCACGACAACGACGCGCTCTTTCAGCTCTTTCGCGTGGCCACTCCGATCGACGAGCTCGCCAACGCGCGTTTCGGCTCGCGCCCAGCCTATCGTCCCGGAGCGAAGGCGGGCATTGATGGAATCCGCGCGATACCGTGGGGATTTGGCTGGACTCAGATCCGCCTCATGCTCACCGGTTGGCTCGGCGTGGGCGCTGCGCTCGGCGAAGAGATCCGTTCACGACAAGGGCTGGCGAGGCTCCAGAAGATGGCGCAAGTCTGGCCCTTCGTTGACGATCTTTTCGCCAAGGTAGAGATGGTCTGCGCGAAGACCGACATCGACATCGCGCGGATGTATGTGACGCAGCTGGGCGGGGATCTGAAGCTGTTCGAAACTCTGGTTGATGAGTTCGAGCGCGCCGTGGATGCGCTGCTCGTGATTCGCGGTCACCGGCAGCTGCTCGATGACACACCGGTGCTCCAGTCGGCGATTGCGCTCAGAAACCCGTACGTCGATCCGCTGTCGCTGCTTCAGGTCTCCCTGCTGCGCAGGAAGCGCAACCCCGGCGACCTCGAGAAGAAAACCAGGGAAAAAATCGACGACGCTTTGGCGACTACTCTGAGCGGAGTCGCGCAGGGACTTCGCAATACCGGCTGACAGCAGACACCCAGATCAGGCGAGAAGCTCTTGCGCCTTGTCAGTAATCGTTTGGTAGCACTCGCACGCAACCTTCTTCAATCCCTCTGCATCTGAGATGGAGACCTTGCCGTAGCGGTGCTCGATGAGCCCCTGTCTCTCCAGAGTCCCGATCGCCACGGTTACTCCGGGTCTGCGCACTGCGAGCATCTGGGAGAGAAATTCCTGGGTGAGACTGAAATCTTTCCGACCAACAGCGTCCGCGGTGAGAAGGAGCCAACGCGCGCACCGCTGCTCGATCAAGTGCATGCTGTTGCAGGCTGCCGATTGGGCTACCACCTCGCTCGAGAACTGTGCGTACCGATGAAGCATCAGCCGCAGCTCCGGAGCAATCTTCAGCAGTGAAACGAAGTCTTTGGGAGCGAGCTGGTAGAAATCCCCTTCGACCTGAGTGATCCCCTTGCACCGTGCGACGGGAATTCCGTGAAAGAGCGGAAGACCCATAAATCCCTCCCGGCCCACCGTCTGTGCCTCGAGTGTGGTGCCGTCCTTGAGCACCGTGACGAGCGAACCCATTCCCGTCAGCGGGAAGAGCACGCGCTCGAAGGGCTCGTTTAACTCGAAGAGAGTCTCCCGCAGGGGAGAGCCGATCTTCTCGGCTCGCTCCAGGAAAGCCGCGAGCTCGTTGGCAGGCAGCTTGGCGATGATACTGTTCTCGACCGCGGTAGAAGAGCTCGTACCGTTTCCACCAGCGCGTCCGTACGGACCCGACTTTGATCTCATGCAACCCCTTCCATGGCTGGGTGCCAGAAGGTCGCAGACTAGAGGGTTGCCCGTAGCGATCTGGTTGTGTGACGCACGCTACCCTGTGACGATAGCCGACGCAAGCGAATAATCTTTTTCTATTTCGCCCTGCCGAGCGAATGCGGCCTAGCTTGTGCGGTGACGTACGATTCCTTCGCCTCGCGTCTCAGTTGAAACCAAAAGAGAAGGTCTACACAGATTCCGCTCTTTCAGAACTCCACGCCCTCCGTGAGAGCCAGGTTCGCGAAGAGATAGCCACCCGTCTCCGCCGGGTGTGCGGAAATTTCTCACAGGAAGATTTTGACCGGCTCGTGCAGAAGATGGCCGAGCGTCAGCTGCGGGACGAGCGTAGACTGGTCTGGTAATCGGCGGTCAGCGACTTTCGGGAGCGATCTCCTGAGCGCTGGATACCCTGGTAGCGTTGCTGGCACTGGGGGCGTCGCCAGTCGAGGGTAGTCGGAAGAACTCTTCGATACAGACGCTCACCATGCG
>DHJO01000018.1:20607-23891 GCA_002404375.1 Gemmatimonadales bacterium UBA4718 | reverse complement strand
GCGCGCATTGAGGCGCGTCGTTATCGCCTGACTCACTGTCGGATTGAAGCCGATGGTGATCGGGAGCAGGCTCGAGTTGCCCGACGTCAGCAACAGTCCACCCCGCTCTACGAAACGCCTTAGCGCGGCAGCTCCGTCGAGCCCCATTCCGGGGCGGATGTCATCGGTCTGATCCCACAGATCCAGATTCGGTGTCAACGCCGACTTCTTCCACGGAATCGGTGGACCGACCATCGGCCGGCCGTTCACCAGAGCGTTCGCACTTCCGTTGACGTGCGGAAAGACGACGACGTCGAATTTGTCGAGCGTTCCCGGCCGGCGAAGCGATTGGTCGCTTATGTACTTGTAAGGGACGCCCATCTGATCGAAGGCATACCGCACCCAACCTTCGTTCTGAGTCTCGAGCCACGAGTGCATCAGCGCGACGCGCGGAACCCGAATCGAATGCTGTCGCGGGGTCACCGAACCATCGACAGCGATGCCGTTCATCCCGAGCGACTTGACCACATTGCGCGTGGCGGTCGAGGGATTCTTGATGATGTACGTGCCGGCCGGATATTTCGTCCCACCGGCCGTGAAGGCATCTTCCGCGACGCTCACGGCAGACGGAGCGACCTTCCATGGAAGAACAGCGGATCGCCAGTCACCGAGATGACGGACGAGCAGAGTGCCAGGTCGGCCGCTGACGTCACCTTCGACGCGCGCGTCGGTGGTGAGCATCTGCATCGGTTTCGACAGGATCGTCGAATCGGAGATCTTTAGCGTCTGCACGTGACGCAGCTCGTCGAGCGTCCAGCCGGTGTCGTCGTACGGCGGGGGATCGTCGGCCTTGAAGTGCTGAATTGCGAGAAGAGTGCGCGCGGTCGCGGCGTACGGTTGGTCGAGCCGGACGATCCAGTCACCAGCATGAACTTGCACCGCGGAGTCTTTCGCCGTTTTCGCCGGAGCAGCGGAGTCGGGTGAGGTTTGTTTCGGCGGGGCCACCGAACCTTTCAGCGCGAAGTCACTCGTGGCAACACTCACCTCCGTCCCCTGCGCCCGGAACAGATTTACGAGATCGGCAGCCTCCGCGGCGTGACGCTGATTTCGCGGAACGACGAATGCGTACGGCGCGCTCGTGCGCCCTCGCGCGATCATCCGCTCACCTTTCGAAACGAAGTTCTCGAGAAATGTCTCGCGATGGTCGGCAGTGTACTTGAGCGCGATGAGCGCGCCCGACTCCTGATAATTGATGTTGCTGCGGATGCACCACTTGATGCCGTTCACCGGCGGGTTGGATCGATCCCAGCGGCGCGACGTGTCGGCCGCGGGAAGTCGCACGGTCGTGCAACCCGCCCCGCTCGACGTATACGTCTCGTAAAAGCGTCCGATGGAGTTGTGGAGATTTGCGATGGACAGAAGAGTGTAGTTCGGCGCCCACCCGTCGTAGAATCCGTGCGTCCACACACCGGGCAATCCTCTGCGGGTGAGCTCGGTGATCTCCTGGTAGGCGAGAGTGTGCCACTCGTCGACTACTATAGGATCGTACTCATCGTTGTACGGGCCGGTGCCCGTGCTCGTGTAAAGGAAGGGAACCGATTCGTGCAGATCGTGCGCGACGGTCGGGTGCCAGTAGAGAAATCCGCGCAGGAAATTCCTGGTGAGGTTCTGCGACATCACCATTCCGTCGCGGTTGTTGTCGTGCGCGGTGTACTTGCCCCAGTAGATGAGCGGAATGCGGTTGTCGCCGAGCTTGAGCGCGAGCGATTCCTTGACGACGTCGACCTCGCGATCGCGCCCGTCCACCTCGGTGACGGGTGTGATGAGCGTGATGACGTTCGCGCGGATGTCCTTCACAAAACCTGACTCGTCGACAGCGAGGCGATATGCGAGCTCCATCAGCATTTCGGGGCTGCCGGTTTCCGGCGAGTGAATCGATCCGCTCAGCCAGTAGACCGGTTTCGTTTCCCTGATTAGGCGCGCCCGATCAGCGGGTGCGAGTCCGCGCGGATCGGCCAGCTGGCCGAGGGCGAGGCGGTTCTGCTCGAGCTTCGCGATGTTCGCATCGTCGGAGATGGCGACAACTATAGACTCTCGACCTTCTTCACTTTTGCCGAGCGAAAACTTCTTGACGCGATTGGGCGCGGCGGCCGCGAGGGCGTCGAAGTAGCGATTGAGATCTGCGACGTAGGAGAGACGGCCGAGCGTTCCAGGAACGTAGCCGAGCACTTTAAGAGGCGTCGGGACTGTCGCGGAGGCTGGAAGTGTGGAGACGAGCTCTGTTGTGAACTTCCAGTGTGGATCAGTCGGGGTGAGTTCGCGGATCTGAGTGGTGTATGCGGAATCGATCGGCTGCTGGGCGGCGGCGCGTAAGCTAAAGACGGCGCAAGCGATGAGAGCGAGCGAGGCGGCAAGTCTTCTGGCGGTCATCGGGTAAGGGCGGGTGGGAGACAACAAGTGCGATAAAGTGCTCTCACGCCCAAGCTCCGTCCAGCCGACACCCGAACTCGCAACTGTCCAAAGCGTAGGTGCCTCTTGGCCAGCTGGCGCTGATGACAGACAGTTACTCTGCGCTGTTCCACATCACGCGTGCAAAACGCCACGATCCATCCGATTGCCGCTGCAAGACGCGCAGCAGATTCCCGCGAATTGTTCGGAGTGAATCGGCAGGAAAGCGTTTGTAGGCACCTTCGAAATGACCCCACTCGATCGCCCAATCGCCGACGATTTGAACGTTCCTGATTACTGGTTCGTATCGAAGTATTTGGGTTCGAGGAGATAACGAGTGCTGGGTTGAGTCATCAATGTAGATCGCCCGTCTGCCAACTTCCCCCGGCCCACCCGGCTGCATCCGTACGGCGTCGTCCGTCCACAGGTTCGCGAGCGCACGCGGATTTCGCGAAAGTGTCGCTGCGACGTCCTGCTGATGTAGCACGGCAATTGAGGCAAGATCCGAGACATTGCTGTTAGAGTTCGAGGCCGTACGGGGTCTCGCCGGATCCTGTTGTTGGGCGTTCCCGCTCGTGCTAACGACCGGCATGCGCGCGCACGCGATTACTGCGGTCGCCGACAGAATGAGAAATCCTTTCACCGCTCCTCCCTGCAGAACGCGTCGCAACGATTGTATGGCCGGTCGGCTACGGACTGATCGAGAAATCGCTCGCCTGTGGCTTCGACCTGACCGGCTCGAGTGTTCACACTTTTGCCTGCACGGCCAGCAACCTTTCTGCCGCCCTCTCGAGCGTCTCTGTCTTCTTGCAAAACGCGAATCGTGTAACCGAGCTTCCCAACTCCGGCCGCGAGTA
>DHJO01000018.1:19884-20489 GCA_002404375.1 Gemmatimonadales bacterium UBA4718 | reverse complement strand
GCAAACTCCCGCGACTCGAGATCGGAGATCTCCGAGAAGTCAGCGAGTATATAGTAGGCCCCCTCCGGCGCCGCGTACTTGAACCCGGCTTCGTCCAAAGCCGAGCACATGATGTCTCGCCGCGCACGGTACTCCAAAGCGAGATGGTTGTAGTAGTCGGAATCGAACGCCATCCCGATCGCGCCTGCAGCTTGCAAAGGAGCCGGCGCGCCCACCGTCAAAAAGTCGTGCACCTTCCGAATTGGTGACGAGAACTCGGGCGGAGCGATCGCGTACCCAAGCCTCCACCCCGTGCACGAGAACGTCTTCGACAACCCGGAGATGGTGACGGTCCGCTCCCGCATCCCCGGCCACGTCGCCAGTACGTGGTGCCCGCCCGCGTACCGAATGTGCTCGTAGATCTCGTCCGTGATCGCGATCGCATCGTACTTCTGACACAGCTCCGCGATCAGTGAGATCTCTTCGCGCGTAAAGACTCGCCCTGTTGGATTGTGCGGTGTGTTCACGACAATCGCGCGAGTCTTATTCGAAAAAGCAGTGCGCAGTTTATCCGGGTCCAATCGCCAATCCGGCGCCTCCAACGGCACGAACACCGGCTTCGCACC
>DHJO01000018.1:16050-19695 GCA_002404375.1 Gemmatimonadales bacterium UBA4718 | reverse complement strand
GTGATCGCGTACTGATTGATGTCGCCCTTGATCGCCGCGCACGCCGCATCCTTCATCGGCTCGGGCATCGGGAAGTCGGGCATTCCCTGCGCGAGATTGATCGCCCCGTACTGGTTCGCCACGCGAGTCATCTCGCGGATCACTGACTCGGTAAAGCTGCGCGCGCGGGTCGCAGTTCCCCCGCGGGTCGAAGTGGCCTGGGTACTCGTCATTACGACCGCGTGAGATTCGTGATGACTTCGATCACTCCGCTGCTACCGCCCCGCAAACCGAACTTGGCTCCAGCCTCGGTGATGTTGTAATAGCGGAATCCGCTCACTTGGTAGGCTGGGATGGTTCGAAGCGAGTTGAGATCGCCAAAGGACTGCCCGTCGACGAATACAATCGCGAACTCGGTGCCTCCCCCGCCGCCGAGGGTCGAAGTCAGGCCGTGCGCGGCCAGCCAGTTCGGACGCAGGCGTGCAATCGCGTCGTACGCAGTGGCGACATCAGCGTGTGCGGCGGCCATCTCGTCCAAAGTCAGGATGTTGGGCCTTCGAGGAAGCACGCCTACAGGCAAAGTGCCGGATGTACTGGCGGGGGCGCCGGCGCACGCCATAATCGCCGCGACTGCCACTGGATAAAGATGTTTGACCGACATTGGGCCCTCCCAGTTTGGTCAGCGTTGCTCTATCAACTCCGCGGGCGGAATTTGATTTGACAAATCATAGCGTATTCCCGAAGATGCGCGAGAAGCCGCGGTATAGGGCAAGCCGCCCGCACCCTGAGACCAGACTTTCTTCACTGGCCGACGCCAATACCGCACCTTACTTTCTCACCCCCCACCAACAGGAACGTCGGAATGCCACAGTTTCTAATCGAGCGCCAGATCCCCGGCGCCGGCAAACTCTCCAGCGACGAGCTCAAAGGAATCTCCCAGAAATCATGTAGCGTGATCAGCGGCATGAATCGCGATGGGAAGGACGTGCAATGGGTGCAGAGCTACGTCACCAACGACAAGATCTACTGTGTATACAATGCCCCCAACGAGAAAGCAGTGAAGGAGCACGCCAACAAAGGCGGATTCCCGGCGAACAGCATCATGAAGGTGGCGAGAATGATCAGCCCGATAACCGCCGAGACTGGCTGAGCGCGCGCGGCCGCTCGCTGCCCCTGACCCGGAGATAGCCGTAGACGATCCGGGACAGCTCGCTTGCCGTCTCCGAGGGATGCGAGAGGAAGTCGCCGCTCGATAGCCCCCCGCCGGCCTCGGACAACACCGCGGTCTCGAGTGCATGCCCGATCAGCATCACCACGAACCGGATCGCTCGCTCGGGATAGGGGTGGCCTATGTCCGCTCGCCGATCGCGCAGCAATCGCTCGAATAGACCGAGACTTTGAAGGCGGAGCTGCTCTGATTGCGACCTGAACGCCGGATCGGGATGGGTCTGGGCATAGAGAAGAAGAGCCCGAACCAGGGAGCGCCTGACCCGGTACCCCTCGATCATCCCGCTCACCAAAGTCGAGAGCAGATCGGCGGTGGGAGCGCCCTCCCATTTGCCGGGATCGAGAGCGAACTCGTTCGCGGCAAATGAGTCGAGGAAGAAGCGCTCGTAGACCGCCTGCAGCAGGGAATCCTTGTCGCGGAAGCGCTTGTAGACATTCCCGACCGACATACCTGCCGCTGTGGCAATCGCCGGAACCGTAGCACCTTCCAGCCCATCCGATTCGAGGGTCCGTTCGGCCGCGTCGAGCAAGCGCTGAACGGTATTTCGACCGCGCTCCTGAACGGTTGGCAGAGAGGAAGATACCATAAGTGAATTCTAATTCACCATAAAGTGAAAAGCAATTCACCTATTCGGCGATCCTGGTAGCCTGCCACGCCGTGAGCAGCCATCGCCTGTCTCGGCGGATGTACACCTCCGTAAAGCGGATCCAGAAGCTGGAGACACCCGTCGGATTGCGGACCCGCATATGTGACCGCCCCGTCACCACCGCTGAGCCGTCGTGCACGCGCACCAGCACATCACTCGGCTCGATCGATTCATAGATGAGCTCCTTCGATCGAATCAACTCAACGAATTGCGCCTTGTTCTGCAGGTCGCCGCCGGTGTGTACGTAGGTGAGGTCGTCATCCAGCAAGGTCGCCAGTAGAACGGCATTCTGCTTGAGCATTGCTTCGAACCGCTCGCGCTGCGCGAGACTAACTTCACTTTCCGCCGTCCTCGGCGCGGTCGAGCTGCCGGGTGCTGAAGCGCAGGCCGCCATGCACATGATCGCAACCGCACACGCCGAGCGATTCATCGACCTCCGAGTTTGGCCAGAGTGGCACGAATCACTCGGCCGCCGGCTATGAATTTCAGGTGCACGCTGTGGGATCCTAGTGCGTCACGACTTCGATTACACCGCTCTTGTTCTGTGTGCCAAACTTGATGCTGCCCTGCGCCGGATTGTAGTAGTGCACCACCTTCACCTGGCTGGCAATGATGTTGTGCAGCGAGCTGACGTCGCCGAGCAGCTGGCCGTCGATGTACACATTCGGAAACAGGCTGGCACCGGTTAGAGTCGTATCGACCGATGAGTTCCCCCGCACGCGAAGGTAGTTGGGGCGGACCCTGTGAATCACATCGTACAAATCGCTGATATTTACCGCGGCTATCTCGGCTGCGGTGAGTGTGCTTCCGCTCCCACCGACACTGACGCCGGTACTGGTGGAAGTGGAAGAAGTCGCTGGCGCGCAAGAAAGCAGTGATGCGATCGCAAGAACCGTATAGCTTCGTACCGACATTGAGCCTCCAGAGATGTACTTGCGCGGATCGAGCTACCGTCCTGCGAGCTTTGCCAATGCGCTTCGTACCAATTCAGCCGCTGGTTTTCCGCTTCCACCCGCATCGAGCGCTGCCCGGATTCCCCGTTCGGCATCGGCACTCGAGTACCCGAGGGACACCAGAGCGCGCATCGCATCGTCCGCAGCAGCGCTTGCCGGAGCCGCCGAGGTTCCGGTAGCCTCTCCGAGCCCATCAAGCTTGTCAGCGAGATCAAGGATTAGTCGCTCTGCCTTCTTTCTACCTACGCGTGGAACGCTTTGAAGTGTTGGAATGTCCTTCTCACGGATCGCCCGAATGAGACGCGTCGCGGAGAGCGCCGACAACAAGCCGATTGCCAGCGACGGGCCCACTCCGTTGGCAGTGAGCAGCTTCTCGAACAGTCGCTTCTCGAACACGCTCACGAACCCGAACAGGTGCCACGAGTCCTCCTTCACCACCAGCGACGTGTGAAGCGTCACGTCCTCTCCGGTGCGGGGCAGCGTCTCGTACACGCTCAGCGGTATGATCAGCTCGTACCCGACCCCTCCACTGGTCATCACCAGGAGCGAGTCGAGATCCTTGGCGACCAGCTTCCCCTGGATTAGTCCGATCAACGGATCGAGAACCTGATCGGCTGGATCTTCGGAAGATCGGGCGCGAGCGCGAACGCGAGCGCGGCGGCCACACCGTCAGCGGCATCCGTCGGCTGCGGCGCCGATTTCAATCTTAGTAGTCGCATTACCATGAACTGCACCTGGAGTTTGGTCGCCGCGCCGGTGCCCGCTACAGCTTTCTTGATCTCCGACGGCGGGTATTCGTGAATCTCGATCCCCGCCTGCGCTCCCGCGAGCAGTATCAC
>DHJO01000018.1:11058-15953 GCA_002404375.1 Gemmatimonadales bacterium UBA4718 | reverse complement strand
CGTCGGCTTGTGGCGGCGAATCAGGTCTGCCACGCCGTCGTGAATCTCCGCCAGCCTTTGCGCCAGGTCGTCGCGCGGTTTCGTGCGGATCACGCCGCATTCAACGAGCGTCAGCGGATTGCGACCTTCCTTAAGAACAACTCCGTAACCCGTGACCGCGGTGCCCGGATCGATGCCAAGGACCACGACGGGCCCTGACTCACGCACCGGTCATCTGCTCGATGTCCATGTCGAAGTTTGCCGAGACCTTCTGAACGTCGTCGAGGTCCTCGAGCTCCTCGAGCAGCTTGATCACCGACTCCGCGTTCTTCCCCGCGACGTGGACGGTGCTCTTGGGAATGAAAGCGACTTCCGCCTCCGCGATCGCGAACCCCGCTTTCTCGATCCCGGCCTGGACGTTGTGCATCAAATGCGGGTCGGTCGTCACGATGTATTGCTCGCCCTCGACCCGGAAGTCTTCGGCGCCGGCGTCGAGCGCGGCCTCGAGGGCCGGATCCTCGTCGTACTTGGTCGCATCGATGTAGATCAGCCCTTTGCGATCGAACAGATATGACACCGAATGCGGAGGACCGAGGTTGCCGCCGAGTCGGGTGAGCTTGTGCCGGATCTCGGCGACTGTTCGCGTCGGGTTGTCGCTCAGCGCGGAGATGAGGATCGCGACGCCCCCCGGTCCGTAGCCTTCGTAGGTGACCTCGGTATAGTGAACGCCTTCCAGCTCGCCCGTCCCCTTCTTGATCGCACGCTCGATGTTTTCCTTCGGCATCGACCCGGCTTTCGCGGCGTCTATCGCAGTGCGAAGCCGGGGATTGTGCGCGGGGTCGCCGCCGGCGAGCTTCGCCGCCATCGTGATCTCACGAATGAGCTTCGTGAATTGGGCGCCGCGCTTGGCGTCGGTCGCCGCCTTGTAATGCTTGATCTGCTTCCACTTGCTATGGCCGGCCATACTCAGCTCGGATGAAATTGAGTGACTGTGTGGCGTGGGTGTCCCGCAGTCGGGGATCCGCCCAGCTCGTGCACCAGCGCATTGAGCTCCGCGCGTGATGCCTCATCTAACTGTCCGACGGCGGCTTTGACAAGGTCCTCGAAAGCGACCGCGCAGCGGGCTCTATCGTGCCCGGCCAAAGCGCCGGTGATGCCGAATGCCGTCGACCTGATTCCACTGGGAACCGCCAGCGACGACAGCCACTGCTTGGTGTGCTCGGTCCGCTCGAGAGTCACGTCCCGGGTCAGCTCATAGGGAGGGACAATTCCCGCGCACAGACGTCCGAGCTGGAGGCACGCCAGGAGCGTCTCGCGGTCTCCACCCAGCGCTGCCCGGCCCGACAACGCCGCGAGAGAGCGAAATCGAAAAACAGGGGTAGCAAGAGTGTAGCGAGGTGGCTGGCCGATCACTCTCCGAATCTAGGCACGGACTCACCCCTCGGCTACATTCCGATCATATGGCCGTTCCGGTCCTGAACCCCCCAAAATCGATACTCTGGGTAGACGACGAAGGTGAGCTCCTCGAGCCTCATCGCATCTTCCTTCGTTCCAAAGGCTATACCGTAGAGTGGGCGAGCAACGCCGACGACGCCGTCGAGCTGCTGAGGCGGCGTCCGTTCGACATCCTGCTGCTCGACGAGCAGATGCCGGGCAGGCGCGGCCTCGAGGTGTATCGCGACGTGCGCGAGATAGCCCCGACTCTGCCGGTTGTGATGGTTACCAAGAGCGAGGAGGACTCCACGCTCAAGGAAGCGATCGGCGTGAACATCAGGGATTATCTGGTCAAGCCGATCAATCCGCGGCAGGTGCTCACCGTGGTCACGCGAATTCTGGAAGGCCCGCGGATCCGCCAGCAGGCGATTGCGCGCAGCTTCGTCGAGAGATTCCGCGCCATCGAGCTGGAGCGCGACCGCAACCTCGACTGGCGCGGGTGGATAGACCGCTACGACGAGCTGATGCGGTGGGATGTCGATCTCGCCGCTGCAGGCGAGATGGGCCTGTACGAATCGCTACAGGGTCTTTATCCGGACATGCACCGCGAGTTCGCCCTGTACATGAAGGACAACTATCCGGAGTGGCTCAAGAACCTGGAGGGCAACCGTCCGCCGCTCTCGATCGACATCGTCGCGGAGTTCCTGATGCCGATACTCGAGCGCGACAAAGCCGCGGTGTTCATCGTCGTCGATTGTCTGCGGCTCGATCAATGGCGGGTGCTCGAGCCGCTGCTCGCGCCTTTTTTCGACGTGGAGACGACGCACTACTACGCCGTGCTCCCGACGGCCACGCCGTATTCGCGCAATGCGCTGTTCAGCGGACTATTCCCCGGTGAGATAGCGGCCCGGCTCCCCGACTGGTGGGGCAATGCCGATCGAGAGGACGAGTCTCTCAACGCACACGAGCGCGAGCTGCTGGAGTCGCATCTCGAGGAGCTGTGCGGAAAGACTCCGGTGCGTTATCAGAAGATCTCGACCTCCGCCAACTCGGACGACCTCGAGCGGCATCTTGGCACCGCGATCGGACCCGAGGGCGTGAGCGCGTTCGTGTTCAACTTCGTCGATCTTCTCACCCACGGCCGCAGCGAGTCGCAGATTCTTTACGAAGTCGCGCGGGACGAGATCGCACTTCGCCAGATCACCCGGCAGTGGTTCCAGCGGTCCGCGCTTTTCAGCGTTCTGAAAGAGGCGTCGCGCCGGAAGATCTCCGTGCTGCTCACGACCGATCATGGCTCGATCCACTGCAACACGCCCGCGACGGTGTACGCCAAGCGCGACGCCAGCGCCAATCTCCGCTACAAGTTCGGCGAAGATCTGCGCGCCGAGCGTCCGGAACAGGCGTTGCTCTTTTCGAGCGAGGACATGCTGAGACTGCCGCGGCGCGGTGCCGGCGGGAATACGCTGCTCGCCACCAACGACTGCTTCTTCGTCTATCCGACGAAGCTGCGCGAGTACCAGAGCCGCTATCGCGGATCGTTCCTTCACGGGGGCGTGACGCCCGAGGAAGTAATTCTCCCGTTGGCGCTGCTCACTCCGCGCCGGTAAATGCCGGCGCACCAAACCGGCGTTAATATCGTGAGCAATGCCGGTTTATAAGCGGCTCCTTCCATACCTGCGCCCGCACTTCTGGCGCATGGCGATCACCATCGTGGCGAATCTCGTCGCGGCGCTGCTCGATGGCTTCGCGATCGCGCTCCTGATCCCGTTCCTCAACATCCTCTTTCATCAGCCATCGACGGCGATGAAGTCAGGGTGGATCTCGAAGCTCCTCGACGCGACGGTGGGGAGCCAGATCGTGCCCGGCGACGAGATGCACTCCCTGCGGAACGTGATCATCCTCGTGCTGATCGCGGTGATTCTCAAGAATCTCCTGGTGTGGATTGCCGGTCAGTTCGGCGCGACGCTCCAGGAGTACGTGACGCGCGACCTACGCAACGCCGTCTATCGCCACCTCGCGCATCTCCCGCTTGGCTACTTCACCCAGATGAAGGCCGGACAGATTCTGTCGCGCGTGATCAACGACACCTTCGAGACGCGCCTCATTCTCACCCAGATCGTCACGCAGTCGCTGCAGAGCGCATCGCTGGTGCTCGTGTACATCGCGATCCTGTTCAGCATCTCTTGGCAGCTGTCGCTGATCGCGCTCGTCATCCTGCCGCTGCTCGGATTCTCGCTGCAGCCAATGCTCAGGAAGCTTCGTCGAGGGAATCTTCGTCGCGGCAACGTGCACGGCGAGATGACGAGCGTGCTTCAGGAGACGATCAGCGGAATTCGTCTCGTGAAGGCGTCGCGGACTGAATCGTACGAGGAAGGGAGATTCGCCGAGGGAAGCAACAAATACGCGAGCAGCAGTCTCAAGCTGACGCGCCTCGCGCTGGTGGCGCCCCCAGTGACTGAGATCATCGGGACGGTCATCGCCGTCCTCATCTTGTGGATCGGCGCCTGGCAGGTGTTGAGGAGCGGAACCATGACGGGCGCCACGCTTCTCGCGTTTCTCACTCTCGTTCTCCGCCTGCTCCAGCCGTTGAAGCAGCTCTCGCAGATGCGTACCACCGCGCAATCTTCGCTCGCGTCGGCGGAGCGGCTCTTCGAGATCCTCGATTCGCCGGCGGAATTCCAGCGCGATCGCGGAACGCGGGAGACGGCGACCTTCGACCGGCACCTCGAGTTCGAGAACGTGACCTTCTCTTATGGAGACGCGCCGGTTCTTTCGCATATCGACCTCAGCGCGAGCAAGGGAGAGGTAGTCGCGCTGGTGGGGCCCAGCGGCTCTGGAAAGAGCACGCTGGTGGATCTGATCCCGCGCTTCTACGAGCCGACCAGCGGGCGCATCCTCCTCGATGGAATCGACATCCGCGATATCAAGCTGCCCGTGCTGCGCTCGCTCACTGGTATCGTGAGCCAGGAGACGGTTCTCTTCCACGACACCGTGCGCAGCAACATCGCGTATGGCGCGACCAATCGTTACACCCAGGAACAGATTGAAGCGGCGGCGAGGGCGGCAAACGCCCACGAATTCATCATGGAGCTGCCGCGCGGCTACGATACGCTCCTTGGTGAGCGTGGCACGCGCCTGTCGGGCGGTCAGCGCCAGCGGCTGGCGATTGCCCGGGCCTTGCTCACCGACCCTCCCATCCTCATTCTCGATGAAGCCACTTCCGCGCTCGACACCGAGTCGGAGCGCCTGGTTCAGGAAGCGGTTGACCGACTCTTGCAAGGCAGGACGGTGTTCGTGATCGCCCACAGATTATCGACGATCACACACGCCGATCAAATCCTCGTTCTGGATCGTGGTGAGATTGTCGAGCGGGGAACGCACGCCGAGCTTCTGGCGAGGCGGGGCGCGTACCATCGTCTGTATTCGCTGCAGTTCGGGGACGCCGACGAGGCATCCATGGTTCCTTCAGCCGGGTAAGCTCA
>DHJO01000018.1:9313-10922 GCA_002404375.1 Gemmatimonadales bacterium UBA4718 | reverse complement strand
ACTCCCGACAGCAACGTGCATCTCGCGGTGTCGCCGCGCAGAGCTCCGAATCAGCCAAGGAACACGCCGATACCCGAGCCGTTCGAGATTATCCCGTTCTCGACCGAAGGCTGGGTGTTCGCGGCGGCGCGCAGACTCAGAAACATTTTCAGGCGCTGGGACGCGGATGCGATCTTCGTGACGACCGATCGCGAGCACCTGATCGCGGCTACGGCGTGCTGGATGACCCGCAGCGGCTCGGTCGTTCGGTGGACGCCGTCCGGGAAAAAACTGGAGATGCACATCTCCGGAATCCTGGCCGCCTGGCTGACCAAGACGGCGTACCTGTTCGCGAGCGAAACGGACCGTCGCGCATCGAGTATCCCGAAGAATGCGATCGAGAGCGGCTCCGCCGAGCTGGGAGTGGATCTCGCGAGCTATCCGTCGAACGGGGCGAAGGCGCCGTCGCCTGAGGAGGGTCCCGTCACGGAGAAACCGGACGGAGCCCCGCTCAAATTCATCGTCTGCATATATGATCCGACCTCGCGCGGTCGTGCGGCCACCGCGATTCGAACCATGTCCATGCTGGCGCCGCGGCATCCGAATCTGAGATTGATGATCGTCGGGCCGGGATCGGACGACGAGGATCTCCGCATGCAGGCGGCCGCGCTCAGGGTGCTGCACCTGGTGAGCTTCCTCGGCGAGCGCGACGATCAGGTGAATCTCATGAAGGACGCGTACCTGGGCTGGGTGGTGGCGGAGGCCGACACCGGAGCATACGGAATACTCGACCTCATGGCGCTCGGGATACCGACTGTGGCGAGCGAGGGCGGCATCGCTCAGCGATACGTCGCGCACGGCATCAGCGGTGCGCTGTATCCGCCCGACGACTCGGCATCGACGGCCGCGGCTGTCGCCGGAATGCTGCAGAGCGAAGAGTCGCGCTTGGCGATGGGCAAGGCGGCGCGTACGCGTGTGGCGAGAGAATTTCCGGAGAGCACTACGATCGAAGGCTTCGATCGAGCCGCGAATAGCGCGCGCACCCGGGGCCGGCGTCCGGGGTGAGTCCATCGAGCCGCGGCTCGCCCGGCGTTACGGCGGTGATCGCGGCCCACGATGAATCCGCGAACATCGAAGCGTGTATCGCGAGCGTTGAGTGGGCGAGCGAGGTAATAGTCGTGGAGAACGATTCGCTCGATGATACGATTGCCCTGGCCAAGGCTGCCGGCGCGACGGTGATCAGCCCGCCGTTCACGACGATCGGCTCAGCGCGGAATCAGGCGATCGTGAGAGCGAAGACGCCGTGGATCTTAGTCCTCGACGCGGACGAGCGGTGTACTCCAGAGCTGGCGAAGGAGATCCAGGAGATTATTCGAACGACTGACTGCCAGGCGAACCGTGTCCCCCGGCGCAACTTTTTTCTGGGAAAGGAGATCCGCCACGGTGGGTGGGGAGGCGGAAAGGACAAACCCATTCGTTTGTTCCGGCGCGATCTGCGTTACAACGCGAACCAGGTGCACGAGCACGTTGATGTCCCCGAGGGGGCGCCGATCGGAGAGCTGAAGAATTCGCTGCTTCATTACACGTATACTTCTCTCGACCAGTATTTTGAGAAGTTCGACAGATACAG
>DHJO01000018.1:8229-9256 GCA_002404375.1 Gemmatimonadales bacterium UBA4718 | reverse complement strand
ATGGCCAAATACGCGCGACTCTGGGAACGATCGATCCGTCATGAAAGCTGAGAGTCAGCACTAGCTTGAGAGTCCTCATCATCGGCAACCACCATTCATGGCGGATGGAGAGCGGAACCGAGCGCGCTCTGAAGAGGGCCGGTCACAAGACGCTCCTCGTAGACGACCGGCGCGCCAAACGCGTGATCGGCCGCAAGCTCACGCAGAGGTGGGTGTTGTCGCAGGCGCGCCGCTTCAAGCCGGACTTCGTGATCCTCAGCAAGTGCCTGGCTCTCGATCTAGATACGGTGGCGACGATCATCGATGGAAAGCCCAACTCGATGTGGTACCAGGATCCACAGTGGTACAAGAGCACTTATCGCCCTGACGTCGCCCACATCGTGGCTGTTGGAAAGCTGTCGCAGACTTTCTTCGTTTCGGGATTCGATGCCGAATGGAGAGCGTTGGGACTGCGTGCCAAATTCCTTCCGGCTGCCGGCGACCGGGACCTCAAGCCCGTTGCTCCGAAGAAAAGGTATCATTCGGACGTCAGTTTCATCGGCACCGGCTACGATCCGACGCGCGCGCAGTTTCTGCTGAAGATCGCGAAGAAGTACGACATCAAAGTCTGGGGCAAAGGTTGGGAAGAGTGGCGGAAGCCGCTCAACTGGAGCGGACGCCCAGTGGAAGGGAAGGAGTTCGCCGCGGTCTGCTCCAGCTCCAACATCTCGCTCGGCGTGAATCCTGATCGGGCCAAGGGGGGAATGAGCTACACCTCCGACCGCACCTGGATGGTCATTCTTGCCGGCGGATTCTACCTCGGACATGGGACGTCCGGCCTGACCGAGATGCTGCGCGAGGGAGATCACTGCGCCTGGTACAAGGATATTGATTCTTGCCTCGCCCAGATCGGCTATTACCTGGAAAACTCCGCGCAGCGAGAGCGCGTCAGGCGCGAAGGGCAGGTGTTCGTGCGCAACAACCACACGTTCGACCAGCGAATCCACAATCTGCTTTCCGGCGAAGCGTTCGTGAATCCGCTGGCGTA
>DHJO01000018.1:0-8148 GCA_002404375.1 Gemmatimonadales bacterium UBA4718 | reverse complement strand
GACACGTCGAGCTGTGCCGCCGCTTCGGCGATGGCGACGAAACGACGATGAGTGTCTCCACTGTGGCCGCGGCACGCGCCAGCGAGTTCGACGATCAGGAGACTTACAACATCTACCGCCAGCCCTTTCCGTTCGAGCGCGCGAATCGCTTCTCCAACCAGCTGCGCTGGGCGAGCTGGCTCACATCGGGACGCTCACCGGATTTCGATGTGATTCATTGCGGCAATATCAGGCCCGTCGGATACGCCGTGCGCTGGGCGAACAGGGAGCTGCGGACTCCGTACCTCGTCTACGTCAACGGCGGAGATCTTCTCCGCGAGAGACAGAAGGCGCAGCGCAGCGCGCTGAAGCGGAGGACTGCGCAGTCGATAATGGGGCACGCGTCAGGAATTGTCGCAACATCCAAATGGGTAGCGGATCTCACCTCGGATGTGATGGAGCAGGTCGGAATTGAAAAGCCGCCGCCTGTCGTCGCGCTCGATCTCGGGACGGATCCGGTGAGATTCAATCCGTCGCGTGATACTGGTGCGCTGCGCCGGCGCTGGGGAGTGGGAGATGCGCCTGTCATTCTGACCGTCGCGCGGCTCGTGCCGCACAAGGGACAGGACATGGGGATTCGGGCGGTCGCGGCTCTGCGGCGCGATTTTCCCGAGCTGCGCTACATCATCGTCGGCGAAGGCGTCGACGAAGCCCGCTTGCGGGCGCTCGCGAAGGAGCTCGGCGTCTCTGATAAAGTCGGATTCGTCGGCCCCATGCGCGACGACGAGCTTCCCGAGGCTTACGCCACCTCGACGATATACCTCGGTGCCTCGCGCGTGGACAACGAGATAAACGTCGAAGGATTTGGTATTTCGTTTCTCGAAGCCGCGGCCTCGGGCATTCCCTCAGTCGGGGGGGACTCCGGTGGTGTGCGCTCGGCTGTTCGCGACGGGGAAACGGGAATCGTGGTCCCGCCCACCGATTCCGACGGGATAACGGGCGCAATTCGCTCGCTGTTGATGAATCCGGAGCGTCGCAAGCAGATGGGAGCCGCCGGACGCCGCGCCGTGGAGGCTCACTACAATTGGGATCGTGTGGCGCGGGATACCCGCGAGTTCACGTATCGCGTAACCGGGGCAGGGGCGTCGTGACCAGTGTAACGAAAACTCGCCAGGAGGCGAAGCATCCCGACACGCTCGAGCGAAAACCTACGCTCGCTCATCGCGCCGAGTACTACACGATGCGTGCGACGATCGGTGCGCTGCGTGCTCTGAGCTGGGATGCGGCGTGCAAGGTCGGCGAGAGGCTCGGCGTGCTCGGATATCGCCCGCTGCGAATAAGAAAGCGGGTCGTCGAGAAGCAGATCGCCGCGGCGTTCCCGGACCTCACACATGAAGCGGTCGTGAGCCTGTCGCGCGAGTCTTACCGACATCTCGGGCGAAGCTTTATCGAGACCGCGCTGCTCGATGGAATCGGGAAGGACGGGCTCCAGCGGCTCGTTGAAACGGTCGAAGGGTGGGAAGAAGTCGAAGATGTGATGGCGAAGGGCAAGGGAGCGGTGATGGTCACCGGGCACTTCGGCAACTGGGAGCTTGCCGGCGCCTACGTGGCCGCCCGCGGTATTCCGCTCGACGCGATAGTGCGCGGAATGGCCAACCCGCTCTTCGATTCCTACATCAATCACACCCGGGAAGAGATGGGAATGACGATCGTGCACGATTCCGAAGCAGTGCGTCGCACGCCGCGCTCGCTGCGCGCGGGGCGTGCGGTGGCGTTCGTCGCCGATCAGGGAGTGCTGGGACTCGCCTCCACGTTCGTACCATTCTTCGGGCGGCCGGCCAAGACTCCGCGCGGCGCGGCGGTATTCGCTTTGCGATTCGAGGTTCCGGTTCTGTTCGTCGTCGCCGTCCGGCAGCCAAACGGCCGGTACCGGATTGTCGTCGAGCGAATCGAAGCGCGACAAACAGGCGACCGGGATCGCGACGTGGACGCGATCGTTGCACGTTTTACCGAGCGTCTGGAGCACTGGGTGCGGGTAGTGCCCGCGCAGTACTTCTGGCAGCATCGCAGGTGGAAGCGGCAGCCTCCGGACACGCCGGCGGCGCTCAGAGATCCATCGGCGTAGAAGAGGAGACGATGCTCGATCCCAAGCAGCGACAAAGATTTCTTCGCGACAATCGCGCGCGCATAGGGATTGGGATCGTCGTCGTCATGAGCCTCGCGGCGGTTCTGGCGCCTCTGATTGCGCGCCAGAGTCCGATCTCGATCGATCTCCAGCACATCCTCCAGCGTCCCACCGCGCAACACTGGCTGGGCACCGACATCCAGGGTCGCGACATCTGGTCGCGGCTCGTTTTTGGCGCGCGGGTTTCGCTCACCGTCGGTCTCATCTCGCAGGGAATCGCGCTTGTGCTCGGCGTGTCGCTCGGCCTGCTGGCTGGATTCTACGGCAAATGGGTCGACGAGATAGTGATGCGGCTGGCCGACGTCACGCTCGCGTTTCCGACTCTTCTGCTGCTCATCGCGATGGTCGCCGCCCTACAGCCATCGGAAGCAGTCGTCTTCGCGACCATTGGGATTGTCGGCTGGGCCGGGATGGCGCGGATAGTTCGTGGCCAGGTGCTCGTGGTCAGACAGCTCGAGTACATCCAGGCGATCAGAGCTCTTGGCGCCGGCGATCTCCGCATCATGACTCAGCATGTGCTTCCCAACGTCATCGCGCCGGTTGTCATAACGGCGACACTCGGCGTCGCCGGCGCGATCATGGCTGAGGCGGCGCTGTCCTTTCTCGGACTCGGCGTGCCTCCGCCGGCGCCGAGCTGGGGGTCGATGATTGCAGACGGCCGAGACCTGTACCAACTTCAAACTGCCCCATGGACCTCCGTGTTTCCCGGAATTGCCATTGGGGCCGCAGTGCTTGGCTTCAATCTGCTGGGCGATGCACTTCGTGATGCGCTCGATCCGCGGCAGTATTACAAGGCTAAGAAAGGAGCGTAATTCAGGTTTCTCAGGGAGAGCTAGGCGTGACCGCATAAGACCATCACCTCAAAGCGAGGATGACCATGCTGCTCCAGACTGCCGCTCAAGCGCTTGTTCAAGCCGTTCCCCAAACGACTGTCGTTCATCCCTCCTTCACCGACACGCTGATAACATCGTTCCGAGAGTCATTGTCGATGATCCTCAGTGCGATCCCGCGAATCCTTGCCTTCATCGTCATTGTCGCGATCGGCTGGTTTGTCTCTTCGCTGCTCGCGAGGGCAGTGGTCGGACTTCTCCGCGCGATTCGATTCGACGAGCTGATGCAGCGATCCGGGCTTTCCGACTTCATGGCCAAGATGGGGACGGGGATCGATTCGGTTGGCATCGTCGCGGGAATCGTCAAATGGATCGTGCGTGTAGTGGTTCTGCTCGTTGCGTTCGATGTGCTGGGACTGCCGGCCGTCTCCGACGTCATGAGACAGCTCCTGCTCTGGCTGCCCAATCTCGTGGTGGCGATCTTCGTCCTGTTCATCGGCGGAATAGCGGCTCGCGCGCTCGGGAACATCGTGCGCGGCGCGACCGCCGAGGGAGGATTCTCCAACCCGGAAACGCTCGCCAATATCTCGCGCACGGCGGTGTGGTCGTTCGCGGTGGTCGTGGCGATCAACCAGCTCGGGATCGCGACGAATCTCATCAACACGCTGTTCACCGGATTCGTGGGAGCGCTGGCAATCGCGCTCGGCCTCGCTTTTGGTCTGGGAGGGCGCGACCTGGCGTCGCGCACTCTGGAGAACTGGTACGACCAGGCTCAGGAGGCCAAGCCTAAGTCGAGGAGAGCTCGGGCGTCGGAAGAGTAGGCGCGGATGCCGCGATCGCTATAGGTGCGGCGCGATCGCGGCGTTCGCCTTCTCTGATGTGATGATGGGAATGACTTCGAATTCGACGAGGTCGCTCCAGTTGGACATCCACTCATCGAGATGCTGTTGATCGTCGCAGTCCATCACCTGAAAACATCTCTCGAAGTCGGTCGTCACCCAGCTGGAAACGTAGCGCGCGCCCGGGGAGGCCATTCGGCCTTTCTCTTTGAGCCGGCGATAGACTGGTTTCGGATCACCATCGCGGTACGTCTCGATCACCATGAAGAGCATGTGTGCCTCGCTCCCGGAATGTGCGATTTAACGCAACCCCAGCGCGGTAGGATGCTTCGGTTGATATAGGCCGATCTTCGACCCGCTCGGCAGAGGGAAGGTGGTAACGCTGCCCCATTGTGCTTCCGCGATGGGCGAGAAGTTGACGTTTCTTGCCTGAAGCGATCTCATGGTCGAGGCAAGGTCGTCGCACATAAGATAGAGCGCGACCCCCGAGACGCCGTCGACCGAATTTGGGGGCGCCCACTCTGCTTCCGACGGATGCACGGCAATCTCCGCGGGCGGCAGCGCGAATATCAGCCAACCTTTGCCCGCCTCAACCGAGCGGAGTCCCAGCACGTCGCGCAGGAAGGCGCGATCAGCTTCCGGATCCTTGCTGTAATGAAGAAAGTGAGCGCCGCTGATCATTGGAAAAACCTAGCACGAGGGCTGTTGTCCGGTGCGGGGCTCGACTACTGGCCGACGCGCACCAGCCCGTAGTCACGCGCGCCCTTCCGAAGCAAATGATATCGTCCAGCAAGCGGCTTCGCGGAGCCAAGATCCGTGTCTGCACCTGCGCGCTGACCATTCAGATAAACTCCACCCTGTTCGACCAGCCTGCGCGCCGCGCTCTTTGACCCGGCAAGCTTCAAAGTCACGAGCGCATCCAGCAGTCCGGGCGCCTCGCGCGACTCCGCGAACGGAACCTCTTCGCTCAAAGCGCGCAACACGGGCTCCGTGAGCGACACAGGGTCAGCCTTGCCGAACAGCACGCGCGATACTTCCTCCGCGACGCGTCCCGCCTCTTCACCGTGCACGCGGGCAGTCATGTCGCGGGCAAGCGCCTGTTGTGCTTCGCGCTTTTCGGGTGCTGAGGTGAGCAGCTTGTCGAGCGCCTCGATCTCCCCGCGCGGCATGAGCGTAAACAATCGCAGGTACTTGCCGGCATCGCGGTCGTCGACGTTGATCCAGTACTGATAGAACTTGTAAGGGGACGTCCGCGCCGCGTCTAGCCACACCGCGCCCGCTTCCGTCTTACCGAACTTGGATCCGCTGGCTGTCGTCACCAGCGGCATTGTCAGCGCGTGCGCTGTCTTTCCCGCCACCCGCCGAATCAGCTCCAGCCCCGCGGTGATGTTTCCCCACTGGTCGCTGCCTCCGATCTGCAGCGTCACTCCTTCGCGGCGATGAAGCTCCAGAAAATCGTACGCTTGCAGGAGCATGTACGAGAACTCGGTGAACGAGATGCCACCCTCGATGCGTGACTGCACCGAATCCTTCGCCAGCATGTAGTTCACCGTGAAGTGCTTGCCGACGTCGCGCATGAACTCGACGGCTTTGAGCGGCCGCAGCCACGCCGCGTTGTCTCTCATCCGCGCGGCATGTGTTCCCTCGAAATCAAGGAATCGTCGGAGCTGCTTTTCGATCGAGCGCGAGTTGGACTCTATTTCTTCTTCCGATACGAGCTGGCGTTCCGCGGTCTTGCCGCTCGGGTCGCCTATCATCCCCGTCCCGCCGCCCACCAGTGCGATGGGGCGGTGTCCCGCGCGCTGAAGATGCGCAAGTCCCATCACCGGCACGAGATGGCCCACGTGAAGGCTCGACGCGGTCGGATCGAAGCCCGCATACGCGCTCACGGAATCGGTTGCGAGTGCGTCCGGCAATCCGTCCGTGTGTTGATACACCATTCCGCGCCAGGACAGCTCGTCCAGCAGCGAATTCTTCGAGTGCATGCGGGGAAGATAGGGACGCCCGACCGCGGTGTCACCTTCGGTGTATCACAGTTATCTTTTTTCACTCCGCATGGCTGCCGACATCGACAACAAACTTCCATTTCGCAAGCGCCACCCAACGCTCGTCAGGGCGGTGCTGCTTTCGCTCACTTTCCTGGTCGCACTGGGCTCGGGCGTGCTCTACTCGAGCTGGGCCCTCATTTGCCGCGGCAATCAGTGCCCGTCAATCGAGATCCTGGCGGAGTACACCCCCCACCAGACGTCCAAGCTGTACGCGGTCGACGGACGCTTCATCGCCGAGCTGGGACTGGAGCGGCGGACGCTGGTGAAGATCGACGAGATCCCCAAGATCGTCCAGGATGCATTCGTCAGCACGGAGGACAAGCGCTTCTTCCAGCACGCCGGTATCGACTGGCACCGCGCAGCGAGCGTGGTCATCCGGTCACCGATCCACGGCTACTCACAGGGGTTTTCCACTATCACGATGCAACTCGCGCGGAATGTCTTCCCCGAGAAGATCAGCCGCGAGAAAAGCATCGTCCGCAAGCTCAAGGAAGCGAAAGTTGCTCGCGAGATCGAATCGAAGTACGACAAGAAGAGAATTCTCGAGCTTTATCTCAATCAGATCGACCTGGGCCACGGCGCTTACGGAGTCGAGACGGCGTCGCAACGCTACTTCGGAAAATCCGTTCGCGATCTGAATCTCGCTGAAGCGGCGACGCTCGCCGCGCTCCCCAAGGCTCCCGCCAGATACAATCCCGTTCGCTACCCCGAGCGCGCGATCCAGCGGCGCAACACCGTCATCGAGCTGATGCGCCAGAGTGGGAAAATAAGCGACGCGGATGCAAGCCGGGCGAAGGCCTATCCACTGCAGCTAGCCGACAAGACTGTGACAGGCGAGACCGCTCCTTACTTCGTCGAGTGGGTGAGACAGCAGCTTGACGCGCAGTTCGGAAAGCAGCTGTACGAACAGGGTCTCAAGGTCTACACCACGCTCGATCTCGATGAGCAGAGCGCGGCCGAGCGCGCGCTCGAGCGCCAGGCCCGCGCG
This sequence comes from Gemmatimonadales bacterium UBA4718, assembly GCA_002404375.1. GTDB lineage: Bacteria > Gemmatimonadota > Gemmatimonadetes > Gemmatimonadales > Gemmatimonadaceae > UBA4720. The sequence continues at coordinate 1,279 of DHJO01000018.1, read as the reverse complement.
ATCGAAGCCGGTCGATTCGGGCCATACAGCCACGAGACTTTCGAGCACTACCTCGCCCACCGCGAAGGTGATGAGGGCAGTGGCATATCGCCCTACCTGCAGAGCTCTTTCCTCGCGCTCGATCCGCGCAACGGCGCGGTGCGAGTGATGATCGGAGGGCGCGACTTCGACGATTCGAAGTTCAATCGCTCGGTTCAGGCGCTGCGCCAGCCCGGTTCCGCGTTCAAGCCGATCGTGTACTCCGCTGCCGTTCAGAACGGCAGACCAGCATCCTACATAGTCAACGACAGTCCGCTCGTCCTCCAGGTGCCGGGACAACCCGAGTGGGCGCCCCAGAACTACGATCTCAAATTCCTCGGCGAGATCCCGATGCGCCAGTCGCTCTACGAGTCGCGCAACGTCTCCACCATCCGGCTCGGCATGGAGCTGGGCGAGCAGAGCGTCATTAACGAAGCCAGAAACTTCGGCATCACCACTCCAATTCCGCCGTATCCATCAATCCACATCGGCGCTGCCGAAGTCTACCCGATCGAGCTGATCTCGGCGTACACGGCATTCGCGAATCTCGGTGTGCGCGCGACTCCCAATGCGATCATTAGAGTCGAGAACCAGAAGGGCGAGATTCTCTGGCAGCCGACTCCCACGCGCTCACAGGTTCTCTCCCCGGAAGAAGCGTGGCTGATGGTCGACATGATGAAGGACGTCGTGCGCCGAGGCACCGCGGCGGGAAGCGTGTGGGGTGCCGGATTTCATTATCCGGCTGGCGGAAAAACCGGCACGACGAACGATGGCACCAACGTCTGGTTCATCGGCTACACCGCTGATCTCGTCGCCGGAGCGTGGATGGGATTCGATCGGCCCCAGAAGATCAAGGAGAATGCCCAGGGAGGCGTGCTTGCCGCGCCGGCGTGGACCGCGTTCATGACCGAGGTCTATCGCAGAAAGCCACCCCCGCCGGATTGGCCGCGGCCGATTTCCATCGTCACGCGTGACATCGACATCAGCAGCGGGTTGTTGCAGACACCATACTGTCCGCGAAATCTGGTCACGACGGAGTTCTACATCTCGGGAACGGAGCCGACGCGCGACTGCGACAAGCACGGACAGTACGCCAATCCCGGGTTCACGCCGATCGACACATTCAGCACGATTCCGTTGACACCGCCTACAAATCGCAGTCAGACTCCGATTACCGTGACGCCGCCCCCAATTCAACCAGGCTACGAAGGCGTGCAGTCTCGCAATCAGCCGCGCAGTCCAACGATTTTCGATACGACGC
>DHJO01000002.1 GCA_002404375.1 Gemmatimonadales bacterium UBA4718 | reverse complement strand
CGTTCCCTTCTTCGCCGACACCTCACTCGACAGCACGGTTCCGCCGAACTCTTCGAGCACGACACCGTGCTGGAGAAGATCCTGCTTTACCTTCATCGGGTTTGCGCCCGGAAGATCAATCTTGTTGATCGCGACGATGATGGGCACGCCGGCGTTCTTGGCGTGGGAGATGGCCTCGATCGTCTGTGGCATCACCTGGTCGTCCGCAGCCACCACGAGCACGACGATGTCCGTCACCTGCGCGCCACGTGCGCGCATGGCTGTGAATGCTTCGTGGCCGGGAGTATCGAGGAAAGTGATCGACTTTCCACCGGGCAGGTCGACGTGATACGCACCAATGTGCTGGGTGATTCCGCCCGACTCGCCGGCAACCACGTTCGCCTTCCGGATGTAGTCGAGCAGCGACGTCTTTCCGTGGTCGACGTGACCCATGATCGTCACGATCGGGGGCCGCGACTCCAGCTGGTCCGCCGTGTCGTCGGCCGTCGGTGTGGTCTTGAGATCGGCCGCGTACTCTTGCTCCTTCACGGCCTGGAAGCCGAACTCGCCGGCAATCAGCTCGATCTGGTCGAAGTCGAGCCGCTGATTGATCGTCACCATGAGTCCGAGATTCTTGAACGCGAATCCGACGATCTGAACCGCGGGCGTCTTCAGTATCTGCGCCAGCTCGCTGACGGTGATGAACTCGTTGACGCGGACAGTCTTCTTCTCGCGCTCGACCTCGGCCTGACGCTGTGCGGCAAGCTCTTCTCGATACGTGCCATCTTCCGCGCGGCGAGCACCGCCGCGGCGAATCGGGCCACGCATCGACGCCATCGTCTTGCCGATGTTCGCCGATACCGCTTCCTGATCAACCCCTCGTTTCCCTTTCTTTCCCCGACGCGAGCCACGATCCTCACCGCGGCCTCCCCCTCCTCCTCCAGCGCCACGGTCATCGCGGCGAGTCGGAGCAGTGTTGGCGCCCGGCGCGGCTGAAGCAACCGGACGAGGCGGAGTGTACGGCGCGCCGGTAGCAATCGGTCGCGGACGGGGTGCACCCGGGACCACCGGTTGCGGACGCTGACGTTCCCGGTCGCGCCCATCGGCCCGCTCGGGAGTGCTGTGCGTAGTCTGCGCAGGAGCCGACGGAACGGATTGCCTGGCGGGCGCCGACGTGGTCCGTGGACGGTCCGCCACCGCAGCGTCACTGGCGGATGCGGCGATGGGAGCCGGCGCAGGCGCCGGCACTGCCATGGGCGCCGGCACTTTGACTTCCGGAACCGTTGGTGCTTCGGATATCGCAACTTCTGTAGCGGGTTCCGTCGCAGCCCGACGGCGCCGCCGCGCGGGACCTTCCGATGCAGCGGCTGGCTCCGGCTTCACTTCCGGAGCTGGAACCGCCGCAGCCGTTCCACGACGCCGACGAGTCGCGGCGGGAGGTGCCGCGACGCGCGCGCGCTTCTCGCGCTCCCACCGAGCGCGAATGCGAGCGACCTGATCGTCGCTGAGGGGACTGAGATGGCTGCGAACGGGAACGTCCATCTGCCGAAGGAGGCTTATCACCTCGTCGCTTGGAACCCCGAATTCGCCCGCCAGATCATGTACTCTAAGCTTGCTCAACCCTACTCCTCCTTACGACCGTCCGGCATCGGCGTCGGGCTGAGCGCCCGAATCCCCTTTGCCAGACCTCTGTCTACAATACCTATCACCGCCGTCGACTCTCGCCCCGCTGCCGAGCCGAGCTCGACTGCCGACGGTCCCGCCAGAACCAGAATTCCACGGGCCCGCAACAGCGGCAACACTTTATTCAAACTGTTAATCGAAGCGTCGGGCGCCGCAATAGCGAGTTGCAACTTGCCGCGCCGTGCCGCCTCCCGAACCTGCTGAACACCTACAATCGCCCCGCGTCCGCGAACCCCAAGGCCGATGAGGCCAAGGAGCTTGCGCGTCTGAACGGGTTCCATCCCCTTACTCCGTCTTCGTACCTTCCGGGCCCACTTCCGCGGCCGGGTTTCCGCCTTCGGACGCCATCTCGCTGCTCGCTTCTGCATCCGCGGCGGTGACCGCCACTGCTTCCTCAGCTGTCTCAGGCGCCTCGTCAGTGGTCAGCTCGTTGATGATTGCCATCAGCCGGTCTGCTTCCTCCGGCGCGATCCCCGGGAGACGCAGGAAGTCCTCGCGCTCGAGATCGATGATGTCGTCGAGTGTGCGATACCCAGCCTCCTCCAGGACCGCGACCGTTGCCGGCTGCATTCCCTCGATGTCGGCCAGCCGCGGATTCACGCCCGACACGGGCTCGTCCGTCGGAAGCGGAGCAAAAATCGGTTGATCGGTGCCGCGCTCCATCCACTCGCGACTGGAATAAAGCTCGATCTTCCACTCGGTGAGCTCGGACGCGAGACGTACGTTCTGTCCATTGCGGCCGATCGCCAGCGATAGCTGATCCTCATCCACGATCGCCTGAATCGTTTTCGTCGCGGGATCGCTGAACACGCGAGCGACGCGCGCGGGGGCAAGTGCGAGCTTGGCGAACCGCTCGGGATCAGCGGACCATGGAACAATGTCGATTCGCTCGCCCCCCAACTCGTTGACCACAGCCTGCACTCGCGAGCCCTTGAGGCCGACGCATGCGCCCACGGGATCGACTGAGTCGTCGCGGGAGAACACGGCGATCTTGGTGCGGCTTCCGACCTCTCGGGCGCTCGCGCGGATCTCAACGAGGTTCTGCTGTATCTCCGGCACTTCGAGCTTGAACAGCGCCTTCACGAACAGAGCATCGGCGCGGCTCAGCACGAGACGTGGTCCCTTTGGAGTCTCCTCGACGCGCTTCAGAACGGCGCGGATCGGATCTCCCTGATGGAAGTGCTCGCGATGGTTCTGCTCGCGGTAAGGAATGATCGCTTCCGCCTCGCGGAACTTGTTGAGCATGATCACCAGCTTGCCGCGCTCGATCTGCTGGACTTCTCCCGAGAGCAGGTCGCCGACTCTGCTGGAGAACTCGTCGCGGATCTTGGAGCGCTCGCCTTCCCTCACGCGCTGGATGATCCGCTGCTTTGCGGCCTGCACCGCCGTTCTGCCGAACTCGGCGAAATCGACCGGAATCTCCATCTGGTCGCCGACCTGGAACTCCGCGTCCTCGAAGCGAGCCTCCTCCAGTGAGATCTGGCTCGCCGGGTCAGTCACTTCCTCGACTACGGTCTTCAACAGGACAATGCGAATGGCGCCCTTGTTCTCGTCGATCTCGACTTCAGCCTGGACCGTGGGCCCGTGCTTCTTGGCGAGGGCGGCGTTGATGCCGTCCTGGAGAAGCCCGTGCAATTCGGCGCGATCGATCTGCTTCGAGTTGGTCAACTCGCGGATCGCTGTCAGAATTTCTACTGAAGCCGCCATGTCCTATGCCTCTACCTTTTCCAGTGAAACGCCAACCGCGCCTTCTCCACCGCGGCGAGCGGAAAGCGCCGCTCGTGGCCGCGCTCATCGTGCACCCTTATGATTTCTTCGCCTGCATCTGTTTCGACACCGACGATCTCAACCTCGTCCGTCCTGCGCCCGGCGGGATCGCCGGGCACATTCGTCGTCACTACGACGCTGCTGCCCACGAAACGACGCCAGTCTTTTGCATTTCTCAGTGGCCGTTCAACACCCGGAGAGGACACCTCCAGGACGTATCGCTTGCCGCCGAAATCTTCTTCATCGAGCTTCGCTTCGATTGCGCGCGACGCGGCCGCGCAATTTTCGACCGTCACCTTTTCGCCGTCCTCGCGCTCGACTCGAACATCGATCACAGGCCGGCCATTACTTCCGCCGAGCTTGAGCTCGAAGAGCTCTAGCCCAAGTGGCTTAATTTCCGACGCCACAATGTTTTCCAGCGCTCCGTTCATCTAGCTTCGAGGTCCATTCTGAGGACAAAAAAATGTGGGGGTATCCCCACATTCCGGTTGGCCGCCGAGTTGAACGCCCTATACAATGTAGAAAGGTGGCTGACACGAGTCAACTGGCCGCGGCATTCGGACTCCGGACCGATCTGGCATCCAATTAGTTTCGCGACCGATACGCCTAAGCTTGCGCGGCCATGACCGCGATTTGACGACCCGAGTCGCCTGCTCGGTGAGAAAAGAATCGCTCGTTGTCGCAGCGCGTACAGAATGAGCTGACAGTGATTTTCTGCACGCCCATCTCGGTGGCGTGCTCGGCGATCAGCGACCTCAGATCGACTTGGCCGGGCCTCGTCGCGGGCTCCCCGGTCAGTTGCTCACGCACCTCGATACTCACCTCGTAACACCGCCCACAGATCGCGGGTCCCAGATGAATCGCGAGCTCGTCCGGCGGGAGGCCCTGGCGGGCGAGCACCGCGATCGCTTCGGTAGTGATGCGCGCCGCCGTCCCTCGCCAGCCGGAGTGAAGCAGTGCGACAACGCCTGATGGGTGCGCTATGAAGACCGGGACACAGTCGGCTATTCCTACTGTGAGCGCTATGCCCTTCTCGGCCGCGATGTGCCCATCCGCCTCTTCCCCCGCGCGGAGCCACCCTTCCCAGCCCCCAAGGTGGACGAGGACCCGCGTTCCGTGAACCTGCCTGAGCGACACCAGCCTGCGAGCCGTCTCCGACAGCTCGCGCTGCACGGAAGTCCAGCGGGCCATGACGTCGTTCACCGGCTCCGTGCTCGATAGGCTGAAGGTTCCCGCGTCACGCGTCGTGGTGAATGCGCGAATCCTCCAACTCTCGAAGTCGGGGATTACCTCCTTCGGTACATCACTCACGCCTAGTGGCGCCGATCGTCGACGCGAGTGATCGAGGCGCCGAGCGCGTTGAGGCGCTCATCTATGCGCTCGTAACCGCGCTCGATCTGTCCGACGTTGTTGATGAAGCTGGTTCCTTCGGCACAGAGGGCGGCAAGCAACAGCGCCATTCCCGCCCTGATGTCCGGCGATTCGAGGAACGCCCCGCGCAGACGCGACGGGCCGTGAACCAGCGCCCGGTGTGGGTCACAGAGCACGATGCGGGCGCCCATGGTCGACAGCTTGTCGACGAAGAACATGCGCGACTCGAACATCTTTTCGTGCATTAGGATGAGCCCCTCGCACTGTGTCGCCGTCACGATCGCAATCGACATCGTATCGGCCGGGAATGCCGGCCAGGGCTGATCTTCCAGCTTGGGGACGTGGCCGCCCATATCGGCCTGGATCTGGCGCGACTGCTTGGCGGGCACGATCAGGTCTGGACCGTCCTCCACGCACTCGATCCCGAGTCGCGAGAATCCCATCCGGGTCGAGCGGAGGTGCTCGATACCGGCGTTCTCGATTCTCAGCTCGGACTTCGTGACGGCGGCGAGGCCGATGAAGGAGCCAACCTCAATGTGATCGGGGCCGATCCGATGGGTCACGGTCTTGCTGCCCAGACTGCGGCTGCCGTGAATCGTCATGGTGTTGGTTCCGACGCCCTCGATTTGTGCTCCCAAGGCGATGAGAAAACGCGCCAGGTCCTGCACGTGGGGCTCGCTCGCCGCGTTTCGCAGGACAGTGGTGCCGGTAGCTGTCGATGCAGCGACCAAAGCGTTCTCGGTTGCCGTCACGCTCGGCTCGTCGAGGAACACGTCGGCGCCCTTAAACCCGTTGACGCGCATCTCGATCATTTTTCCGTGCGTGAACTTGGCGCCCAGCTGCTCGAGCGCGAGGAAGTGCGTGTCCAATCGCCTGCGTCCGATGACGTCGCCACCGGGCGGAGGCAGGGTCACCTGGCCGCAGCGGGCGAGGAGCGGTGCCGCGAGCAGAATGGATGCGCGGATCTTGGCGCAAAGCGTCGGGTTGAGATCGGCCGGGCGCAGATCCTTGGCGTGAACGTCGAGCGAGTTCTGTCCAACCCACTCCATCGACGCGCCTACCGAGCGAATGAGCTCGACCAGCGTCTCGATGTCCCGTATGCGTGGCACGTTCTCGAGGTGAACAGGCTTCTCGGAGATGATGGCAGCGGCGACGATCGGCAGCGCCGCGTTCTTGTTCCCAGAGGGACGAATCGAGCCGCTGAGGGGTCTTCCTCCCTCAACGACGAACTGTACTGCGGGCATTTTGCTCCTGAATCCAGTCGGACGGTGGCGGACAGCGTGTTGCGAAAATATATCGCAGTGAGCACTCTTTGTACCGTTGGACAAAACACGTCCGTAACTGGCCTCTCCCTTGCACACTTGACCGCGCATGTCAGGATGGATCATTAGCGGCGCCGAGCTCCTTCAGCAGGTCGCTCGATCGCTTCCGGATACGATCTACACCAAGCAGGTGGTAGCGCAGCCGGGCTTGTGGGAAAAGACTACCGGCATCGCCAGCGGCGTGATGACCATCACCGTGATCATCCTCACCGTCGCACTCGTTCCCGCGGCTTGGAATTTCAGAAAGAGCTACAAGAAGGTCAGCGACATGCTCGACAAGATTTATGGCGACGTCAATCCACTGATGCGCCACGCGAGCGCGATCGCGGACAACGTGGACTACATCACGACCTCGATTCGCGTCGATGTCCAGCAGGTGAGTCAGACGGTTGCCGTCGTGAACCAGCGACTGCAGGATGCGCTTTCGGGAGCAGAGGATCGCATGAAGCAGCTCAATGCGCTCCTTGATGTTGTGCAGGAAGAAGCGGAGTCGGCGTTCGTGACGACTGCGTCGACCATTCGCGGAGTGCAGACGGGAATCAATCAGGCATTTGACGAGGAGGATTTGTTCGATGGGGACTACGACGAAAGCGGAGCCGACGGCTGGGAGAAACCGCGCCCTCGCGTCCGACCCAGAAATGGAAGTGGACGAGGAACGTGAGCAGCAATACGACCTTCTCACAGCGGCTCTCATTGGCGCGGCGGTAGGCGCGGGAATCACGCTCTTGCTGAGACGGGGGCCGTCGGGAAATCGCCCGGTCGGACCTCTCATGCGGTACGCGGGGCGCGGAGCAGCGCTCGCCGGCCTGGCGGGATTCCAGGGAGCGAAGTGGGCAGGCGGCCGGGGAGTTGACGGAGCCCGATGGGCTGGCGACCGGGCCGCTGAAGGCGCGCGTTGGGCGGCACCGCGGGCGAAGCGAGGCTTCAACACGGCGGTGGAACGCGGCGAGGATCTGATTGACCGCATTCCCGTCGACGACGTAGTGGAGCAGGTGCGCGACTACGTCGATACCGCCCGCGACGCAATCAACAATGTCGTGAAGGACGAGCTAACTGATCTTCGGAAAGCCGTTCGCCGGCAGCGTAAGCGCATCGGGATCTAGGGCGGGCGCAATGCGGCGCTCCACGCCGCACGCACTCTCGGTAGGTGGCCTGGCATTGGCGGTTCTGCTCGCGCTGATGCTCACGCCGTCAGTCGCGCACGCCTGGACTCCCGGTACGCACATCTTCCTGGGCGAAGCAGTGATGCGCTCGCTGCCGCTCCTGCCGTCGAGCATCTCCGAGCTGCTTGCGGCGTTTCCGTACGACTTCCTGTACGGCTCGATCGCCGCGGACACAAGCATGGCCAAGAAATACGCCGCGGCTGGGAGGCACTGCCACTCGTGGAATGTCGGATTCGAGATCCACAACAACGCCGAATCCGAGCCCCTGCGCGCATTCGGCCTGGGCTACCTCGCACATCTCGCGGCTGATTCGGTTGCGCACAACTACTTTGTGCCTCACCAGCTGACGATCACATCGTCGACCGCCGCCCTGGGGCATAGCTATTGGGAGAGCCGCTTCGACATGCATATCGGCGAACGATTCAGCCGCACGGCGAAGCAGCTGATCCTGCGCGACCACACCCACTCCGACGAACATCTGGACCGCATCCTGAGCCCGACGATCTTCAGCACCCCCACCAATCGGAGAATCTTCCGCGGAATGGTGTACGTCGCGGATAGCGAGTCGTGGCAGCGGATCTTCCATCTCGTCGAAGAGAAGAGCCGGTGGGATCTTGCCGAGCGGGAGGTAGAGAC